>CAYVJI010000034.1:0-18659 GCA_964451805.1 uncultured Pelolinea sp. | reverse complement strand
GACAAAGGTTATCAAGAGGTAAGGAACAATCTTGCCCAACATGAGTTCCCAACCCTTGATAGGCGTAACGATCAGTTGCTCCATCGTTCCCTGTTCCCGTTCTTTGACGATTGCTAATGCTGACAGGAGCAACACCTGGACTTGCAGGATGATCGGAATCAAGCCAGGAATCATGTAAAGCTTGCTGTCGCTGTCAGGGTTGTACAGCATCTTAATATTCGTTTCGATAGGCAATTCAATCGACAGGCTGCTGCCGTTTTTTGAAATCCGATCCATCAGAATCCGCTCGGTCGCCATCTGGCTGATGGAAGTAAGTTTGAGCTGCATTGTTTCGATGATGCCGGGTTCGGAAGAGCCGTTGACATACAACTGAACTTGTACAACCTCGTTAGTGCCAACCCCACGCCCGAAATCTTCCGGTATCAACAAACCCACTTTAACTTTGTCTCGATGGATTAAATCCAATAATTCATTTTCACTCAGGGCTGTGTATGTGTAATCAAAATCGTCGCCGGCAGTATAGTACTCAATGTAACGAGCGCTCTCTTCAGTTTTTGAAAGATCAACCACCGCCATAGAGATATTTCGGGATTCGCCGGAAACACCGTATCCCAATAACAGAAGCAATAGAGCCGGCAGCAAAAGAATCAATGAAAGCGTTCGTGGATCGCGATAGATATGAAGAAATTCTTTTTTTACAATGGTCCAGAACCTGTCCATTAATTACCTCCGATCAATGGTCTATCCACAATTTCATCCTGGCGGTATTGTTCGATCAAGGCAATAAACACATCTTCAAGCGATGGTTGGATAAACTCAGTGTTAGAAATATTCACATTCATCTTCCTTAAATCTCTGACCAGGCTGGTTTTTTCTTTCTTGGATGCAAGCCGGATATGTACCTGCGCCCCATGCAAAGAAACGTCCAGAACATAATTCTGCTGCTTGAGAAATTTTTCTGCTTCAATGGGTTTATCGCATTCAATGGCTACCAAAACTCCTTGTAAGGCATCTTTGATCGAATCGGGGCTGGCAATTTTTGTCAACTTGCCCGCAAACATCATGCCGACCTTATTGCAGAATTCCGCTTCATCCATATAATGCGTGGTTGCCAAAACGCTGGTTCCATCCCCTGCTATTTGGTAAATAAAATCCCAGAATTCCCGTCGAGAGATTGGGTCTACTCCCGCTGTGGCTTCATCCAAGAACAGCATGGGAGGATCATGGATCACTGCGCACGCCAAGGCAACTCGCTGACGCCAAGCGCCTGATAAATTCCCAACCAATGTATGCTCAATATCTTTTAACGATAATTTTTCGATCAACGCAGAAGTCTTTTTTGCCAGGTCATTTTTGTTCACATCATAAACTTGCGCATAGAACATGATATTTTCACGGCATGACAAATCGTTATATAGAGAGAACTTCTGTGACATATAGCCGATCTTTTGCTTGATTCGTTCCGCATCGCGGCTAATATCCCAACCTAGAATGCTGCCTTTTCCAGATGTGGGAGAAAGGATGCCGCATAACATGCGTATGATGGTTGTTTTTCCCGCGCCATTTGGTCCGAGCAAACCAAAAATTTCTCCCTTAGGAATATAAAAATCCACCCCATCCACCGCGGTAAATGAGTCAAATTGTTTGGTCAATCCCGTTGTTTCAACTGCATTTTCGTAGTCATTCATGTTTTTTCATATGTTTACGGTAGAGTTGTGCGCTCGATAGATAAAAGCATCTTCCAAGGATGGCGAGACCTGTCTTAATACATGGATTTCCAAGTTGCCTGTGTTTAACTTCTTTCTCAATTTATCCAGCACGCTGTCAAAATCACTTTTATTCACTGCCAATCGAAAACAATCCCCCACTGGCCTCCAATCAAGCAAGCCTGGCATTTGGGAAACCAACAAACGTGTAGCTTTGCGCGGTTTCGCTTTGAGTTCGATGATGTCAAAAGGCAATGACTGCTTCAGCTGTACAGGCGAACCATACGCGATGATTCTTCCCTGGAATAAGATGGCAGCTAAATGACAACGTTCAGCTTCATCCATGTACGGCGTGCTGACAATCACCGTTACTCCATTCTGAACAACCTCTGTAAGAATTCCCCAAAATTCACGACGCGAAACCGGATCAACACCAGTGGTAGGCTCATCCAGAATCAACACGCGTGGATTATGGATCAATGCACAAGCTAAGGCTAACTTCTTCTTCATACCGCCCGAAAGATCACGAGCTTTACGCTGGATGAATGGTTTAAGCTGGGTAAAATCGAGCATCCGCGTGATCCTTTCTGTCCTTTCATCAATAGAAACGCGGTGGATATTGGCAAAAAAAACAAGGTTTTCCATGACACTCAAATCCATATACAAACTGAAATTCTGCGGCATATACCCTACAACTGCGCGGATGCCTTCAGCCTGCGATTTAACATCCAGCCCTGAAATGCTCGCATTCCCAGCAGTGGATTGAATGACAGTGGATAAAATTCTGAGGGTTGTGGATTTTCCCGACCCATCTGGACCAATCAACCCAAAAATACAGCCTTCTGGAATTTCCAAATTCAAATCCTGGATCGCATAGACCTGTTTCTGAGAAGGGTATTGTTTACTCAAACACTGGGCGTTTACAGAAAGTTGCTTCATTTTTTTAGCTCATTTACGAGGTGAGCAGAGATCATACTTTGCAGCGCTGGATTCAAATAGATGAAAAATGCCACAACTCACAATTGAAAAGGGACAATTAATAATGGCAAATGCCACTCGATGAAATAACACATGTCATATGGATAAATAAAAATTGGAAGTGGTAAGATGAAAGTATGCAGCCGAGAGCAATCGAACCCGGGTTATTGAGAGTATTCCGATATTACTGCGGGTTTGCAGTCTGTTACTTTATCGCAAATTTCGTCTATGCATTCCTTACCACGCATATTCTGTTTTCCCCCGCTTCAATTCTTTTTCTTACGAACTTTTTTATTTTTCTATTCCTTCTTGTATTTCTCCTTTGTGGTTGGCTAGAAAGAAAACTGAAGGGTTTTTACCTTCCAATCGCTATCACCATCGCCGCCTTTTTTCCTTTATATACCAGCGTAATTCTTTGGCCGCTTGAATCCCAAGGGCCGTTGACGGATATCGTCTATCGGAGCTGGATGTTGTTCCCCATAATTATGGTGCCGATTGTGCTAGTAGCCTGGCAATACAACTTGCGCGTAACCATAGCGTTAATCATCCTCACAGCTTTTTATGACCTGCCTTCAATTCTTATAAGCCTTGAGGAAATCAACCCCGCCTCTATTCCATTCATTGGCGTGCCAATCCTGCGTTCTATCGCGATTGGCACCGTGGGAACAATCGTAAGCCTGCTTATGGCCACCCAACGCACTCAACGCAAGCGCTTGGTTGACGCCAATATCCTACTCAGCCAACACAGCCAGACGCTGGAGCAACTGGCAACCAGCCGTGAAAGGAATCGATTGGCGCGCGAATTGCATGATACGCTTGCACATACATTGAGCAGTCAAATCTTAACCTTGGAGGGTTTGCGCATTTCCTCCAACCCAGAAGAGCATGAGTTGAATCAAGCATTGGACCAGATGATTTTGAATACTCGCAAGGGTTTGGATGATACCCGCCGAGCGCTCAAAGATTTGCGCGCCAAGCAATTGGAGGACTTGGGTTTATGCTCGGCGCTAAAAAGCCTTGTCGCTGACGCTGCTTTACGAATGAATTGTTCAGCAGATTGCATAGTGACTGATAACCTGCAGTTACTGTCATCAAAAGCCGAACAATGCATATATCGAATCGCTCAAGAGGCGGTGGAAAACATCATCCGGCATTCAAACGCCACACGGTTTAAACTCTCTCTGATGGAAAAAGACAACAGGATTATTTTAGAGATATCAGACAATGGTCAGGGTTTCAATCTGGAAAGCACACATTTCAAGGATAGGCTTGGAATCAAGGGCATGCAGGAGAGGACTCTGGAAGCAGGCGGGACATTTAAAATCGAATCATCTGCAGAGGGTGGCACGACAATCCGGGTGGTTTTTTGAGGGTAAGATGATCAAAGTATTATTATGTGACGATCAATTCATCGTGATAGAAGGATTAAAAAAAATCCTCAGCACCGATCCATCTATTCAAGTTGTGGGGTATGCCAACAATGGCACTGAATTGATCGAGCTCATCCCAACTTTGAAACCGGATTTGGTCTTGATAGATCTAAAAATGCCGATCATGAATGGCATTCTAGCCACACGGTTAATCCGTCAAAACTTCCCTCAAATACACGTGCTGGTATTGACAACGTATGATGATGACGAATGGGTTTTCGATGCCCTGCGCGCTGGAGCTGAGGGATATTTATTGAAGGATACGCCTCCCACGGAATTAATCGCTGCAGTAAAAGGCACTATGGAAGGAAAATCGTACATTGATCCTAAAGTTACCCCCAAGCTGATTGATCAAACCAAAGCTGTGGGAGATTTTGCTTCAACCAGCCAGGTGTTCGATTTGACTGAACGCGAAATGGAAATCCTCAAATTGATCACGCAAGGTTTTTCCAACGCGGATATTGCCGAACGTTTATTCCTATCAGAAGGGACTGTGCGCAACTATACCAAGAATCTGTTTCAGAAATTGGGGGTTTCTGCAAGAACCCAAGCAGCAGTGATCGCCATCAAACACGGTCTGGTAAAGATCAGCGAGCTTTAACTGCTGATAGAATTCATCCTTCAACAACATTATTTTCACCTAAAGGCGGCATTTATGAAAAACATCATCATCCTCGGGGGCGTCAGCGCTCTCAGTACAGGTATTCTGATCGGACTGCAATCTCTTTTGAGCGGCCGCGCAGGCAATCTGGTAGGTCCAATCAATACCGCTTTTTGGACAAACTTCCTGGGTGGCTGCCTGGCAGGCTTGCTGATGCTTGGCATAAGCACCTGGCGGGGTTTCAATTCTGTTCAGATCATGCAGCCAGCCTTTTGGATGGTGCTGACTGCAGGAGCTTTAGGAATCTTAATTGTCATGGGTGTTTCTTTTTCAATCTCAAAAGCGGGCGTTACTGCAGGCTTGGCAGCGGTTATTTGGGGTCAGATGGCATTTGGCTTATTGGCAGATACACTGGGCTGGGGAGGGATGGATCCCATCCCATTGGATGCCCGCCGCGCAGCAGGTTTAGCGATTATGGCGATATCTCTGTTCTTTCTGCTTCCACGAAAATAAGCATGGATTTGAGACTGCTTTGAAGAGCCAGTCTCCAATCCATGTTGTATTAATCAGAGATCATAGAGGTTTGTTCTATTTCTGGCAGAAAATCAGGTTTTGAAGCCGATGTATCCAATCCATCTTTAGACCAATCCATCTGCCTATTCGCGATCGCTGCACCGGCTTTGATATGCAGTATTAAAAAGCCCAAAACCGAAAGCAAACCTACGAAACCAGCCGCGTACCACACCAAACTCGGTTCCAAATTATCCATGATCAAGCCCGCTCCCAAGGGAGCGATTGCCACCGGTATGATCCAGGCAAAAGAACGCATTGCCATATAGCGCCCGCGCATGTGCTTGGGTGCAAAATCCGCTACCAAGGATTGTTCTTTAGGAGCATAGATCATCTCGCCAACAGTAATGATTACCATAGCCAGCAAATACATGGCATAGCTATGAACGAAACCATACATGCTGAATCCGATCACATACAACACATTTCCAAAAGCGATCGCCAGCATAGGCTTCCATTTGGCGGTCAAACGCGTGAACAGCATCTGCAGCAGCACCACCATACCAGCGTTCAGGCTGAGAATAAGGCCAAATTTTTCAGAGCTTAATCCGCGATGGTTCACCAAAAACACCGAGAGCGAGCTGTTCATATTGAAATACATCAGGGTTGACAAGATGGACACAAAGATGAAAGCTACGAAGAGCTTATCTTTCAATACCAGTCCATAACCGCGCAATGATTGCCGCAAAGTCTCCTCTCTCTCGCTTCCAGAGTTTCTGGTTTGCGGTTTCGTCTCATTCAAGAACAAAAATACGAACAGCGCTACCGCCAGACTGATGATGACATCCGCAATGAACAACAGATCAAATGAGCGGCTGGCCATTAAACCACCAATAGCCGGCCCGATGGTTACCGAGAGGTTGAAAACGATGCGGAAAATACTATAAGCATCCGCGCGCAGATTTTCAGGCACCAGATCGGCGATCATAGCTTGGCGTGCCGGACCGGCAATATCTTCAAAAATTCCCACAATGGCGATTGCGATATAGAAAATCAAAATATCCTTGATCACCACCATCAACAGGGCAGAGGTGGCGCTGGCAATTAATCCAAAGATCATATTGGCTTTCCTGCCAAATTTATCCGCCATAGCACCGCCCAGCACATTGCCGATTACACCCGAAGTAAGCGCCCAAACCAGGAACATGGTGCCCACCTGGGTCATGCCTACGTTAAATTTCTGCGTCAGGTATAGTGAAAAGAAAGGAAAGATCAATGATCCACCCAACATATCAATGAATGAGGCAAACATCAGTAACCAGAACTGTTTCCCGTACTTATAATAGGCTGCCTTGAGCTTTTTAAGCATTTTGTTCTCCATGAAATCATTTTGCCGAAAGGTTGCCATGTGATGCACCTTTCCCCATCTGAACGCGGTCATTGCGTTCACTCAGCCTCTGCGATAAAAAGAATTATGGAAAATTAAAAACATAACCGCAGGGGCTTCTGCTCTCCTGCGGATAATCGCTGGTATTTAATAAATACGATTAATGCATGGCAGGAGGCATACTTTTGCGAACATCTGTTGGATTGATAGTGAAGATCATATTCTCAAATACCTCCATTTCCTCTTATGAATTTATGACGATATTTTACACAGGGATATAAAATTCGTCAATAGATATTTTGACACAAAATCCTTGCTTTTTTTGTCAAATTTGATGATGAGTTTTCAGGCGAGTATAATTTCATCTTTCAACATCACTGCATCTAATCGAGGAATCAAATTGGCCAATTCACATTTTTCAAATATCACTTCTGAAGCAATCAAGAAAGAGAACACGGCTGCAACAGACCCTGATTTTCAGGGGTTGAAAGCCATTCTCATCTCCAGCGCGCATGCCATCCACGACACCTATTCAGGATTCATCGCACCCTTGATTCCATTCTTGATTCAACGGATGGATTTATTAAAAGTTGAAGCCAGTCTTTTCATCTTTCTCTATCAAGGAGTATCAATCCTTCAGCCAGTAATCGGCCACGTGGGGGATCGCATCAACCTGCGTAAATTCGCTTTGTTGGCGCCAGCCATGACCGCCATCTTCATCAGCCTGCTTGGCACCGCACCCACTTATCAGACCGCATTGCTTTTCTGCTTTCTGGCCGGATTTTCATCCGCATCTATGCATGCCATCCTGCCCGCACAGGTGGGCAGCTTATCGGGCAAGCAGGTCGGCAAAGGCATGAGTTTCTGGATGGTGGGCGGGGAATTGGGTATCATGTTCGGACCGATGATCATCACGATCGTTATTGCCACTACTTCAATTGAAAATGTACCCTGGTTAATGATCGGCGGGATATTGATCTCACTGCTGCTAACCTTCTTGCTGAAAGATCTGCCCTACCACTCCACAAACAATGGTCAGAAGAATTCTATTCCCACCCGCAGCCTTCTAGCGATAATGCTGCCTTTGGGATTGATCTTAGCCACGAGATCACTGCTGCGTTCATCTTCTGAATTGTATCTACCAGTATTTCTATCCGAAAGCGGATCAAGCATCTGGCTGTCCGGTATGTCGCTCAGCATACTGCAAGGCTTTGGTGTGCTGGGAGTTATTCTTGGCGGATTTGCCAATGATCGTTTCGGATACCGGTTTGTCATGTTGGTTTCTGTCATCGTATCGGGTTTAAGCCTGCCCGCCTTCGTTTTGTCAACAGGACTACTTCAAATCTTCTTCCTGGCAATATTGGGAGCGGCATCCATGATGATCCTGCCGGTTGGCATGGCGATCGTTCAAGAGAGATTCCCATCGAACCGCTCTTTGGCAAATGGAATTTACTTGGCGCAATTCTTCGCCATTGGTGCCATTGCCGGCGTTGTCACAGGATTTCTATATGACAAGCTGGGCGGTCAACAAACATTTCTTCTTAGCAGCCTGATCGCTTTCATCGGGATCCCCTTTATTTTTTTGCTTCCAAAACCCGAAAAAAGGTCTACAATATCCTCATGAGGGAAGAGAGATGACACATTTAATCTATCAAAGCGATAGCTATTGTAAAGATTTCCAAGCAACGGTCCAACGCGTTGAGGAAGAATCCCACGCAGTAGTCTTGGATCAAAGCGCTTTTTACCCGGGCGGGGGTGGTCAAGTGCCCGATAGGGGTTTTTTAGAATTCAACGCACACAAAGCCGATCTGCAGCGAGCAAAGCAAACCCCGCAAGGTTTGCTGCACATCCTGGCAGAAAACGCCCCTCTGCCTTCTGAAGGCACGTCAGTTACAGGACACATTGATTGGCAGCTTCGCTATAAAGTAATGCGCACCCACACCGCAATGCATATCCTGTGCGGGGTGATCTTCCGCGATTACGGAGCCCATGTCACCGGAGGAGATATGGAACCTTTAAAAGGTCGCATGGATTTCGAGTTCGAATCGCTGACCAGTGATTTGGTGTCTGTGATCAATCAATCAGTAAACCAAGAAGTAACAGCCGCGCGCGAAGTGCGGGTTGCCATCCTTCCCAGACAAGAAGCTTTCAAGATCCCTGATCTGATCCGCACTAAGATCAACCTGCTGCCCGAACACATCCAGGAAGTGCGTACTGTCGAGATCGTGGGATTAGATCTGCAAGCGGATGGCGGCACGCATGTGAAGAACACTGCGGAAGTCGGCAGCATTCATGTAGTCGATTATAAAAGCAAAGGTAAAATCAATAAGCGCATTTATATTGAGTTAGAAGAATAAACAAGGATAAAGGTATTTTTTACAAAATTTACACAGCGTAACTATCATGCACTCTAAGGGGTTCTATTTATAAAATTTTTACTTCATTTGTCAATGTATTATCGAGAGAAAAGGAAAATATCATGTTAAAAATCGTGATGGATACCGCAGGAGACCTGCCCAAAGGCTGGCAGGAAGCCTACCAGATTGACTTGATTCCGATTAATCTCATTCATGAAGGTAAAAATTATCTACAGGGAGTGGATATCTCGTACGATGATTTTTACCGAATCGTAGATACCTCCAATTCCATACCCTCCACTTCTCAGCCCACGCCTTATCAATTCGTGGAATTCTACAAGCGCATCGCCAAACCGCAAGAAACCATCCTCTCCATCCACGTCACTGAAAAACTATCCGGCACGATGGATTCAGCCAAAAAAGCAGCAGAGGAACTAAAAGATGAATTCAACATCATCCCATTCGATTCCGCCTCCGGAACCATCTGCATGGGCATGATGGCACGCGAAGCCCGCGACATGGATCGTCAGGGCAAAACGGTCGGTGAAATTCTTAAGAAGCTTGAATTCATCCGCCAAAAAATGGAACTGGTCTTTACGGTGGACACGCTCAAATTTGCCAGCATGAGCGGACGTGTGAAACATCTACAAGCGGCTTTGGCTTCCATGCTCAAGGTCAAACCAATCATTGAATTAAAGAACGGCATCATCGAAATGGGCGAAAAAGTTCGTTCACGCGCCAAATCGGTAGAATTGGTTCTAGAAAAAATGAAGCAGAAATTTGGCGAGACGCGCATTAACGCCGGGGTTGTGCATGCGCACGATCCGCAAAGCGGGAGGGATCTATTGAAAGAGGTTATCAACCGCTTTAATTGCGCCGAAGCCGTCCTGGGCGAGATATCCATCTCGCTGGCCGCCCATTTCGGCCCGGGAACAATCGGGGTCGCTGCCTATCCTTCCCAGGAATAGCAAATATTTGTTTTTAAACACTAACTCGCTGAACAATCATCAGCGAGTTTTTTTATATCCTATTTATTTCCTAAAGATGTGACGTCGCCCATACCGCTGATTTCGGTTGTAAGAATCGGATCCCCAAAATACTCCAGATTGCCCATGCCGCTTAGTACAAGATCTAAATCATCGGCTGCCCAAACCCGGGCATTGCCCGAACCTGAGATCTGCACCTGCGCGCTGCGGCTGAAAAGGTCCGCCGCATGATAATTGCCTGTTCCGCTGATTTCGATATTTTGCTGCATGGCATTTCCGGACACTGTCACGTCCCCCATTCCGCTAATACTTATGGCGAGTGTTCTGACGGAAAGATCGGCTAGATCCATGTTGCCGCTGCCGCTGATCTCCAGCTGCAGATTGTCTGATTCCAGCCCATTCTTCACAATGACCTTTCCCATTCCGCTGGTTTTAATAGTGTTAATATCCTTGACCATCACATAAAAAATGATATCTTGGCTGGGCTGCAGGTTGATAAACTCTTCCATACCTAGATACAACTGCCTGCCCTTTACATCACTTACCAGATAATCGATCAGATTATCTTCTGCGGTAATTTCGAGTGTTTCCTCAGTTCCCTGCTCGATCATTACCGTGCCAATTCCGCTGAGGTCAATCGCGTTGAAAGTGGAGATTGGCCGCTCTTGCGTCACCACGCTGCCTGAACCGCGCACTTCCGTATACCGCACTGGCAGCCCACAGGCAGCCAACATCAACATGATCCATAAACTGCAAAGTACAATTTTTCTTTTCAAGCCAGCCTCCAGGTCATCCAATCATCATTAGAATGAGAATCGCAGCCAATCGGTGCCAAAAACAATTGATATGAAAAGCATGATGAAAACGATCAAAAGAATCGTGCCGCAGCCGCAGCCCAAGCAAGAACCGCTCTTGTATCCAAACCGTTCCTGCAGCCAATCAAACACTTTGTCCAGCAGGAATAATTTAAGCAATCCTGATAAGCAGCCTGGTCTTTGATTATTCATGAATGTTTTCCTTTCGTTATGTTTTACGCACTTTTACTTGAAAAGGTTTCTTGATAAAAATAACAACGCTTAATGAACAATGAGCATAAACTCCCCTTTTTGCTCGCCAATCTGTCGCAAGATATCTTCCACAATGCCATGCATGATTTTTTCCGTCGGCAGGGTCAAGTCAAACCCCAAAGTAACCCTGCGATTTTTCCCAAAAATCTGAAAAATTTCCACCAGCAGCTTTTTCAGCCGATAGGGAGTATCCATCAAAACAATAGGGGTTTTCAGCCTTGTCAATTTCTCCAATTTGGTCTTTCGCTCTTCAGTTTTTCGCGGCAAAAAGCCGGCGAAATAGAACTCATCCATCGGTAAAGGCGAGACCGCGATGACAGCCATCAGCGCAGATGCTCCCGGTATCGGTTTGACTGGAATGTGGTTTTCATTGGCCAGCTTGATGAGCGAGGTGCCGGGGTCTGCAAACCCAGGCGTACCGCAATCTGAGATCAATGCCATATCCATTCCACTCATAAGCAGTTCTACAATTTGCTGATTCACTTCTTGTTCATTATGTTCATTCAGCAGCAAGAGTTCTTTGGCGGGCAGGTTCAGTTTCTTCAGCAGCGTGCTGCCTTGACGGTATTCCTCACAAATAATCGCGTTCACCTCCCGCAAGACATTCAACGCGCGCAAGGTGATATCACCATCGTTGCCAATCGGCACAGAGACGATAAATAAACAGCCCGATTTCATTTTTTTCGTCCTTCTTTTCGCATCAAAAAGATATTGAAAAATCCTCTTCTCATATCAAACGCATATAAATTCTAAGTAAAATTGATTATATATTGGCTCAAACCCTCAAATACGAAGGAGGATAAAAGGAATGCTTGCTTTCCTTAAACAATTCAACCCGGTCATACAATCCCTGTTCGGCACACTCTTCACCTGGGGGTTGACAGCGCTGGGGGCAGCTGGCGTATTTTTATCTAAAGAAATCAATCGAAAATTATTGGACGGCATGCTGGGATTCGCCGCCGGCGTGATGATCGCTGCCAGCTACTGGTCTCTGCTGGCGCCAGCTATCGAAATCTCGGAGACATTAGGTTTGCCCTCTTTTCTTCCGCCGGCTATTGGATTCATGCTGGGCGGATTTGTGCTGTGGCTGATCGATCGGCTGTTGCCGCATCTGCACATGGGCTTGCCCATGTCATCTGCTGAAGGAATCAAGACCTCCTGGCAGCGCAGCGTTTTACTGATCCTGGCGATCACGATGCACAACATCCCGGAAGGATTGGCTGTCGGCGTCGCTTTCGGCGCGGCAGCGGCAGGTATCCCGGGTGCCAGCTTGGCAGGCGGTATAGCCCTGGCGCTAGGCATTGGACTGCAGAATTTCCCGGAAGGGCTGGCTGTCTCTGCTCCTTTACGTCGAGAAGGTTTATCGCGATTTAAAAGCTGGTGGTATGGACAGCTCTCAGGTATCGTTGAACCTATCGCGGCCATTCTAGGCGCAGAAGCAGTTATTACCATGCGGCAGATCCTGCCATACGCGCTGGCTTTTGCAGCCGGGGCAATGATCTACGTGGTCATTGAAGAGCTGATTCCAGAAGCCCAGCAGGGGAAAAATACCGACATTCCTACTGCGGGCGTCATGCTGGGATTCACATTGATGATGATTCTCGACGTGGCATTGGGATGAAAGCGATCTGATGAATAAAATCACCAAATTATCCAAAGCCGCTATTTTGGTATCGGTCAGCTTTGGAATCAACAAAGTGCTGGGCATCCTGCGCCAGCTGATCATCGCGCGCCAGTTCGGGCTGTCTTCAGAATTGGACGTCTTTAATGTCGCCAATAATGTACCCGAGATGCTGAATGCTTTGATCACCGGCGGTGCATTAGCAGTAGCGATCATCCCAGTATTAACAGAGATCATCGTCAAAGAAAACCGGGAAGCAGCCTGGAAGGTATTCAGCCAGATCGCCAATCTGGCATTCACCATTAGCCTATTGCTTTCGGTGATCGTAGCTATTTACGCTTGGCCGCTGGTACAGCATTCGCTGGGAATCGCGCCGGGATTCACAATCGAACAGCAAACCTTGGTGGTGCGGTTAATGCGCCTGAACCTGATCGCCACGCTGATCTTTTCCATGGCGGGCTTGCTGATTGCCGGTTTGCAGGCTAACCAGCACTTTCTGCTGCCGGCATTGGGTCCAATACTGTACAACCTCGGGCAGATTTTCGGGGCGGTTGTGCTGGCACCCGCCGACAGCTATTCAATCGGGTCTTTCAAATTTCCCGCTTTTGACATGGGTGTGGATGGTTTGGTATATGGCGTTCTGATCGGTTCAGCGCTTTACTTTCTGGTGCTGATGCCCGGTCTGGTCATCTACAAATTTAAATGGATTCCCCAGATCGACCTGAAACAAAAAGATGTGCGCAAGATTCTAGCCATGCTGGCTCCACGCGTAGCAGGCATGTTCTTGTATCAGTTAACCTTCATCGCGCGCGACAACATCGCCTCGCGCCTGCCGCTGGGTTCGGTCTCCGCCCTGACGTATGGTTGGATGATCCTGCAAGTGCCGGAAACGCTGATCGGCACAGCCATCGGGACAGCTTTGCTTCCAACCTTGTCTGAACAGTTTGCCCGTCAGCAACACGAACAATTCAAGCAGACCATCCAGCGCATCCAACGCGTGTTGATCGCGCTGGCTATTCCATCCGCCTTGCTTTTGGCTGTGGTTTTAGAACCTTTTCTGCAATTCGCGTTCGGCCTCGATGTGCAGGGTACAGCTATGCTATTGTGGGTTTCTCGCGCTTTCCTGGTAGGCTTGCTAAGCCACTGCCTGCTGGAATTGGGCAATCGCATCTACTTTGCGCGCCAAAACGCGCTTGTGCCTTTCTTCGGTTCTGGCATCAATCTGGTTGTGTACATCGTGTCTGGCATCCTGCTGGCCAAACCGCTGAGTGCTGCAGGCATCGCCCTGGCGGACGCCGCCGCCTTTACAGCCCAATCGGCATTTCTCTTCCTGCATTATGGAATCAAATCGCTGCAGCAGAGATCCGCAAAGCCCAACTTTAAACGATGGCTGTCTTTATTAATAGGAGATCCTGAGACGCGCATCACCAGCATACGCGCTCTGCTAGGCGGCTTGACAGGCAGCGGTGTAAGCTTGCTCCTACTCCTCTGGTTGGATTCCCACTGGCCAGAGCTTGTCGTTGGATTGATGGCATCTGCAGCAGGCATCTTGATATCCCTTCCCTTCATCAAGAGAGAAATCAAGATCCTTTTTAGGCTGTAACCGCAAAAAAAAGGCAGAAAATATGACTGCTTCATTAAAAAGGTATAATAGCGCGCATGGCTAATGATCCAAAGGAAGAAACACAAAAAATCAATTTGAAGAAATCAAAATCCAGCGGCGACACGCAAGAAATCCATTCTTCCAGCACACAACCGCTGGTGGTCAAGAAACCCAAACTCTGGCGCGTGATTTTGTTTGGAATTTTGCTTTCCTTGCTTTTAGGGGCGGCAGGTGGTGCCTTGGGTTACCAAAGGGGCATCTCTGATCGCTTGTCTTACCAGAATACAGAAATTCTGAGCGAAGCTGCAGAACAATTCCAGTATGGTTTGCTGCAGATGAACAACGGCAACTATGATCTAGCCCGCTCGCATTTTGAATATGTTCTAAGCATCTATCCGGATTTCCCCGGCCTTACCGAGAAATACACTGAGGTCATGGTGAAGCTCGCTCAAGCCGGACAGACGGTTCCCACCCAGGCAGTTACACCCACCGTGGATAATCGCGGCGCAGAAGCGCTCTTCAATCAAGCGCAACAGGAGGTGCAGGGGCGCCAGTGGGCGGCTGCCATCAACACGCTGGAAGCTCTACGCAATGCCGACTATACATACCGCACGCTGGAAGTGGACGGATTGTATTTCATCGCGCTGCGGCATCGCGCGATTGAGATGATCCTGAATGAAGGCAATCTGGAAGAAGGTATGTATTTCTTGTCGGTGCTAGGCCGCTATGCACCTCTGGATAAAGAATCGGTCAACTATTACGCGGTTGCCAGCCTGTACCTGACTGGCGCCAGCTACTGGGAATTGGATTGGAAGTTGGTTGTTGATTATTTCCAAGACTTGTATGCTGCTATGCCCGGTTTGTACGACGGCAGCATGACCGCCTCGGAACGTTATGCCATCGCCTTGGTGAACTACGGCGACCAGCTGATGAACGCCAATGAGGTCTGCACCGCTGAAGAACATTACCAGACCGCCTTGAACATCGGCGCTACTATTGAGGGTCTGCAAGCCAAATACAACGACGCTTATCTAAAGTGCCACCCGCCCACGGCGGAACCCACCGCAACTGAGGAGATCGTTGTCGTTGAAACCGAATCGCCTACTCCTGAAACTACAGTGTCAGGGGAGCAAGGTCCATAGGATCAGCCATTCCTTTTTTATCAAACAGGAAAGTGGTTAGCTAACCGCCTTCCTGTTCTTGTCTCTTCGCCAGCAAATCATGCGTCAGCGCGCCGCTGACCTCAGCCGTGATCATGCTGCCGCTAGGAAGGATTTCATCCAGCAGCACCAATCCATCTATTTCGGGGGCATCGCGGAAGCAGCGCCCGACCGAAATACCATCTCCGCTGCCCTCCACTAAAACCTGCAAGCGTTCGCCCACCCAGGTTTTATTTCGGCTGAGGGAAATTTCCTCCTGCAGCTGAGCGATATGCTGCAAGCGCTCTTGCTTCAAATCTGCGGGCACATCATCCTCTAAAGCAGAGGCAGAAGTGCCCTGCTCGTGAGAATAAGGGAAAAAGCCGACATGGTCAAATTGCACATCTTGGATAAAGTCCAGCAGGGTTTCGAATTCTGCGTGTGTTTCTCCGGGAAAACCGATGATGAAGGTGCTGCGCAGGGCAGTGCGCGGGTTGGCTGAACGGATTTTCTCAATTGTGTCAAATACAACCCGCATATCCGCCGGCCTGTGCATGCGCCGCAGGACCTGCGGATGGGCATGCTGGAGAGGAATATCCAGATAGGGTAGAATTTGATTATCAGCTGCCAGCAATCCGATCAGATCCTGCGAGATCATTCCCGGAAAGGTGTACATGATCCGAATCCAGGGGATAGCCGGCACGCTTTGCAGCAAATTGCGCAGCAGCCGCACCAACCCATCCTGCATACCAAGGTCGCTGCCATAGACAGTGGTGTCCTGTGCAATCAGGATCAATTCCTGAATCCCAAGTGATTGCAGTGCGCGGGCGTCCTCCAGAATATGTTCAAGTGGACGGCTGCACATGCGCCCTTTAATCAGAGGAATCGCGCAGAATGCACAATGACGGTCACAGCCATCGGCGATTTTCAAGTAAGCGCTGCGCCCTTGCACCGCCGCGCGCACGATCCTCTGGTCGCTCTCCAAGATATATTCCGTTTCGGGAAAGTAATCCTGTCGAAGCGACGGCGACCTCTGGATGCGCTCCACCACTTCAACAATATCCGCCCACCGCCGCGTACTCATAAGACCGTCCAGACCCTGCACCTCTCTGGCTAGATGCTGCTTCTCGCGTTCGCTCAGGCAGCCGGCTGCGATGAGAAATTGCCCTTTTCTTTTGCTAGAAGCGAATTCGCGCAAAACCTGCAAAGATTCCTGCCGGGCGGGTTGGATGAAACCGCAGGTGTTGACAATGATCAGGTCAGCCGATTGCGGCAGACTTGATTCAATGAATCCGGCGCGGAGCATCAGTTCCGCCATCGAGCGCGAATCTACGCTGTTTTTGGCGCAGCCCAACGATTCAATGAAAAAGGATTTAATGAGTTTTTTTCTCTGCACAGTGGCGTCATTCTACCACCCCTATGCCAGTTGTCACTTCCCTCATAGAATAATGTCGTCCTTCATGTGACGCATCTGGATTCAAAAAGAGATTAAGCTATAATACCCACCCAGGAGATTGAATTTCATGAGCGATATCTGCGTGATTGGAACGGGTTATGTCGGTTTGGTTACCGGCGTTTGTTTTGCGGATCTGGGCAACCGAGTGTTCTGCCTGGACATCAACAACGAACGCATTCAGAAATTGAATCAGGGTATCATGCCGATTTACGAACCCGGGCTCGAGGAAATCGTTGAACGCAACACCAAAACCGGAAGGCTGGTTTTCACCACCGATTATCAGGTCGCACTCAAGAACGCGGAATTCGCTTTCATTGCAGTGGGTACACCCTCCGGAGTCGATGGAGAGGCTGACCTTCAATATGTGCGTGAGGTAGCGGAAAAGATCGCAGACACGGTGAACCATCCCATTATTGTGGTAAACAAATCCACAGTCCCGGTTGGCACCGGAGATTGGGTGGCGGATATCATCCAGCGCAAACGTAATTCTCGCAAACTTGATTTTTCGGTGGTCAGCAACCCTGAATTCTTGCGCGAGGGCAGCGCCATCAGCGATTTCATGAATCCCGACCGGGTCGTGCTGGGTTCGCTGGATCGCTCAGCAGCGGAAAAGGTAGCCAGACTGTACGACGCTCTGCGCGCGCCCATCTTGATCACTGATCTGCGCACGGCGGAAATGATCAAATACGCGTCCAATGCTTTTCTGGCAACCCGCATCTCATTCATCAATGAAATCGCGAATATCTGCGATGAGATGGGGGCGGATGTGCGTGAAGTCGCCAGGGGTATGGGTTTGGATAAACGCATCGGCCATAGTTTTCTGGATGCCGGATTGGGCTGGGGTGGAAGCTGTTTTCCCAAGGACGTGAAGGCATTGGCGCACATGGCTGTGCTGCACAATACCAACCCCCAACTGCTGCAAGCCGTGATGGATATCAACCGCAATCAGCGCCGCCGCATCGTTTACAGGCTGCGCAAAGTGCTGGGGGGTTCTTTGAATGAAAAGGTGATTGCAATTTTGGGCTTATCCTTCAAACCCAACACAGATGATATGCGCGAAGCTCCCGCCATAGAAATCATCCACCTGCTCGAAAACGAAGGTGCGCGGGTAAAGGCATACGACCCTCAGGCAATGCAAAATGCCGTCAAAGAAATGCCTGAAATAAGCTTGTGTGCGGATGCCTATCAGGCCGCCGAAGGCGCAGACGCGCTGGTGCTGGCAACCGAATGGAATGAATTCAAGCAGCTGGATTTCGAAAAGATCTTCAAGCTGCTGCGAACGCCGGTGATCGTTGACGGGCGCAATTTATGGGACAGCAATCATCTCAGGGAATTGGGTTTCACTTACTTTGGAATCGGTCAGGGCAATCATCAAGCAAACCACAAACACAAATAATGCACTCCATTCCTGGCGGAATGGATCAATGCTTCAACAGCATAATATTGCTTCAACTCATTGATGTTTTTTCAACAAGCAGGCGCATTGACTGTCGCCTTGCAAATGTATTGTTCCTGCTCATCTGTGGTGTTCTTGGCTATACGTGGGCATTCTGCCCGCCATCCACGAACAATGCCACACCCGTGATGAAGCGGCTTTCATCAGATGCCAAGAAGATCACAGACTGCGCGATCTCCTGCGGGTCAGCCAGCCTCTTCAGCGGCAGAGATTCCACGAATTCCTGTAATTGCTGCGGAGAACGTCCACCACGAATCATGGGTGTGTCGGTCGGGCCTGGACAAATGCAATTGACGCGGATATCGTCGGTGAGATAATCGCAAGCCGCTGCTTTGGTGATGCCGGTCACAGCATACTTGCTG
>CAYVJI010000033.1:11585-18706 GCA_964451805.1 uncultured Pelolinea sp. | reverse complement strand
TGGTGCGCATCCCGGTTTGCATCGGCGTGGCTCAATTCCCGGAAGATGGCTTGACTGAAGACGACCTGGCGCGCGCTGCCCAAGCTGCGTTGCAGTATTCATTGACAACCAAAAAACCTCATATCCAATTCGGTCAAATCCAAGAGAAAAAAAGCAAGCCTGAGAGCGCGCCGAAAGAAAACAAAGAGGAAGATAATGGGCAATCGAAAGAAAAAGCAGCGGTGAAATTGAAACGCAAAACCAATACTTCGACTGCCGCTCCCAAAGAAAAGCTAGCCAGCCGGTTAAAGAAGAGGAGTTCGTGAGCGAGCACAAAACCCCGCGCGATTCAGACTCCCTGGTTGTGCTGGTCATCCTGGCGCGCGTTCTGATTATTTTGGTGCTTTGGCTGGCAGTTTTTCTGGCAACTTTCTTGGGGTATTTCACAGTCCCATTCCTGTTGATCAGCATCATCACTGCCGCATATCTGATCTCGGATTTGGGTCTTTTCTTCACACTGAAGAAGCGGAAAGATGTAAAAACCGAGCGGCAGGAATTCATTGATGCGATTAAAGAGAATCCAAACCAGCCAGATGAATGAGAATGCCCTTAAATGGTTTATTTCCCCTCGTTCGACTGAATGAGATCAATTTCGAACAAGCCGCCATTCGCATACTACCAGAAGAAGCAGCCAGGCGCCTTGCAGTTGTGCCGATGCGGCTGGATGGAAACCTTCTGACCGTTGCCTGCACAGATCCGACGAATCAAAATCTTCTGCATGAGTTGGAAATGGTATGCCGGCGCGAGATCCAACTCGTTAAAGCCAGTTTTCCTGAAATCCATACAGCGATTAACCGGATGTATCAAAACGAATCTGGTGCGGTTTCTCCTGACTTGGGTGAGACACTTTTTCGTTTGGGCTATCTTTCCCAAGAAGGATTGAAAAAACTAAAGAGCCTGCAAAAGGACAGCGACCAATCAGCCTTTCAGTTGTGCCGGGAGCAGGCGCTGGCCAGCGAAGAACAACTGGCAGAAGCCGGCGGCATCTATTGCTCGGTACCCTATCTTCCGGCAGATAAAATGAACCTTCCTTATGATTTATCCTTTCTGATACCCTGGGAAATGGCGACCCAGCGGCAAGCGATCCCCCTGATGTGGTTGGATGGAATGCTGGTTGTAGGCACTCCAGAACTCCAACACGGGGATCGATTCCTGGATATTGCAGAGTCTTTAAAGATCCCAGTTCAACCGGTTCTGTGCACATATTCTGACTGGAAACAGCTTTACCGGCGCTTTTACCTGCGCGGCATTGAGAACAAACTGCAAAAAGACCTGGATGTTGTTGCATGGCTGGTTAAGAACCGGGAAATTCCGGATATCCACCCAGACACCCTGCAAACGCTTGTTCATCAAACGGGAAGATCATTGGAACAAGTGTTGATCAGCCGCGGGATATGCACACGCTCACAATGGCTGCGCGCTGTCTCGCAGCTTTCCGGGATGAAGCTGCTCTCTGAGTGGAAGGATTATTCCAAAGGTTTGGCTGCTCAGGAGAATTTGGCCGAAGTGCTGCCGCGCTCGATGGCGCACAGATTCTCTGTTCTGCCGCTGAAAGTTGATGAAGACCACTTGTTCATTGCTATTTCCGAACCGGATCCGCGCATTATCCGATTGGCTGAGGGATTTTCAGACAAGGAAGTGACGGCTTTTCTGCTTGCGCGCGAAGAGATTGAGAAAAAACTTAACAACTTGTATTTTCAGAAATCGGATAGAGATTTGCCGGTGGTGGCGGATGTGTCAGTGATTTTAACAAAGCTGGGATTCCTAACCAAAGAAAAAACCGCTGAAATTAGAGCTACCGCCGTTAAAAACGGAATATCTTTTTCAGATGAGATTGTTCATGAAGGTCTGGCAGATGAAAACGATCTTGCGCAAGTCCTCAGCCTGCAAACCGGGATTCCCTACACGCACCTGGACCATGTGCGCTTTGAGAGTAACACTCTAAATCAGATCCCTGCATCTCTGGCGTATGCGCATGCCATGCTTCCCATCTGGTCAACCGATAGCGGCTTGGGTTTGGCTGTGGCTGATCCTTTCAATGCAGAAGGCTTCAAAGCCGCCCTGCAATCAATTGGGAAAAAAGTCCAGGTGATTCTGGCACCCCGCCAGACCATTCTGGCATCGCTGCAGCGACTATTGGGCAGGAAAGCGGAAGAAGCCCCGGACTACCGAATAATGGATCTATTAAAAGAGCTGGTGGGCGAAGGCATTCTGACGCAGCAAAACGCCACGCAGGCAATGCATGAGCATACCCATGGGGGTGTGCCTTTGGATCGAGCAATTTCCAAATTCAGCCGTTTGCCCGAGAAAAAAGTTGCGCAGAATATCGCCAAGGCGATTGGAACTGATTTTGTTGAACTGCAGCTCAACGAAGAAACAGTCACGCGGGTAGATCCGCTTGGCAACTTTCATGAAAAAACCATCATCCATGATCCAATTGAGGAAAAAGCTGCGCGGTTATTCACCTTCGAAGAAGCACTGAATTTTTCAGCTTTGCCTATTCAAGTCAAACCCGAGCATGTGGTGGTGGCATTTGCCGATCCGATTTTTACTGACAAGCTCAATGAAATTGAGACGCGCCTCCAGCAGAAGATCAGACCTGTTTTCGCCCTGCGAAACGAAATAGAAGATGGCGCACGGCGGATTCTGGGAAAAAAGAACATTGGCACACACCTGTTATTGGATGGTGTGATCACACGCGGGCAGCTCAACGATGCGCTGGAATTTGCCAAGAACAGCGGCGTGCGCATCGGCAAGGCGCTGGTAAACCGCGGATACGTGACCGAAAAACTGCTCTATACCTATCTTGCGCAACAAACCTCCCTGCCTCTTTATCATTTAGAGGAAGAGCAAGTTGACCAGGAGCTGGCGCGTGCGATTCCCCGTGTCCAGGCCCGAGAATTTGGAATACTACCGATCCGCAAAGACAAAGGACGCATCATTCTTGGAACAATAGACCCGTTCAATACAGAAGCCTTGGAGCAAGCGAAAACGCAGCTTGGCGAACAGGTTGAACAGGTTCTAATCACGGAAAATGATCTTGAGAGTGCGCTGGAAGATTTCTATAAGCAGGATTATCTCTCGCAAAGCATTTCCGATCTATTGGAGCGGGCACCCCAAGATTCAGCCTACCGGGTGTTGAGTACCGGACAGATCATTGGCTTAGTTTTATTTGCACTGATCTCAGCAGCATGGATTTGGTGGAATTTTACAAGCTACATCATCCTGCTGAATGCATTTTCTACGCTTTTCTACATTACCTTTTCTACGTACCGCTTCAGGTTAGTGTATAAAGCCCTTTCCCATCACATGGAGGTGCCCGTAACGCAGGAAGAAATTCAGGGATTGAATGACCGAGATCTGCCAGTCTATACTTTGCTGGTTCCGGTTTATAAAGAAGCGGAAGTCTTACCGGAATTGCTGGAATCTTTAAAGAAACTAGATTATCCCACCACCAAACTGGATATCTTGATTTTGATGGAGGAGGATGACCAGGCTACTATCGATGCTTTTAATATTTGGAACGGTCCCGCTCACTTTCGCGGGCTAGTCGTGCCTTTTGGACAACCCAAAACCAAACCGAAAGCCTGCAACTATGGTTTGATCCACGCCCGTGGAGATTACGTGGTCATATTTGATGCCGAGGATGTTCCCCAACCAGACCAGTTGAAGAAAATCATTGTCGCCTTTTCAAAATCTCCGCCCGAAGTGGTGTGCATTCAATCCAAGCTGAATTACTACAACATGGAACAAAACCTTTTGACGCGCTGGTTCACGATCGAATACTCGATGTGGTTTGACCTGCTGCTGCCGGGCTTATCCGCCAGCAACGCTCCAATTCCCTTGGGCGGAACCTCAAATCACTTCAAAAAAGCCGCTCTGGTTGAGGTGGGCGCGTGGGATCCATATAACGTGACCGAGGACGCTGATCTGGGTGTGCGCTTGTTCAAACGCGGATACAAAACAGCCATTGTTGACAGCACAACTTTCGAAGAAGCCAACAGTCAAATCGGCAATTGGATCCGCCAGCGCTCGCGCTGGATCAAGGGCTACATGCAAACCTGGCTGGTGCATATGCGCCATCCGTTCAAACTGATGCGCGAGATCGGCTTTAAGGGATTCATGAGCTTTCAATTTATTGTGGGCAGCACGTTTTTTGCGGCTTTGTTAAACCCGGTATATTGGATGCTGACCACTCTATGGTTCTTCTTTGAGCTGCAATTCATCCAGATCATTTATCCCGGACTGGTGTTCTTCTTGGGTGTGTTGTGCTTGTTCATCGGCAATTTTGCCTTTACCTACATGAATGTAGCGGGAGCTTTGCGACGCGGCCTTTACAGCCTGATCAAGGTGGCGCTGATCAGTCCGATCTATTGGGGACTGGCGAGCGTGGCTGCCTGGGTGGGTTTCAGCCAATTGCTGTACAAACCCCACTTCTGGGAAAAAACCAAACACGGGTTCTACGTTGAACCAAAACAGGAAGAACCTTCAAAATAGAGAGAAATTTTTTTGGTAGAAATTCTATTTTGATGAAGCTGATTTGAACCATTGAAGCCCCGCTTTTGCATAATTTGCTGCCTGGTCAAATACCAGACTGAAGAACCAATTTGGCAAAGTGGGCGCCCACCTTTCGGGATGGGCGGTGATGCACATGCGTGAAAATGTTTTCTGCAGGACGGCTGCGATTAAGTCATCGGTGGACCTGACCCAATCAGCTGGTTGAGATTCAGGCGAAAAATCTCGAATATTGAATTGCGTCCTCTGCCAGGTGCGACCGGTGTCGGTGAAGTATTGGATCTGGCGATAATCAATGGATAAGAAAGCTTCGCCGGTCAGGTTAAATTGACGGAAATCGTATTCTTTCCAAAGATCGCGGTTATCAAAGGGGGACAAAGGAGAACCATGCATGCAGATGGTATGCACCTGGGTAATCTTTCTGAACTCAGCTAATTCACGCTCGAACAGCTTGAGCGCTTGGGATAAATTGCCGCGCGCTTTGGAAAGCGTTTCATAATGATAGCCAATCTCATGGCCTAAATCTGCTATTTGATGGATGATTTCTGGTTTGAAGACCTGCGGATTGAAGCGAAAATAATACGTGGAGTGCAATTCGAACTCGCTTTCCAGTTCTGCCATGTGCAGGGCATTGCGCGGGCAGCGGTCAACATCATGGCGGAGAATGAGCAGACGTTCTGTCTGATGCGGATCAAGCAGGTGTTCATGAATGGTGATGACAGGCATTGCCGATTCCCGAATTGCCTGGCATAAAAGACGGTATTTATCCAGAGTGAAGTCGCGCGTCATGACAGATTCATGTTGTATTGCATGTCAAACCACATGGCAAATAAAAGGAACTGGATGCCGGTGATGACAAAGAAGATGATCGACAAAGACGTAATCGGCGGGACAAGGCCTTCTTGTGACCATACGATGAAAAAGCGGATAACAAAGATTGGGATGACCAAACCAAACAAGATCGCCGAAACCGCATAGAAGAACACCAGCGGATGAAAGTCGCGGATGATGTAGCGCTGCACCATTCTCATCATGAAAAGCTTGAGAATGAAAAAAGAGAACCAGGGAATCATGCGCAAAGGTTTTATGCCGCTCTCCGCGCCTGGGAAATAGACTGGTTTAACCGGCACATCGCAGACGCGCATGGCTTGGATGTTCAGCCGCACCAACAGGTCATTCGGCTGACCAAAGCGCTTGTACATTTTGCTCCAATCAATTTGTTTTAAGGCTTTTAAGCCAATGGCGGTGTAACCGCTTTGTGAATCCGCCACGCGCCAATATCCAGAAGCGATCTTGGTCAGCAACGAAAGCATGGAGTTGCCCAGGTAGCGAATTTTAGGAATCTTCTGCCAGGCGTCGCCGGTGAACAGGCGGTTTCCTTTTGAATAGTCATAGCTGCCTACAGCGATCGGGTCGATGAGAGTGGGCAAGTCCGTCGGGTCCATTTGGGCATCGCCAGCCATCACGACGGCGACATCGATCTCATGATCGCGGCACCAGATATAGCCCGCAGCGATCGCACCACCTACGCCCTGATTGGTTTTGTGTTCAATAAGAATAATCCTGCCTGGTTGAGCAGCAATGTACTTCTTCACGATCTTTACCGTCGCATCCGTACTATGGTCATCCACCACCACCAAAAAATCCACAAAATCCGGCATCGTCTCGATCACTTTGGAGATATATTTTTCTTCATTGAAGCAGGGAATCACTACGGCAATGGTTTTTTCTTTATACATCGCTTATCTCCTTAATTCGCTACCAATTCTTGGATGGAAAAATTTACTTTGGCGCCGAATAACATCTTTTTTTATGCCATCCTCATTCTTTGCCGGTTTGAAAGCCAGACGTTGAGACTTTCAGCATGGACAGAACAATAAAACCGGCTTCGCCGATGGACCACCACAAGCGCGCCATCAAAGCGATGCTCAAAGCTTGGGCGACGGGCAGGTAATTCGCCAACAGCGCAGACAGGACAGATTCGCGAATGCCGATGCCAGCCGGCGCAACCAGAATGACATAACCAGCACACCAGGCAAGAGCGAAAACGCCAATTGCCTGAAGCAGGCTCATATCGATCACCAGATTGGAAACACCCAAAGCCATGGCGCGAAAGCCGATCCCGATCAGCGCCCAAAACAACAAACCCAGCAAGAGCGAAACCAACAGCCATTGATAACTGCCATTTTGCTGCCCCGATTGCGCTTCGGAAAAGCCGAAAGATTTTAGGAATTTTATTTTTCCCAAAGCGCGCCAGGTTCCTGGAATCTGCACTAAAAGCATCAACACAATGCACACTAATGCACCTACAGCAATGGCAATCCTGATCCAATCTGCAATTCGCAATCCATCCAGCAGACCGGCCAACCCCACCAGTGCTGCGCTGATAAAGAGCACTGCTTCCTCTCGAATCAATGAGATGAAAGGGGCAGAGCCTTTAACACCGATCGTCTGATATGCGACCACACGACCAGGAAACCCCCAGACACCGCCGGGCAGATATTTCGCGGCTAATGACACAAAATAGACATAAAAGATGCGCAGATAGGGCAGGTCAAATCCCAGGT
>CAYVJI010000033.1:0-11485 GCA_964451805.1 uncultured Pelolinea sp. | reverse complement strand
TCCAACCATCGATGGTTTGCGGTAAGATATCCACCCATTCCACCCAGGTCACGCGCCCATCATACAGTGATTTTTGATACATATTGACGGAGTACAACTCATTTCCGCGCGTGGGTTCAGGCAGCAGGATGTAATCCACATAGGATTGCGGATCGAGCAAGGCAGCGTCATAATCGGGATCGGAATAATCCATGAACATCTCATGCGATTGCGCACCGATCAAGAATGCAAAGCCAGAACCGAAAGTATCAATCAAGACCTTGGAGTCCTTGGGTAGGTGCTCGGCGAGCAACTGGCTGATCTCAATGGCTTGATTGATGCGGATCATACCGGCATCCTCTTGCGTGGCTTGGTTGCTGATCAGGTTCCAGGTGGCAGCGGTGACGTTCTGGTAGGGATAGGTATTTAACTGCACAACGCTGCGAATATTTGAAAGGATCGCCAGAAGGATGGCGGCTATAATGCTGGCAGTTGTGTGCCATTTGATCTGCAGCTTCAAGTTGGCAATGACATTCAGCAAAACCAGGCAAGAAACAAAGCCCAGCGGGATGACCATGACATAGTATCTCAACAACGGGACATTTGAGCGGGACGCCAGCAGAAAAAATTCCAAGAATGGGATCAGGGCAGGCATCAATCCCAACCCGACTAAAAACCCCGATTTCTTGCGCAAACCAAAAAAGACCAGAAGCATGGAAGCGACTAGCTCAAGCGGATAGGTGCCCACCCAAGCCCAGAGCGTGATCATTAAGGAGTTCAAAGGCGTGGTGATGATTCTGTAATCTGACAGCTGTACTTCCGCCACGCTGGCGTTGCTGCGGTTGTTGATCATGAAATAGAGGGGATTCCCCATGATGAACCAATTGGCGATGAGCCACAGGAAAAAGGGATAGATCAGCAATGATCCATACGCTAGAAGGTTACCTTCCAGAAACTGGCCGAATTTTTCGGTTGTGAAAGCATGGCGTTTTTCCCAAAGCAGCAGCAAGATCAACAAACCACTCCAGGCAGAAATCAGCACGAATTCATAGCGAATGAGCGGTAGCAGCCCAAAAAAGCCTGCTGAGAAAATCAATAACGCGCTGCGCTTGGTTTTCCAAAAACGGATGAGCCAAAAGCAGGCTACCAAGATGGCGGCCATCATGATGGATTCACTCATGCCGTTTATTGCATAAATGATGATGACCGGATTTACGGCAAACAAAAATACAAGAATCCTGCGCGCCCAGGCAGCAATCCCGCAAAGACCGGCAATCTGAGCGAGCATCACACCCGTAAAAGCCATAAAGGAACCCGAGACGACCACAATTACCATCCAGCTGTGATACAAAGAAGGAATCCAGGTCAATGGGATCAAGAGCAAGGTCGGCAGCGGTGGCCAAATGAAGCCGATGGACGCCAGTTTAGGGGTGGTGCCATGGGTGACCAGCCAGGCGCTGACCATACGCGAAAGGGCATCCAACGGCAAATAGCCTTTCACAAACCGTAAATAATAGCCGCCAATCATGTAGAAAACGAACAAGAGAATGAATGTGATAAGGTTTTCAGGAATAGAGACGCGGATCTCCGCGGTGTTGTCTGCGGTGGGAAGATCCCCATGGATCGTGGATGATTTAAACATTCTTTTTCTCTATTTCCTGAAGTACTACATACTGAATCTGGATTATTTTTCCAAGAACCTCTTTATTTCAATTTTCAAAAAAAAAGGCTGAAAGCTTTCTATCTGTAATGATTATCCGCTATTCATGTTTTGTTGTCAACGATAGCATTTACACTACGGCGTCTTCGACAGGATAAGCATTAGATCCTATCGCAGAAAAAGAGAGGCATGCAAATGCTGAAATTGTGGTTTGGGAGAAGAAGATTTTTAGAAAGATAGAAAGGTGATAACTGAGTGGGATTAACAACGGCAGCCGCCAAATCTATGCATTAAAAGGATTTTGATCATATCTGGCTGGAATTAAACGTACGATTGCTCCCATGGGTTACAATTATTCGCATTAAACAAACAGCGATTCATATCATGAAAAGAAAAAGGCCAATTTTTTATTTGAGCATGATCTTGGTTTTCATCATCAGCGCGTGCGTCAAGCAACCGGAAACAGCCGAGATAGAAATCCCGAGCGAATCAATCCAATCGGTAAAGGCAGAACGCGATATTCAAAAGGGAGTGGCTTACACATCCTGGTGGCACGGCGAATACTCCAGTCCCAATTCCGATCAAACCATTGAAGAAGTCATCAAGCCAATGGGCGCTAACTGGGTGGCAGTGGTTGTGACTTGCTATCAAAAGAATGCCGATTCCACCAAAATTCAGTGCCTGACGGAATCACAAACACCAACTGACGAGGATTTGACGCATGTCATCCAGTTTGCCCATGACCAGGGTTTAAAGGTCATGCTCAAGCCGCATGTAAACATCTTGAGGAATCACAATACTTGGCGCGGGAATATTGGTTTCGGGGAGGATGAGGACGCCTGGCAAACATGGTTTGACAGCTACTCTGACTTCATTCTGCATTATGCCCGCCTGGCACGAGAAGAGCAGGTGGATTATTTTGTGGTGGGAACGGAATTAGGTGGCACCTCACAGCGCAGCGATCAGTGGCAGGAAATTATTGCAGCCGTACGGGAAGTATATGAAGGACCGATCACTTATGCGGCTAACTGGGATGAAGTTTTCCAGATTGATTGGTGGGACGAATTAGATGCGATCGGGGTGGATGCCTATTTCCCGTTGACCGAGCAAACGGATCCATCAGTAGACGAATTAAAAAAAGCTTGGGAACCGATTGTCTTCCATCTAGGGCAATTCTCCCAACTCTGGGAGCGCCCGATCATCATTACCGAGATTGGATACCGCAGTATTGCCGGAACAAATCAACGCGCATATGCCGCGACGAAAAACCCGCAGATCAGTTTGCAGGAACAGGCGAACTGCTACCAAGCCTTCTTTGAGGCTTTTAAGGATCAGGAATGGTGGGCGGGAGTGTTCTGGTGGAACTGGACCACTAACCCCAATCAGGGCGGTCCAGAGAATAACGACTTCACGCCGCATAATAAACCAGCCGAAAACGTTCTGCGCGAGAATTTCGGCGCGCCTACAAGAGAATTAACCGATCCGTAAAAGAAACAGCCCACCACTGCGGTGAGCTGTTTCTATGAAAAGGAGATATGGTCGGCGGTGCGTTGTAAGGATCCTGTATAGGCTAAATCCAGCCGCGCAGCTGCATGGCTTTCACAACCCGCGCGATGGCAACCATGTAGGCGGCGTCGCGCATGTATACATTTTCAGAAATAGCGGTCTCCAATACAGCCTGGAATGCACTGGTTAGAATTGCATCTTCCTTCTGCAGCACTTCTTCGCGCGGCCAATAATAATTCATGTCGTTCTGAACGGATTCAAAATAAGAGACAGTGACCCCGCCGCTATTGCACAAAAAGTCCGGCAGCATGAAGATTTTTCGTTCACGAATAATAGCATCCGCATCGGGTGTGGTAGGTCCATTGGCGCCTTCAGCAATGATGCGCACTTTAGGACTGATGCCGGCAACATTTTGGGCATTGATCTGACCCTCCAGCGCGGCAGGGATGAGCACATCCACATCCTTTGTCAGCCAGGCTTGTGCATCTTCAATGCTGTAACCGTTCTGAGTGGCTTGGGCTTTGTCAATTGAGCCGTATTGGTCGGTAATGCTCTGCAGGAAGCGCGGATCGAATCCCTTTTCATTGCTGACTGTATAGGACGCTTTATCCTGGCGGTCCCAATATGAAACACTGACCACTTCACCGCCCAGGATTTCTTTGAATCCAATGGCGGCATATTGCGCGACGTTGCCGAAACCCTGCAGGGAGGCGCGCGCCTTGCGGCTGTCCATTTTGAGGTGGCGCATGGCTTCGCGCAGGGTGTAAATGACGCCATAGCCTGTAGCTTCGGTACGTCCGAGCGAACCGCCGCCGCCTACCGGCTTGCCGGTGATCACGCCCGGAGTGAATTGACCAGCCAGCTTAGAATATTCATCCATCATCCAGCCCATCATCTGGGGTGTAGTGCCGACATCCGGCGCGGGAACGTCCAGGCGCGGACCGATGTTCTTCCACATCTGCTGCACCCAGCCCCGCACCAAGCGTTCTTTTTCTCCCGGCGAGAGCGTGGCAGGATCGACAATCACGCCTCCTTTGCCACCCCCCAGTGGAATATCCACGACGGCACACTTCCAGGTCATCCAGGTGGCTAAGGCACGCACGGAATCGATTGTCTCGGAAGGATGAAAGCGCAGGCCGCCCTTATTGGGACCGCGCGCGTCGTTGTGCTGCACGCGGTAGCCCTGGAACATGCGCACCTGACCGTCATCCATGCGCACCGGGATGCGGAAGTGGAATTCACGCTGCGGCCAGCGCAGGAATTCCCGCACCGAAGCATCCAGCTGGAGGAGATCGGCTACCTGGTCAAACTGCTGCTGAGCCATTTCGAAAGCGTTCAAAGTTGAGGTCATGCTTTGCTCCAATTGTTATTCAAAGGTGTTGGCTATAAATCCGATTATTCAAAATTTTGGTTGATCAGCTGGCTGATCTCCTGAATGGCTTGGGACTCATCTTCCCCCTGGGCGACAACGCGTATGGTATGACCGCTGTAAACACCCAGAGAAAGGATGCGCAGAATGCTCTTGGCGTTCACTTCATCCGATTCGGTGGAAAGATTGCGCACCTTGATATCGCTCTTGAATTTATTGGCAGTGCGCACAAAAAGGTCTGCCGGGCGGGCATGCAATCCCTGTTCATTCTGCAAGGTTAAATCCGCTTCAACCATGTATCGCTCCTACGTAAAAAAAATTTGAAGTCGGGAAAAATATATCAAAATTTCCCGCCAGGGTTGATTTGATTATAGAATAGGGCTGAAGGAAGTGTTTGTGTTTGTTTTGGTGTAAAAAGATATGACAACAATGAACTAATACACCGAAAAATTGGCAAAAAAAAGAAAAAAAAGCCAGTAAATGGGAGATTTAAGCTATCTCAGCGACCCGCGGCAGCCACTGCCACAGCGCATGAATGATTTCTGACGCTTTTCCGGCTTTGCGCATAGCTTGCATGCACTCTGGAACTTGGACAATTTCGTTCAACTGAAAAAGAGCGGTCAAATGCGAGTTGTCATCGCTGGCACCTAACACAAAGATCAGGTCAATATCCGGGATACGCTCATCTTTGAAATGAAAAGGTTTCGACAGGCGCAGCAGGCTGATGCAAAGCCCATTAACCCCATCAGTCGGTTTGGCATGCAGCAGCAGAACACCGGATCCCATATACATGTAGAATCCATGGTTCTCAATCAGATCGATCATGGCTTGCACATAGCGAGGCTGGATGCAATTATTTTGGATGAGCGGCTGGCTGGCGAGCTGCACGATTTCCTGCCAGTTTTGAGCGGATTTCGCCAATGTAATGTGCGACATTTTCAACAGATCTACCAGATTATTCTGCTGTTCAAAATCATCCAGGCTGTTTCGGTGTTTGCTCTGGCTCTTTTCTGCTATCCAACGCTGGATATTTTTAATGTCCTCAAGCTCCAAGAAAGGGCTGACTTCAATGACCGGCAGAGGAGGGTCTTCAAGAGGCATGGTGCTGATGATCATCTCGGCATTTTCGCTGGTATCCGGAATCAGATCAAAGGTGTTGATGATCTGAGCGACTCTCAGGTTGGGGAATTCATGCTCCAATCTGGATTTCAGCAATGAACTCTTTGAGCGCGTGCCGTCATTGGTGATGATCACGGAAATGCGCGAATCTTCAACCGTGCGCAGGCGTTCCAAAGCCGAGAGGAGATACATGGCAATGAAGCCGATTTCCTCCGCGGGAATGGGCAGGTTGATCTCATTCTCCAGGACGAAGGCGCTGCTTTCCGCAATGCGGTAAACCTGGTCGTATTTTTCCTGAATGGTTTTCAGGTGGGCATTGCGGATCGGAATATGGTGTTTCAGACGAAAGATCGCATAATCCAGGTGGTGCGCCAATTCATATACCAGGGTTTGGTCAATTTTGAGCATGGGATGCAGGCGCATGGAACATATGTTGACGATTTCAGCGGCGATCTGCTCACTTTTACGCGTAGCTGACAGGTGGGCAGCCTGATTTTCATCTCCAGGCAGATAAATATTGTCCCATTTGCTGCTCATGATCAGCGCGGCGATGATTTCGAGTTCCTTCTGGCTGGGTTTGGCATCGTATTTTTTTTCGATCTGATAACCGATCAACTGCGCGATTTCAAACTCATCGCTCTGCCGGATCTCTTGATCTGGTTCATCTTCAATGATGTTCCCCACCCGCATGGCTAAAATGGCTACTCCCAAATACACCATGATCTCAGCCTGTGAAATCACCGACATCGAAACGCCAATGCTGTCCTCAATGTTTTGAACCAGCCTGCGGCAGAAGGGCAATTCCAGCTGGTTGATGAACAAGCTGAAGCGGCTAGAAACCGTGCTGCTGCAGAATTTGCGTGAGTTCAAAAAGGTATGAGAAAGCTGATACCAATACTTGTCGCCCAGTTCTTCGCGCAGCAACCTGACCAGCGCGAAACGACGGGACTCTTCATTTCCCTCCACCCATAAGCCTTTGGCGGACTTCCTTTTAAGCTGCAAGCCATAGTTGCCCAACCAGTTTTCAATTTCGCAAATATCCTTGAAAAGTGTTGAGCGTGAAAAGTTTTCCACTTCCACCAGCTGCGCGGTGGAAATGGGTTCTTCGACGACCAGCAAGTATAAAAGAATTATGCGTGTACGCTGCTGGCGGGAAAGCACGATGTCACAGTCATCCAGACGATCGAGCGTTGCCAGCAGTTCACTCTTTTTTTCCTGCGAAGCAACGATTTCCACACCATAACCGGGTTTATTGATGAACTTGACCTCGCCGCAATTCAACCAGGAGCGCACGACATCCATGTTGTAACGGATCACGCGCGCGCTGAGGCTGGTCTGATCTGCCAGCTCGGCAAGCGTAACCTTGCCATGCGCGGAGAGCAAGGAGCGGATGATGCTTTGCTGGCGAATATTGATTTCAGGTGCGAGTTGTGCCACGCAAAGGATTCTATCACAAATAGTATTCAATTGTCATAACTAATTATGGCAATAATCACACATCTCATCAGATTCTTGACTTTGTATAATGCTTGCAGATATTATGCGTGACTGTTTATTTTTTTATCAGACATCACAGGCCAGCCCCAATTTTCGATTGGGAATGTTCTGAGATCATCCTTTCTGAGAGGCAGGCAACAACGTGGCAGCTGATCTACTATCCAATCTACAAGTTCTGAAAATTGACAAGGGTACGAAAGAAGAGGTCTTAAAGGAATTATCCGAGGCTGCCATCAAGGCTGGTTACGCAAAGCCAGGCTACTGGAAAGCGATCCTTGAACGTGAGGCCAAATACCCAACCGGTCTGCATACCCCGCGCATTGAAGTGGCCGTGCCGCATGCCGACGCGGAATGGACAGTTTCTCCATCCTTGACCATCGGAATCTTGGAAAAACCGGTCATATTTGAGCCGATGGGGGGCGAGGGTGGCGAGGTGCAGGCTGAATTGGTGTTTATGCTCACCATTGAAGACCCCTCAGAACACGTGGATTTTCTGCGCGCTTTTTCTACCCTGATGGAAGTTCCGCAGGTACTGATCGATTTTAAGAACAGCGGCGATCCTCAGCAGTTGGTGGATACTATCCGTGAAAAAATGTAGGTTTTATTCAATAAACAGGAGAGATTTTAGAGTATGAACTTCAAAGATATCGTAAATCCCAGGTTGTTCGATGTTCCCGATTATGACCAGATCCATGTAACCAAGTGCTGGCAGGATCCCTCCATCAGGCGTCAGATGTCGAACGAGTCAAATTACGCGCCTATTGCGGCTGTTCAAGAGGCGATCTGCAAAGCTGGAGCGAAAGCGAATTATTACGCTGAAGATCCTTCCTATGCATTATCGCTGCGCCAGAAGCTGGCAAATTACACATCCGTAAAGACTGAGAATATCGCCCTGGGCAATGGTTCGATAGAGGTATTGGATCTGATGTTCCAGGTGCTGATGGCGAAACCCGGCACGGATGAGGCTATTTTGGTGCAGCCGGATTACTCGGCTTATGTTCCGCGCCTAAAATATTTCGGCTGGAAGATTAAATACGCAGAGCTTTCAGCCGGGCTGGATCAGGCGGCTGAGCAGGTTCTGGCTGCTATTTCTCCGCAAACGAAATTCGTCCTGCTCTCGCGACCGAACAATCCCATGGGCATTGTCATGCCGAGCGAGGAGATCCGGCGCATGCTGGAAACCGGCAAGCTGATCGTGGTGGATGAAGCTTACGTGGAAATGGCGGACGAAGGCACATCCATTTCCAAGTGGGTGAATGAATTCGACAATCTGGTCGTGCTGCGCACCTTCAGCAAAGGGTTCTGCCTGGCGGGCATCCGCCTGGGTTACATGCTGGCAAATCCGGAGCTGGTGCGCTATATGAACCGTTCGCGCCATATCTTCAACGTGAACATTGCCGCCATGGCAGCCGGAGAAGCCGCCATGGACCACATTGATGAATACCGCAAAGTGTTCCGCAAGCTGGCGGAAACGCGCGATTGGCTAAGCGCTGAATTGGCGCAAATTCCCGGTTTCAAGCCCGTGCCTTCGCAAGCAAATTTCGTGATGATTAACGTCAAAGATTCCGGCAAGACCGCAACCCAGTGCGTGGATTTCCTGCTGGAAAAAGGATTCTTTGTGAGAAGTTTCGCCAAGAAAGCCGGATTAGAGCCTGACACGCACTTCCGCATCTCAGTTGGGCTGCGTGAAGACATGCAGGAATTGTTAGAGGAATTAAAAAAATTCATTGGTTAACTACGGCGCAAAGAGCCGATGTTAAAAAGAAAAGGAGATCAAGAACATGGGAAGACCAGCAATAATTTTAGTGATGTGCGGTTCCTCAATCGCCACGTCCAACCTGGCGGCGGTCAAGTTGGAGAATGAAGCCAAACGCCGCAAGATAAAAGTCATCACCAAGAAAGGCAAAATCGCTGATATGAATACCCTGATCGAGTATGAAAAACCCGATCTGATCGTCGCGACTGCCCAAACCGGCGCGCGAGATGATGTGAGGGTCTTCAGCGGCGTGCCCCTGATCAGCACGGTTGGTCAAGAGAAGCTTTACGATGACATTTTCGCTTTCATTGCCGAAAAAGGGCTGGGCTAAAGCTTTCGGCATTGGATAGATTTTGTTGAGATGAAAACACACTGAAAGGAGGTGGAAGCTATCGAGATTTTTGAAAAGCATGAAAGTAAGTCAATTTATCAACATTTCATAATAACAGGAGAGATACAATGGATTTAGGATTAGTTAATGCCATTCTTGATCCGATCATCGGTGCAGGTCCGCTCTTCATGATCTTCATCGTCTTTACAGTGATCGGCTTGGTAGTGCGCCTGGGCTTCCTCAAGGCAGTCCGCAATGGTTTGATGATCGCGGTAGGTTTCAACGGCGTATACATTGTTGTGGATTACTTCTTGGGCTCAGTGGCGCCGGCAGCTGAAGCATTGGCAACCCGCTTCGGTGGCGTGTTCACCTTCACCGATATCGGCTGGGCGGCTTTCGCTTCCTTCGCGTGGGGCTCCCCCTGGGCGTATGCTGTAGTGCTGCTCAGCTTGGCAGTGAACCTGGTCATGATCTTCATTAAAATGACCGATACACTCAACCTGAACATCTGGGATTTCTGGGAAGCCATCATTGCCTGCTTGATCGTCTACGGTTTGACCAACAACATCGTCGCCGGTTTGGTGTTCGCCACCTTCTTGGCCTGGTTCAACCTGATGATGTCAGACTTCAACGCCCAGCGCGGCTATTGCGCAGACCTGGGTTTCGAAGGGCTTTCCTTCTATCAGGGCACCAATGTGGCCTGGGGCGCCTTCGGTCATTACGTCGGCAATTTATTGGACAAGACCGGCATGAAAGCCAAATTCACCCCTGATTACATCCAGGAAAAATTCGGCGTGATCGGCGAACCGGCTGTTTTGGGCGGTTTGATCGGTATGCTGATGGGCATTGGCGCGGGGTACTACTGGATCGACATCGTCATGCTGATGATCGCGCTGGCGACCTCCCTGGTGCTGATCCCCATGATGTCCGGTATCGTGATGCAGGCGCTGGTGCCTGTTTCGGAAGCGGCTGGCAGTTTCATGAAAGCCAAGTCCGGCGGCAAGCAGTTGTACATCGGCGTGGATCCTGCCATCGCGGTAGGCAACACCACCGTTCTGGCAACCACCGTTCTGATGGTTCCCATCCTGCTGGCTCTGGCCTTCATCATCCCCGGCACCGTCAACCATCCTTTGGCTGACCTGCCCTCCCTGCTGTTCTTCTGGGTGTTTGTGGTTGCGCCCAACAAGTTTGACATGCTGCGCACCCTGATCACCACCACCCTGATGGGCATTTACGGCACCTTCGCCGCTATGCTGGGCGTGGCTAGATGGTCATCCATGGTAGCCGTGAACCAGGGTGTGGAAGTCGCGGAAGGCACCGGAGTTACCTCATGGTTCAACCATCTGTGCCCCGAAATGCTGGTGGCTGGATTGCTGGGCGAGAATTACGATGTGATCGGCATGCCCGGCTTGGTCGGCTTCTGCGCGGTTGTGATCGTGATTACCGTTGTTTTCCGCTTGCGCTATCTCAAGAACCTGAAAGCAGCGGCTGCATAGTTTTGGCTGTTTTACAGAGGATGAGTCTCTTATCAAGGCTCATCCTTTTTCTTTCTTTATAGATTTTCCCAGCAAGCATGTAATTATTTTTATCGATATAACGATCTTTTTTTGTGAAGTCTGCCGGTTGGTTATAATACATTGATAGACAAGAGGAGTTGAGCATGCGATTCATCCGCAATGAGGTGCAAACCCCCAAACGCCTGGTGGCGCCAGTGAAACGCAAGAGCCTGCCGTTTCTGATTTTGCTGGTTGGCGTTTCGATCATGGTGGTGGGCGTGGCGGCTTTCTTTTCGGCCTTTTTCTTCCGCGATCTGATCCAAGAACGCTGGGAGCTGCATTATCGCGTCGTGCAGACCAATGCCATCTACGTGACGGCGGTGGGGATCGCCCTGTATGTGATCGGCGCGGTCGTCTTGAAAATCCCGTTGCGAAAGACGACCTATTACAAGGTCACCACGGTGGTGAAAAATGAGCCCTACGACCCGCCGCGCAAAGGCGATTTCAGCAAAGCCATCTACGCGCGCCTGCGCGACCTGGACGACGAGTGGGCGTTTTTTAGCGAAGTAAGACCCGCGCAGAGTAGCACAAAAATTCCGCAGGTGATTGTGGGCCCAGGGGGCGTGTTTGCCACCCAGCCGATTGCGGAAAACCCGGAGCGCAAGGCATTCGTTGACCCCGGCCCGGACTTTGAAAAAGCCAGCCAGAAGCTGGGCAACGCCATCGGGCAGCCGGTGCTGCCGATGGTGGTTTTCTCCAACCCCAAACTGGT
>CAYVJI010000032.1:11491-19266 GCA_964451805.1 uncultured Pelolinea sp. | reverse complement strand
GCATGGCTTAGCACCAATGCGTCCAGATGACGCGGGTCAAGCCCAAGCTCAGCCAGATTGTGTTTCAACACCGAGTTAGTGCTGCCGGTATCCAAAAGAACAGATCCTTGAGGTGTCTGAATCCAGAAAGACAACCCATGTTCGCTCTGCAGCCGGGCGCCTGGTTGCGATATATCGTTGACTACGCAAACGATGTGATATTTCATGAAACAAGACTTCTTATGTGTATCGACTTAGTAATTTCTGCCTAACCTGCCATCATTATACCCATGGCGTATCTACCAGGCGATATCCGATTTTGGAGATTGGTATCAAAAGGATATTGACAAAGCACGAGTGTTTGCTATAATACTGGTACGGACGACCGGTTAAACAGACCAATATTTAGGGAACCTAATATATGAGTGACAACATTAAAATTAGCTTGGAAGAAGCAGCTGCGATCCATACTAGCCCGGGTACGCTGTATCATAGCCTTGGGCATATCATTCGCAGCAAAATCGAAAGCGGGGAATGGGCAGCTGGTCAGAGAATTCCATCAGAACGTGAGATGATGGAAGCCTTCAATGTGAGCCGGGCTACTGTTCGACAGGGAATAGAAAATCTGGTTAAAGAAGGAATACTGCATAAAATACAAGGCAAAGGTACGTTTGTTTCCCCACCAAAAATCAAACAAGGCATTCTGCGCATTCTTGATTTTTCTGACATGGTTAAGCAGAATGGGTTAAATTCCAGCAGCCGTCTTTTGGCAAAGGATTTGATTTCTCCCCCCAGTCATATACTGCAAAATCTGAACCTTCCTGCGGATGAAAAATTGGTTTGGCTGCAAAGATTGATTCTAGTAAACCAGACTCCTGTGCTGATTGAATCTACTTACTTGTCCAGTACACGCTTTCCTGATCTATTGACGCGCTACGATGGCAAGGACGAACCGCATGAATTTCTCCACAAGAATTACGGAGTTGAAATCAAACGGGCACATGAGACTTTCGAACCTGTCATTATGGAAAACGAAGAAGCTGAATTGCTGGGCACTTTGGGTGGATTTCCTGCGTTATGGGTGGAATTGATTGGCTCAGAGGGAATTCACAAACCGGTTGTTTATCTCACAGCTCTCATCAGAGGCGATCGTTGTCGTACGTATATCGATTTGGTGTTTGATAAAGGATGAAAATCATGCCAGCAATGGTCAATAGAAAAGAATCGAAGACTAGTGTTGCTGTCATGTTAAAAAAAGCTTGTGTCGCAGGAATAGCCATTCCCGCTTTTAACATTCCATATCTACCTATGATAGAACCTGTCATCCAAGCGGCGGTGGATCAAAATGCCTTTGCATTGGTTGAAGTCGCGCGTTTGGAATGGATGAAGTTTGAAAGCCAAAGCATGAGTGCAGTGATGCAGGAATTTTTAAAGTGGAATCAGCCTGATTATGTTCGCATTCACCTGGATCATATTCCTGTTATCGATGAAGATGGTCAACAAGTTGATTTCGTATCGATCATCAATGAGGCGATTAGATTGGGCTACCATTCTGTGATGATTGATGGTTCGCGATTAAATCTCCTTGAAAATATCGCGACTACAAAAAAGGTGGTTGACCTTGCTCACCAGGCGGGAATTGCCTGTGAAGCTGAGTTAGGAGCAGTCCTTGGGCATGAGGCTGGCCCGTTACCTCCATACGAAGAACTTTTTAAGTCGGGCATGGGTTTCACTGCTGTTGAAGAAGCCTGCAAATTTGTCCAAGAGACCCAATGCGATTGGTTGTCGGTCGCTATTGGAAACATTCATGGGAATATCTCGAAAACACAACGAGATCAAAAAAAGGTCCAGGCAAGATTGAATTTAGAGCATTTGAAAGCTCTGCGCCAGCATACTGGTATCCCTTTGGTTTTGCATGGTGGATCAAGTGTCAAGCAAGAGGATCTATTGGGGGCGATGAAAAACGGAATTGCCAAGATCAATATTGCTACTGAAATCCGCCAGCCGTTTGAACAGGTATTGTCTGCAACGGACAGCATTCCTGATGCACAGGCAGCAGTATTTCAGCGCACAACTTGGGTGATCCGGGATTACTTGAAACTACAAAATTCCAGAGACCTTTTGATGGAGATGGATTGATGAGCCTGGTCGGAATTGATGTGGGCACGACAGGCTGCAAAGCAGCGGCATTTTCCCAAACGGGGCAAATGTTAGCCTTTGCGTATGAGGAGTATCAGCACCGAAGTCCACAGGATGGCTGGGCGCAGATTGATGCATGTGAAGTCTGGCGGAAAGTGCAGCTGGTAATCCATCAAGTGGCAGTTAAGACTGCTCGTGACCCAATAACTGCTCTTTCGGTTACGTCAATGGGAGAGGCGATGGTTCCAGTTTCCGAGAATAGACAAGTTCTATCTCCTTCTATATTAAATTATGACATTCGCGGTGAGGAATTTCTTGGCGTTTTGAAAAATACCATTTCTCCTGAAGAGTTTTATGCGATTACAGGAAATTCAATTGGTAATCATTTCAGTTTGACAAAAATAATGTGGATCAGATCCCACCAACCAGAAATCTTTGAAAATACAGACAAATTTTTATCTTTCTCGGGTTTTATCGCCTTTATGTTGGGAGCTGAGCCAACCATTGATTACACATTGGCAAACCGCACCCTGCTCTTCGATATCGAGCAGGAAAGCTGGTCAAGTGAAATCCTTAAAATAACCGACCTGGATTCAACAAAGTTGCCCAGCATTGCAGCCAGTGGAACCAAAATCGGATATGTTTCTGATTCGTGTGCGAAGGAATTGGGATTGCCAAGAGGTGTGGCAATTTTTAGCGGTGCTCACGATCAATGTTCCAATGCGGTTGGTTGTGGAGCTGTGCAAAAAGGGCAGGCATTGTTGGGGATGGGCACTTTTATCTGTGCAGCTGTGGTGTTCAATAAAACACGCGAATCGCAAGAAATGATTGTGAGGGGATTAAACACAGAGCATCATGCTGTCCCTTCACAATTTGTCACATTTGTTTACAACCAGGGCGGCTCGGTAGTTAAATGGTTTCGAGATACTTTCGCTTTATTTGAGCATCAGCAAAGTATAAATTCAGGTACTGATATCTATTCCCAGCTTTTTTCCGAAGCCCCGGATTTTCCAAGCCGGGTGGTGGTATTGCCCACATATACATCGACCGGCTTACCCGATTTTAATCCCGAAACCTCCGGTGTTATCGCTGGTTTGCGATTGAATACGACGCGAGGAGAGATCCTTAAAGGAGTAGCTGAGGGCGTCATTTTCGATCTCAAAGAGTGTTTGGATGATCTGCCAAAGATTGGAATTGATATCAGTGATTTCCGGGTCGCTGGTGGGGGCAGCAAATCAGATGCTTGGGTACAGATCAGTGCAGATATTCTCGATCGACCGATGAAGCGGCCAGAAATTACCGAATCAGGGGCTTTGGGTTCGGCGATTATCGCGGGAGTAGGAAATAGAGAATTCTCATCCTATGATGAAGCGGTTGGTTCAATGGTGCGGATAGCGGCTGAGTTTTTCCCAAATCAACATTCCAAAAAGTCATATGCAGGGCGTTTTGAGAAATACCTGCATTTGAAAAATTTGCTGAAGGGATTCTTAAAAGATTTAATGGTTGTTCAATGACTTTTATTAGGAGCTGATCTATGTTCAAACCAAAAGCAGGTTTTATTGTGTACGGTGTTCATAAAGATGGACTTCTGGATCCAATGGGTATGCCATTCATTGATGAGGAATTGATCAAAAAGGCAAAAGCCAAACTTCAAGAAGAAGGTCTGGATTTGATTAAACAGGAGCTCGTCATTGCATCCAAACAAGAAGCCATGGAATGTCTGCAGAAATTTAAGTGCATGCGTGAGATTGATGCAATTGTTCTTTTCTCGGGCACGTGGGTGTGGGCAGCCAACATGTTGGCAGCCTTGCGGGATTTCTCATTCAGCGGGAAAGGGATTGTCATCTGGACTCATCCAGGCTCACAGGGTTGGAGACCTGTCGGTGGTTTGGTGCTGCATGGGTCATTGAAAGAAATTGGCATACAACATCGTTTTGTCTATGGCAATTTGAATGACAAGCAGATTGTTGAAAAGATCGTATCGTATTGTAAAGCGAGTCATGAAAAGAATTTGCTCAATTTGAGCACTGTGGGTGTGTTTGGCGGCCGGGGTATGGGGCAATCATGTGGGGTGGCGGATCCTTCTCAATGGATGAATATTTTTGGCTTGGATATTGACTCACGAGACACCACGGAACTTATCAGAACGGCAGAGCAAACCAGTCTAGAGGAAATTGCCCAGGCTCGTAAAGAGATACAGAAATACTTTGTTGATCCAGTGCCAGAAGGAGAAGTGGCTGATCGTTCAATTCGGTTATATGTTGCCATCAAAAAAATCGTTAAAAAGGAAGGCTGGGAATTTTATTCCATCCAATCCTTCCCTGGATTGGGTGATGATTACAGCGCGACATGCCTGGCTCAGAGCATGATGCTTGAAAATGGATTTGGTACATCAACTCTAAGCGATTTAAATACAGCGCTTACAGTCAAGCTGATTACTGATATGAGCAATGAACGTGTTTATTATGGTGACCTTCAGCATATCGATCGCGAAACGAATGAGATCAAGATTATTGGCGATGGCACTTGCCCCCCATCATTGGCCGGCAAAATTGGTCCGGCGGGTTTTGCGGAACATGGGATCCCTACAGAAGGTGAAGCAGGCGGTATTTCAATCAAGCTTGTCTGCAAAAGTGGTGAAGGCGTTCTGGCTCACTTGGGTCGTCACACTGGTCAATTCGAAATGATAATTGCTCGTTGTTCCGTGTTTGAACCATCTAAAGAAATGATTGAGGATCGCCGCAAGGAATGCGGCATTCCATTCTGGCCGCATGCTTTTGTAACGGTACATGCTGATATAGATCGCTTCATTCAGGCATGGAACAATGAGTATGCCGTGTTGGGTTATGGAGAGCATTTATATGAGGATTTGATTGCTTTTTGTGAATTGACGAATATCAAGACTATTGCTCTTTAATCCGAATATATGAAGGGATGAGTTGCGTGAAATCTTTAGACATAAAAAAATATCACCCCGCTAACCTCTTAGAACATGTGGGTAATCCTGATCAAATTGCAGGAATCAAACTTTTGGAAGCACAGGATGGGCTGGCTCGAAACAGCCGTATTTTTCAGGTCTGGACAGGTAGCGGATTAATATACTCTGTTTTAGCTGATCGTGCCTTGGATATTTCAGCCTGTACCTATAAAGGGGCTTCACTGACTTGGTTATCGAGCATTGGGGAAAGCCACCCTGCTTATTTTGAAGCCGAAGAATCCGAATGGCTACGGAATTATGGGGGTGGTTTATTCGTAACGTGCGGTCTGGATCAGTTCGGTTATCCAAATACAGATGGGGAGGAAAAACTGGGATTGCATGGCAGAATCAGCAATTTACCTGCGAGATATGTCAATTACCAAGTGGGTTGGAAGGGCGCAGAGTACAAGCTGGAAATATTCGGCCAGGTGCGCCAATCGCGTGTCTTCGGTGAAAATATTTTGCTCAAAAGGCGTATTGAAAGTGTGATGGGGAGCAGCATCATACGCATTGAAGATGAAGTAATCAACGAAGGTTATGAACCACAAGCTCACATGATACTGTATCACTTCAATCTCGGATTCCCATTGTTAAGTGAGCATTCTGTCCTGGATGTAAATATACGCAATAGCATTGCGCGCGATGCGGAAGCAGAAAGTGGAATTCAACATTGGATGCGGTTTCAAACACCAAAATCATCCTATCAGGAGCAGGTCTTTGAGCATGAAGTAATCGCGGATAGCGACGGGAAAGTGCGTGTGGAATTAAAGAATGAGGAGATGGGATTTGGATTGCGTTGGATTTTAAAGAAAGAGCAATTGCCTTATCTATATGAGTGGAAGATGCTCGGCAAGGGTACGTATGTTCTCGGGGTTGAACCAGCTAATTGCAGAGGTATGTTTGGTCGCGCACATGCTCGAACTCATAACCAGTTGCCTTTTCTGGAGCCAGGTCAAAGCTGCCGATATGACCTAGAACTTGAAGTGCTTGATTTCTAATATGTGAGAGAAGCATAATGTTGCTGGAAAATTATCATCCACGAGCGAAATTGGAAGTAGCAACAACACAAATTCGTGCTCCTAAGTTCACTGTGATTGATGCCCATAATCATCTGGCGGAACCATTTGGGGGTGGGTGGGATAGAAAACCACTTAGTGAACTACTAGATTTGTTGGATGAGGCTGGAGTTTTTCACTTCATTGATTTGGATGGTGGATGGGGGGATGAAATCCTAATCGCACATTTGGAGAAATTTAAACAAAAAGAACCAGATCGTTTCAGTGTTTTTTGTGGAATTGACTGGAATCAATGGAAGGATCTAGGAGATCGTTTTCCGGAATGGGCTGCTCAGCAACTTGCTCGAAACAAAAGGCTTGGTGCGAGTGGTTTGAAAGTTTGGAAAGATTTTGGACTGAAAGTGAAAGATCCTGCAGGCAATCTTGTTTGCGTTGATGATGAAAGATTAAGCGTAATTTGGGAAACCACGGCGGAACTTGGTTTACCGATTCTGATCCATGTTGCTGATCCAGTTGCTTTTTTTGATCCTGTTGATGAATACAACGAACGTTGGGAAGAATTACAGAATCACCCGGATTGGGTTTTTGCCTCACCACCATTCCCGCCTTTTAATAAAATTATTGAAAGCTTTGCCAGATTGGTAGAACGTCATCCCCAGACAGTTTTTATCGGTGCACATGTTGGATGTTATGCGGAAAACCTTCAGTGGGTTGGAGCTCTGTTGGAAAGATGCCCAAACTTTTATATCGATATTAGCGCACGAATCGCAGAATTGGGCAGACAACCCTATAGCGCGAAGCGGTTTTTCGATCAATATTCTGACCGGATTTTGTTCGGAATTGATGTAGGTCCAGACCTTGCCACATACCGGACTTATTATCGTTTTCTCGAAAGCGCGGATGAACATTTTAGTTACAACCCTGATCCGGATGGCATACCGGACTCAGGCCGCTGGATGATCTATGGTCTTGGTCTCTCGGACAATGTGCTCAAGCGCGTATATCAGAGCAATGCCATGCGAGTTTTAAACCTAAATAAGCAGCTGTAAATAAATTGAAAATATCAAAGAAAAAGATTGAAAGCTTTGAGAACAAAAAAAGGTTATTGATGAAAGCAAAAAAATGTTGAAATAGGAGGTGAGTAGTCGAATTATTGTTGTTTGATAAGCCAATTGAGAAAATATTATAAGGAGACTAATATGAATAGGAAGAAAGAGTTACTTTGGTTATGCAGTGGCTTGTGCTTAATTGCGCTTTTATTAAGTGCATGCGCAGGTGGTAATAAAGCGACAACCGCAGATCAGGAAACCGCTGGAGAAAAGAAAACCCTTAGGATCTGGACACATCAAAATATTTCGTTTTTAGATGGCTACAATGCTTTAGCGGAAGAATACATGCAACTGCATCCTGAGGTAGAGATTGTGATTGAGTCTTTTGATTACGATACTTTTATTCAGACATTGCAAACATCACTGCCTGCAAAAACAGAAGCGGATATTTTGACACTCTTTGGTTCATGGGTCTGCTCCTATGCTGAGGGTGAATATCTGGATGGCGTTCCAGAATTTTAAAACAGGTTTGGTTATGAAAGGAACAAAAATTTTAAAATAGGGTTTGTTTTATTTTTTTGTAAAAAACACCATCAACAAAAAAAAACCCCAAAA
>CAYVJI010000032.1:0-11481 GCA_964451805.1 uncultured Pelolinea sp. | reverse complement strand
GCGGTTGGAGGATATATTTGTGGTGATGTCCTTTTTGGGATTCCACAGGAGTTCAACATCGAATACGGCGCGGTATTGGTGAATAAAAATATCGCAGAAGAGGTTGGTGTCACAGTGGATGGTTGGGCTGATTGGGATGAGTTCATTGCGGATGCAAAAAAGATGGCTGTCGTGCAAGATGGAGTGATGACGCGAGCAGGATTTAATTTTACCGGCTCTGATGGTATCGCTACTATGTTTCACTCACTCTATTTGCAGAATGGCGGTCAGTATCTAACTGATGGGACATATACCGTTGACACAACCGAGGGTCGAAAAACCCTTGAATTAATGAAAAGTTTTATTGATGAGGGAATAAATGATCCGTTGCTCTTCAATGATGAAGAAAATTGGGTAGGTGATTCATACTTCTCAGAAACCTCAGCAATTGGTCTGGTGGGTCCTTGGGTTGTGCCTGAATATGGCGGTGATTATCCCGAGGTAGCTGAAGCAACTGTGTATGTTCCTCTTCCGAGTGTTGGGCCAGAACCAGTTTTTGCCGCGGCATCTGGTTGGGGTATGTCGGTATCCGCAAATAGTGAAGTACAGGACATAGCCTGGGATTTCATCAAATTTGCTGCCCTTGATGCTGAAAATGCACTTGAATGGAACCTGGCATCAGGCACCCTGCCAGCCTTAAAAGCTGTAACTGAAGGTGAATACGCAGCAGAATTGGTTCAAAAATTTCCATTCTTCGAACCCTTCTTAGACCTGCTTGAATATGGACGCTATGAAGGGCAATTTCCTGATCGTGACTTTGTGTGGTATGAAGTTGCTTATCCGCGAGTATTGGAATTCTTACAAGGAATTCGAAATCTGGATGAGACATTAACAACTATGGAAAACGAAGTCCAAGGGTCATTTTAAGTTTTGTAATTGAGGGGGGCAAACATGCCCCCCTCCCAGTGAATTTTGAGGACTTATGAAAATCCGACTTAAGCGAGGTTGCAATCCACCAAGGAATAAACGCAATAAAGCAGAAAAACGATTCGTGAATTTTGTGCTATCGCCATTGGTCTTATATATGGCATTCTGGTCGCTTTTTCCTTTAATTTGGGGATTAGCTTTAGCATTTTTTGACTATAGTTCCCGCAGATCTGGCGGCTTCTTGGGATTTGGAGGAGAAAACCCATTTGTGGGATTATTACATTTTCGCAATATGTTGGATTTCTCACAACAGGCTCCTCTGGAGATACGTCAATTCCACACCGGATTAAAAATCACCCTGCTTTTTGTATTGCTTGTTGTTCCCTTCAATCTCATTCTTACACTTCCATTGGCGTTCCTTATTGAGTCTGTGCATAAAAAAATTAAAGGCGTTTTTCGAACCTTATTTTTCCTGCCGGTTTTAGCTCCCTCGGTAGGTGTGGCAATCATGTGGGGATTTATTTATCACCCCCAAAGGGGATTGCTGAATGCCATGCTTGGAAAAATCGCTGGCAAATTGATTGGCATCAATTGGACTGGTGATCCGAATCTATTGATTGGCGGAATACCCATTGCGATCATCGCGATTGTCATGGCATACATATGGCAGGACATGGGGTATAACTTGGTGATTTTCATCGCAGCCCTGCAATCCATTCCACAACATTTGCATGATGCCGCAAAAATAGATGGCGCTGGAAGCTGGCATTATTTTACAAAGATCGTAATTCCTTTGCTTGCCCCCACTATCCTTTTGACAATTGTACTTACAACAATTTCAGCCTTCCAGGTTTTTGATATTATCCAAGTAATGACAGATGGCGGTCCTGCTGGACAGACTAAAGTATTGTTGCTGAGTATTTATGATTACGCTTTCCGCTATCAACGAATGGGCTGGGCAGCTGCAATATCAGTTGTCCTGTTCTTGCTGATACTCAGTGTTTCTTTGATTCAAACCAGATTGGTAAAAGCGGATTGGGAGTATTAAATATGATAGAAGAATTATCTCTCCTCAAAAAAAGGAAAAAGAAATTTTCTATCAACCTGGCGTATTTTGTTCTTGTACCAGCCAGTTTGGTAGCATTACTACCGTTTATCTGGATGATCTTGGGATCATTTAAAACTGGAGCAGAAATAAGGTTAATTCCACCAACACTGTTCCCTAAAGAGTTTACACTAGATAATTATCGCAAAGTGTTGTCTGATCCGCAATTGCCCTTGTTGACTTTTTATAGAAATTCCGCCATTATCGCCATCGCTAATGTGATCCAGGTTCTCTTTACCAGTTCTCTGATTGGATATATTTTTGCTAAATTCGAATTTAAATCAAAAAAAGCACTCTTTTGGTACATTATGGCTACAATGATGATTCCCTCACAAGTGACCATGATTCCTGGTTACTTGATTTTGGCGAAATTAAACTTGATCAATAAGTTGTGGGGTTTAATTGTCCCGGCAGCAATTGATGCTTTTGGCATTTTTATGTTCCGCCAATTTTCCCACTGCATACCCGATGAACTGATTGACGCGGCTCGGGTGGATGGGGCAAATGAATTTAAAATTTATTACAAGATTGTGCTGCCACAACTGGGGCCTGCTTTGGCTACCTTTGGCATGTTGACATTCATGTTCAATTGGAATGCATATTTATGGCCTTTAATTGTGCTTACCGAAAAAAATGTACGCACGTTACCGATCATTTTGACATGGTTTTCATCACGGATGGTCAGCAATGACCATTACACCATGGCTGCTTCCGTATTGGTTATTCTTCCTGTTTTGTTTGTGTTCCTGCTTGTTCAACGCTACATTGTAGAAGGAATCACATTGAGCGGAATGAAGGGCTAATTAAAGGTCAGATTAGGAGAATTAAAAAAATGAAGATAGCATTTATTGGGGCTGGCAGCTTGGGTTTCACATCGGAACTTGTGCGGGATATCCTCACCTTCCCCCGATTGCAGGAAGCAACCGTTACGCTGATGGATATCAATGCAGAAAGACTGGATTTTTCTTACCAAATGGTAACCAGAATTAAGGAAGCAGGCAAATACCCTATCAAGATTGATGCAACGCTCAATCAAGCTGAAGCTCTTCAGGGGGCCGATGTTGTACTATGTACCATATTATCTGGAAGTACAGATGTATGGCGTTACGATATTGAAATTCCCAAACAATTTGGAGTTGATATCAATGTAGGCGATACACGCGGACCAAGCGGAATCTTCCGTTTCCTGCGAACACTGCCGTCAATGCAATCCATTGTGCGCGATATGGAGAAGTATTGTCCGAGAGCAGTACTGCTTAATTACACCAATCCCATGGCTATGCTCTGTGGTGCACTGCAAAGAATTACTCCTATCACGGTCACAGGTTTATGCCATTCAGTACAAGGAACAGCTGAGATGCTGGCTGAATGGATCGGTGCACCATTAGAAGAAATCAGTTACCTGTGTGCAGGAATAAATCATATGGCTTGGTATATCGAATACCGTTGGAAGGGAGAGGATGCATACCCCTTGATCCATAAAGCGATAACAACCAAACCGGAAATATACAATCAAGAAATTGTGCGGAATGAAATGTACCTGGCTTTGGGATACTACGTAACGGAATCAAGCGGACACAACTCGGAATATAACTGGTGGTTTAGAAAACGACCAGATCTTATTGAGAAATATTGCTTAAAGGGAACGGGTTGGAATCCTGGAGAATACGCTTACATTCTCAAAGAATACCTTGAGACCGAATCGACCTGGAAGGAAATCGTTAAAAGAGAATTAGAAGAGCCCATTACTGCCAGCGACTTAGAGCGGGGTTCTGAATACGCAGCTCATATTATTAACGCTCTTGATGGGGGAGAACCGTATAAATTCAATGGTAATGTGCCAAACAAATTTTTAGTTACGAATCTACCACATGGTGCCTGCGTTGAGGTTCCTGTCTGGGTGAATAAAGACGGCTTTCACCCTGTGCATGTAGGAGCACTCCCAGCGCAATCGGCATTAATGACAAATTTGAGCTCGGGAATTGAAGAGTTGGCAATTGCAGCGGGTTTAACCGGAAATCCCAAACTTGTTTATCAAGCAATTGCGCATGATCCGCTCACAGCAGCAGTACTCTCATTGGCAGAAATTCGCGAGATGACCAATGCTCTATTTGAAAAACACAAAGAATATTTACCTCAATTTAAATATCACAAGGTCTGATATAAAAATTGAAAGAAGAGAATCAATTCTGTTTGCGACTATTTTTTTAAAAAAATATTGAACTGATTGTGAAATCAATTTTTATGCATCCTGAATCCAGAGTGTAATCATGCTATCTGGTAAGAGAGTTTTTTTCGGTTTTGGTTTTGGGCCAATTCAAAGCGGATTGTTTATCTATGAAGCGTATCAATCCAATCAATTTAAACGCTTGAGTGTAGCAGAGATAGATCCCTTCATTGTTGACTCAATCAAAAAGTCAAATGGTTTTTTCACAATCAATGTTGCTCATCGATCACGAATTGAAAAGATCAGTATAGGACCAATAAAAATCTACAATCCCAATATTGATGCTGACCGGGAAGAGATCATTGAGGAAATTGCATTAGCTGACGAGATTGCCACAGCAGTCCCCAGTGTTCTTCATTATCATATAAGCAATCAAACCAGCCTCGATCGAATTTTAGCTACAGGCATTTTAAGGAAAATTGAACGGAATGGTCCCAATGCTTTAATCTACGCTGCTGAAAATAATAATAACGCAGCTGAATTATTACGTGAACATGTGCTTTCTTTAATCCCTATCAGCCTCCATCAGACTGTTTTTCAATCCATTCAATTTCTGAATACTGTGATTGGGAAGATGAGCCAGGTGGTAAATGATGAAAAAGAAATCATCATGAGAGATCTAGCACCAATCACCGATGGATTCGGGAAATCTTTTCTGGTGGAGTCTTTTAATGAGATTTTAATTTCTAAAGTGGAACAAAAGGGAAAATTCAAACGTGGCATTACAGTTTTGAAAGAAAAAAAGGGAAACCTACTGCCTTTCGAAGAAGCAAAGTTGTTTGGCCATAATGCAGCCCATGCTCTGCTAGGGTATCTTGGTTCGTGGGCTGGCATCAGACTTGTCAGTGAAGCGAATCAATTAGCAGGCTTTATGAGGTTCATACGAAACGCATTTTTACAGGAATCTGGAGAGTACCTCATCCGGAAAAATCAGGGATTTGATGCCCTGTTCAGCGAGAAAGGATTTCGCATTTATGTCGATGATTTGCTGGAAAGGATGACAAATTCTTTCTTGGGCGATTCAATTGAACGGGTAATCCGCGATCCAAGAAGGAAACTGGCGTGGAATGACCGTCTAATTGGCACAATGGAAAATGCGCTGCAATTTGGCATTCAACCCAATCGGTATGCTTTGGGTGCAGCGGCGGCAGTTGTTCATTTGGATAGACGTTTTGCTGATGACGAAACCATTGTGCAAAAATTGTTACCATCGATTTGGAAAGATATTCCTCATCAAAAAAGTGATGAGGTAAAAATAATTGATTTGATACTAAATGCACGCAGGAAGTTGGTTGGATGGAAAAAAGCCGGTTTCCCGCATTTAGAAGACTATTTTCAAAATAACTCCACACCTGAATAAAAATAACAAAATGTTTTAGAGTATGAATTGTTTTCATAAGATTTAAAAAAGGAAAACAGGAAAAGTAATGCGAAAAAGAATTCTTCAATTGGCTGCAATTTTGCCCGCAACGATTTTACTTTGCGCTTGTCTGGAAACAAAAGATAAGGACGCTATCGAAACAGCTAGGGCTGAAATCCCGTACGGTATCCGCCCTGCTAATCCGGCAAAGAATTGGTGGAAACCCACACCTGGATTATCATGGCAGTGGCAATTAACCGGCAGGCTGGATTTTTCGATAAAAACTGATGTGGTGGATGTCGATTGGGATGTGCATGATTCAGTGGTTGATGCTTACCACGCGCAAGAAACAAAAGTCATTTGTTATGTCAATGTGGGTGCCTGGGAAGACTGGCGCGCTGATGCACCCTCGTTTCCTGAAGGGATTCTTGGGAACGATTATGAAGGTTGGGCAGGAGAACGCTGGTTGGATATCCGACAAATCACTGCGATTGCCCCCATCATGCGCGCACGTTTGGATGCGTGCGCACAAAAAGAATTCGATGCAATTGAACCGGATAATATTGAGGTTTATACGAACAACAGCGGTTTTCCAATAACCTACGCTGATCAGCTGCGTTATGCCGTGTGGCTAGCGGATGAGGCGCATGCACGCGGCTTAGCGATAGGTTTGAAAAATGCTCCCGATCAGGTGGGAGACTTGGTAGGATTATTTGACTTTGCGATTGTTGAGGATTGCTTTTATTTTGGTTGGTGCCGCCAGATGCTGCCATTCATTAATGAGAAAAAAGCCGTATTTGCGGCTGAATATACCGATCTGACTACAGATTTCTCAGAAATTTGCCAACAATCTCAAACGCTTGGATTTAGCACCATCCTCAAACGACGCAATTTAGACCGCTGGATAGAGTTTTGCCCATAAGATCCAAAAAGTAGTTTTGTTCTCTTAATGACCTTTCTTCCTGCAAATGAATGGGTGTTAAAATCGTTAAGCAGAGAAATGGAGACTGCCGATTATGAAAAAAGTCTGGATTGATACAGACCCTGGCGTGGATGATACCTTCGCCATGGCGATGGTCTTTGGAGCCAAAGACCGTGTAGAAGTGATCGGAGTATCCACCATTTTTGGCAATGTGAAAGTTGAAGATACAACCCGCAATGCCAAGATCCTGCTAGAAGCGGCAGGACTGAACCATCTACCATTGGCGCGCGGTGCGAGCCGCCCGCTGGCAGTGCCGCTGGATATTTCTCCTTACGTGCATGGCAGCAACGGCATGGGAGATATGCCTTTACCTCAACCTAGCATGCCGGAGAGTCAATTGCTGGCGCCGCAAGCCATCATTGAGGTTGTTCTTTCCCATCCAAACGAGATCACTTTGATGCCGATCGGGCCGCTGACGAATATCGCTATGGCGGTGCTGCTGGAACCCCGCATAGTGAATTTGACCAAGGAAGTGATCATCATGGGTGGGGCAGTGCGCTGCCCGGGAAATATCACTCCGGTGGCGGAAGCTAATTTCTTCCATGACCCGCATGCTGCTCAAATTGTGATGAGTGCCGGTTGGGATATTACCCTAGCGGGATTGGATGTCTGCAATCTCGGATTGATACCGCAAGCGTTGCTGGATAAGATCTGCACCGCAGATAAGCCACTCAATCGATTCATTGCGGGTGCGGTACCCTTCTATCAGCGATTTTTAGAATCGATCCATGTCTTTGGAAAAATTGATGTACCCGATGCGCTGGCTGCAGCGTATTTATTGGAGCCTGCGATTTTCACCGTCGAGGAAATTCCCTTATTTGTTGAAACCGAGGGATCTTGCTTGGGGCAATCGATTCCCGTGCCCATGAAGAAATGGTACCAGGAATTAGAAAATCCTCATTTCTATAAACCGGATGCGAGTATCCAAGGTGCGAAGGTATTAGTAGATGTCGATACTCAACGATTCTTAAAATTAGTAGAGCGTTTGCTGTGCTGAGGATATCGATCAATCTTTGACGTCTGATCAAAAATTGTCTGTTGGCGTTTGGAATCCTATATAACCATATTGATCTAAAAATTTGAAAAAATCTGTGAGCTACACTCACGGAGGGAAAGTTAAGGATTTACTTCCCGCGCAGAGACCATACACCAATCATTCCGCCCAGGCACATCAATGCTCCGCCTGCCCATACCCAGCTCATCAGAGGGAAAAAGCGGATCGTCAAAGAAAAGCTGCGGCTTCCTGTTGGTGGGACTTCTTCAAGGATGACTTGAATATCGCGCCATAAACCTGGCAGCACGGCAGGGCGAGCATATATACTGCCTAATTTGTAGTAATGCATGATCGATGCAGTAATCACGCGTGGAGAGTCTTTTAACCCGAGCACCTGAACGTCCAGATTGAAATTTGGATTCCCCGTTTGCTCCAGCACACTTTCGTATTTGTCAACTTGAAAGCAAACCCCGGATAATGGAAAAGGTTCATTGAGCAGAAGCTCACCTTGAAAAGATTCTGAAAAATTTTCGACGCCTAAAATGCCAAAGGCGAGGATTGTCAGACCTAAATGAATTAATACAATGCTTATAGGTGGACCGTGAGGCTTGGTGTTTCTTTGGGATTTGTCGCCTCTCATTTTCTTATTCTTAAGGAATGCATATAACCAGCTGATTAGAGCGAAGGCAGCAGCCCAAAATCCAAGCAGCATGGTCAGACTAAACGGTACGACGAATGTCAGTATCAGCGGACAGACAGAGGCGAACAGTAATAGTCGTTTCCAAGTATGCTGAAAATCTCTGGGTTGAGCATTGTATCTTGATGCCAGGGGGCATAATGCCATGAGTGTCAGCAGTACTATCAGTAGCGGTGCAGATAATTTCTCATATTGTGCGGGGCTGAAAGATCGCGTTTCTCCAAATAAAATCCGTGATGTGAGCGGCAGTGTTTGACCGAATAGGTAGATGAACACCAGGCCGACCAGTGTGAGATTTGACGCGTGCATCAGCTTGGCAATCAGAGATTGATTCGATTGGTAGCCTTGGGGGATAAAAAAAGATCTGCGGGTGATCAGCAAGATGATGATTGCCAAGATATGCATACTTATTAAAATGGTGAGCATCAGCCCCATGGTTCCGCTGGTGTAGGCGTGTATGGATTCCAGTATGCCCGATCTGGTGATGAGAATGCCGAACAATGTCAGCAAAACTATGGAAAAAACAAAGAAATAAATCCATCGTTGAAAACCAGCACCATGCAGGTGCATGCGCATAGAATGCAGCAGTCCAAAGGAAAGCAGCCAAGGCAGCAAGCCTGAGATCTCCACAGCATCCCAACCCCAATAACCACCCCAACCCAGAATGTCATATGCCCACCATGAACCCAGCAGCATTCCGATTGTTAGAAACACCCACGCAGTCAGGACAAAAGGATAAAGTGTTTTCACCAAGACATTGGAATCCATCGGTGAATGATCCCCTTCCGCCAGTGATGCCAGCGCAAAAGCATAGGGTAGAAAAAATCCAACCAAGCCTAGATAAAGCGCGGGTGGATGCAGCAGCATCGCAATGTGGCGCAGACTGGGATTCATGCCCTGCCCGTCGATCGGTTTCACCAGCGTTGCTTCGGTTGGAGGAAAGAGAGATGTAATCATTGCGCCTGAAGGTTTCATCCAGGTTTTCAGGAAAGGATTGCTGATCAATACTGCTGGAATCAGAAAGAATAGCAGCGTAACCTCTAACGGCAGCAAGAGACTCCTGATAGCATTTGCATAATGCTTACGGTGCGTCAATTCAACGGCGAACGAGGCTGCGCAGGACAGAACAAATGAAAAGAATAATAACGAACCCGCCTGCCCAGACCACAGACCACCCAGGCGCTGCCAGGCAGGCATGGCGTTTTCCACCGCATCAAAGACTACGACAAATTCATAAGCACCCGTCAGCAGAAGAAAAGCCAAGCTGATCACGGTGACGCACAGCAGGGTAGTTTGAATATGGGTCAGAGTGCGCATGAGAGAGATCCACTGCTGAGGCAAAACCCTGCAGTGTGAAAAAATGGCAATCAGAATGAGACTGGCGCACAGGATGAGAGTTCCAGTCAAACCCATGTATCCAACCCACCCCATGAATTCTGTGATGTTCATCGGCATTTATCGCATCAATCAGCTAAATGAAACAGGCAATCCTTGATTCATTCAGGACAAACCAGTAAAAAATTTTTCTGGTTGTGTTAGGCCATTTCATATTTTTCCGAAGAGATCTGACGATGGGGAATTGCCAAGGATTTTAGATGTGCTTCCATAGCGTGGATCATTGGCAAAGGACCGCAAATGAAGTACAACAATTCCGATCGATCACGTGGCAGCACGCGTTCCAGCAGTTCACGGGTGATGAAACCACTTTCACCTGCAATTTTCTTAGGAGGCACTTCCAGCACATGCACCAGCGTCAGGTTGAGTTTCTTTTTTAGATCCTCCAGTTCCTGGCGAAAAGTGATGTTCTTTTCATCATAATTCCCATAGAAAAAGAAGACTGGGCGTTTATCGCGGGCATCTGCCAAGGTGTGCAGAATACTCATCACCGGGGCTGCGCCAATGCCGCCAGCCAATAAAACCAATCCTTTTTGTGCCCGTTTGTCTTCTAGTGAAAAACTGCCATAAGGGCCATCCACATAGACGATTTCTCCTCCGCGCAATTTGCCGATGGCAGCGGTAAAATCCCCGGAGTTTTTAATGGCAAAACGCAGCTCATCCTTTTTGTGGGCGCTGCCAGAAATTGAAAAAGGATTGCGATGCAAGGTGAAGGGTGAAGTATTGATGTTGAGCCAGGCCACTTGTCCGGCATTGAAATCCAGGCCGTCATGCCCGTTTGGTTTGAGAACCAGACTCCAGGTGTCAGGAATTTCTGGAATGACTTGGGCGACGATATAAGGCCGTCGGCTGATCTGCAGGGGCTTTAACAAGCGTATATAGATGATGAATCCAGTCCATGCCAGCGCTTCGATAAGCCAGACTATCTGCATTGCTCGAGAAGACATGTAGTAATTGACTTTCACTAAATGAACAAGCGCAAACACAGCGATGACCAGTGCTAGCAGATCATGCAATACATGCCACGCGTTGTAACTTAGGCGTAGTTCTTTTCTCAATACTGAACTGATGGCGATCAGAATCAGGCCTGCTAAACCGATTAGGCCGACTTGTGCACGCCAGGGAGCGGTGAGAGGATTGAGCAGCAGCAGTGTGTAGGGGTTGTTCACCAACAGAAGCAGCGGGTGCAGAAAAACCAGCAGCACGGAAAGGATCGAGAGTACATGGTGGGCGCGATAGAGACTATCCAGGTCAAAAACATCTGCCAGCAAGGGCAGCCGCGCTGTGGGCAGAAATTGCAGCCCGGCCAGCGAGAGCCCTGTGAAACCCAGCACAACCGAAAGGTCGCGCCACCATTGCCGTGCGGGCGGCATTGGTAGAAAGATAAAAACGATCAAGGGCAGGCAAATAAGCAATATATAAATGAAAAGCGCTAAAAAACGTTTTATTTTCTTATTAATTACAGCTTCCATCTTTTATTCCGGTCGGGCTAGCCCGCTTGTATCGATTTCAACAATCTGTGCGATATCCTGAATGGAATCATAAAGAAGCTGCAGCATATACTTTCCATTGTGCACATAACCCGCTGGATCCTTGGCGCTGAATTGATAATTGAAGGTTGTGCGCAGCAAGCGCGGAGTGAAGGTGAGATAGCGGTTCGGGAAAACAGCTTCCTCAGCACTGATAGCGCCGTCTAAATCGCTGTCAACAAACAAATAGGGATATTGATCAGCCCAGCCGATAGGTTGATCGAGTTGGGTAATGGCATATTGCTGAATTGCGTCCATCAAGAACTGGCGCATGCCTTCTATCTCG
>CAYVJI010000031.1:0-19508 GCA_964451805.1 uncultured Pelolinea sp. | reverse complement strand
CAAAACTCTGGTTGAAGCTGCCCTGGTTGATTGCCATTCCGATCCGCATCAACTCATTAGTATAGATGACTACCTCGCCTTTTGGTACATAACCGAAAGAGGGTTGAAAAGGCACGCGCTGTTCAAAAAGCGTTTCGCCGTTGCGACTCACTTGCACGCGCAGGCGCTCTCCATAAGCAAAACCTGCTTGATTGAATAGCTCTAACGGAATATTGGTCCACAGATTTCCAAAGTTCGGGTCGCCGATTTCAAAGATGCCGTTGACCCTGCCGGCTGAGGCTTGCGGTTCAAGCAAGGGCAGAGTGACTATTTCAGCCGGTGAATAAGCAGGGCCTACTCCTTCAAAATCAATAATTCCTGAAGCCAGGCGCGCCGCACAATAGGCGAACAAATCCCTGCCATGAAACACGCTCACGCCTTCAGTACCCTTGCCGCCCAGCCGGTTCACCGCCGGGTCGATCTCCCTGACCGCGTTGATGCCTACCCAGCGGATGAGGTGGGTGAAAGTGCCATTGTCCGGGCTGACCACCACATAGCCATCTTTGGTCTGCGCGACGCAAGCGCGGCGGATCGTGCCCACCCCGGGGTCAACCACTGACACAAAAATGGTGCCCAGCGGCCAGAAGCGCATGGATTGGTACAGGCGATAGGAAGCACTCCAGACATCATACTGCGGGATCTCATGCGTGCCATCGATGATCTCCAGCTCCCGGTCGACGCTCTTAACCACGCCATACATGGCGCATACCGCTCCTTCTTTATATGTAAAATCGGTTTGAAATACCAAAATTGGCTTCATGCTGATAATCTCCCTACACAAACGGATTGTAGAAGCGGCTGCGGTTGATAAAAATAGAAACGCTAACCGTGGCGAGAAAAATCAGTGTGGAAATCGCCAGGGCGGAGTAATCATGCCCTTGCAGTTTTTTCGATGTGTACCAAGTGCGGGTGCGCCCTTTAGCGAAACCGCGCAGGTCCATGGCATTACTGATCATTTCAATGCGCTCAAGCGAACAGAAGATCAGCGGAATGACGATCAGCAGGGCATTCTTGAAACGCTGGCTGAATTTGGCTTTATGCGAGAGGTCCAGTCCGCGCGCCTGCTGAGCCAAGCTGATATCGTGATAATCACGCTGGATATCCGGAAAGTAGCGCAGAGTCAGCGCCACAGCAAAAGCCGCTTTATATGGCACACCAACACCATTCAGGGAAGAAGCGAATTCACTGGGGTTGGTCGTTAGAAGAAAAATCATGCCCAACGGGATCACAGAAGCGTATTTAAAGAACTTGGTCGTCTGATAAAGCAGCTGTTCTTGGGTCAAATAGATATTCCGGAAGAGTCTCGCGACTACATGCCGGGTGCCATAGATCTCCACTCCCATCTCTGGTGAAAAGAAAAAGGTGATGACCGCATTGGTCAGGATGAAGACCAGCACATACACAATCATTAAGCGTATTTGGGAGAAACGGATGCGGGAGATGCACAAGATGCCAATTGAAAACGCCATCACCAGTAAAACCACGCGGATGTCATAAGAGTACATCACGGCAAAGGTCAGCAGCAGAAAACAAAGCAGCTTGGTCAGACCCGAAAGGCGGTGGATGGGGGTATCCAATTGATTATAGGAAAAAAGTTTGGTTTTGATGTTCATCGGTTTTTCAGCCTGCGCTCAAAATCAATGAAACCCTGCACGAATTTGGTACCGTCCGCAACACCTGCCATTTGAGCAAGCCGAAAAAGCGAGGTTTCTTTTAAATTTGCCTGCTCGATAACTTCAGCGTTGGTTAGAACAAAAGAAGCGGAAGTATCAGCAATCAATCTGCCGCCGGAGAGCACAATCGCGCGCGGGGTGTATTCCAGCATCAGATGCATGTCATGCGTGATCAATATGATGGTCACACCCAGCTTGTTGATCTGCAGCAAGAACTCCATGATTTCAGTGTAATGGCGGTAGTCCTGCCCGGCAGTAGGCTCATCCAGGATGATGATCTTCGGGTCTAGCACCAAAATGGAAGCAATGGTAACGCGCTTCTTCTGCCCATAGCTCAAAGCAGAGATCGGCCAGTCAATGAAGGGCGCCAATCCACAGACAGCCAGCACCTTTTCCACGCGCGGTTTGATGAGGTCTTCAGATAAGCTCCGCAGGCGCAATCCCAGCGCCACCTCATCATAGATCATTGCTTTGGAGATCATTTGGTTGGGGTTTTGCAGCACTACCCCTATGATCTCAGCGCGTTCCTTGATGGTCAGGTCGCGCATATCCTCGCCGCGGTAGCGGATGATGCCACGGTCTTCTTTTTCAAAGCCGCATAGTAATTTAGACAGAGTGGATTTACCCGCCCCATTTTTGCCGACCAGGGAGAGCATTTCACCTTCGCGGATGTCAATATGAATATCTTCCAGCACCTGACGGATGCCGTCGTATGAAAAGGAGACGCCTTCCATGCTCAGAATAGAGGGATTGCGATTCTCACGCCGGTCGGGTTGTATGGTGGCGTACCAGCTTTTCACGGCTGCAGCGTTATGGTTCATGCGCAATGTGTTAATGTAACCCGGCTGCATGTCGCATTCGACCTCAACACCAGCATACTTGAGAGCTGTGACATAGAGCGGCTCGCGGATGCCTGTGCGCCGCAGGATATCCGAACAAACCAGCGCATGCGCATCCAGATCAGCCATTATTCTGCCCTCATCCAGCACGATCACGCGTGATACTTCTCGGTGCAGTACATCCTCTAAGCGGTGTTCGATGATTATGATGGTTTTATGGGAATTTTTGTGAATATCATCAATGATCTCAATCGCAATTTTGCCGGTAGCCGGGTCTAGATTGGCCAATGGTTCATCGAAGAGTAGAATATCTACATCATCCACCAGCACGCCTGCCAAAGAGGTGCGCTGCTTTTGACCGCCGGATAATTCGAAAGGCGAATTTGTCAGCCAATTGTGCATGTCCACCATTTGGGCTACTTTTCGAACGCGGTCATGCATCTCTATGTGCGGAATACAGTCATTTTCCAGGGCGAAGGCAATATCTTCACCAGCGGTCAATCCCACAAACTGACCGTCTGAATCCTGCAGCACGGTGCCGACCTGCTTGGATAATTCGAAGATGTTCTGGCTGCAGGTTTCTTTGCCATTGATGGCCAGACTGCCGCTGATTTCTCCTTTATATGCGAATGGGATCAAGCCATTGATGCAGGATCCCAAAGTGCTTTTACCACTGCCGCTGGGACCGACGATCAGTACCTTTTCTCCTTCGTTGATCTTTAAATTGATGTCGTGCAGGGTAGCTTCAGCCTGGCTGAAATACTGAAAAGAAAAATGGTCAAATTCGATGACAGTGCGTTTATCCATAAAAGTTAAGGCTATTGTAAATAATTTCTTGCTTTACATGTCCGATTTTACCCGTTCCTCGCTCGGAAAACGAGGGGCAAGCAACTATATCTCGCCGAGTAATTTAATAGTATTTCAGTGAAATCCACAACATATCACCGGGGTAGAAGAATAAGCGGTTGCCACTTGACAATGACAACCGCTTTTTAACCATTTTTAGTTCACGATCTTATTTCTTGCTAAGGCTGCCCTTTTTGGTGCGCGTCGCTGCGTAAGCAATCAGCAGCAGGGTGCCAAAAACACCAGCGCTGACAATGTTCATGATAGCAGCCGTAACACCCTGGGTGAAGACCAGGTTGACCGGCTCCTGATAGATGAGAATATCCAGCACGGGAGCCACCACCACCCAGGCAACCAGATTGCCGATGATCTGGATGAGGTTGAAGGTCATAATATCCTTGCCCTTGAATTCACCCTCTTCCACTTTGGTGCGCTTGAATGCGAAACCAAAGATGAAGCCCGCCACGCCGCTGGCGATCACCCAGCTCCACCAGGGAGAACCATATTGCACGGCATCGCTGAGCGCATGACCGATGAATGAGATCAAGGCGCCGGCAACAGGTCCGAACAAGGTTGCGAAGAAGGCGCTCAATCCATAAGCAGTCTGAAAACTGGTCTCGGGTATGGGGGAAGGCACCTTGACGTACATGAATAACAGGGTAAAGATGGCAGCGCCGAGGCCGATGGCCACGATGGTACGAGTATTGATTTTAAAGTAGTCTTTCATTTTGATTTCTCCTTTTTATTAATGAATTGAATGAATTGGGAAAGGTTTCACGTCTATAAACCCATAAGCATGCATTGGGATACGCACTAACCTTCCCTTTGGGTTGGCTCTGATAGCCTGAATAAAGAATACGAAGGATTTTTCATGACCTCCTTTCTTTTCAATTAAAGTCCATAATCGGTCAATGGTCAATAGGCAGTTGTAAGACGAATGTTTCTTTATTTGGATATTTAAGGGATAACGTTTCTCTTTTTAATCAGATGATTATTTGATTTCGGAAGCGAATATGCTATAGTTTTAATAATCCCTGCATGAATCTATATAGGGATTAAATGGCGCGCCAAATTTAGTGAAAGGAGGTTTCATGCCCGAAACACCCGAAGGATGTGTCACACCCACCCAAGGACCGATCGTTGCAGAAACAAAATCAGCAAGCGCAAGTCCAACGGTTCCCAAGGAGGTATCGATGACCTTAGCACGTGTAGGAAAACCCGCCCCCGATTTTGAGCTCAGCGCTTTTCAGGGGGGTGGATTCAAAAATGTTAAATTGTCCGATTACAAAGGAAAATGGATTGTAATCTGTTTCTATCCTGGTGATTTCACCTTTGTCTGACCGACCGAATTAACGGCAGTTGCCGTCAAATATAAAGAACTGCAAGCTTTGGGGGTAGAAGTATTCGCCATCAGCGTAGACAGCCGCTTTTCTCATAAAATCTGGCAGGAAGAGGAGCTTTCCAAAATGGTGGAAGGCGGTGTCCCCTTTGCCATGCTTTCAGATGCAGGCGGACGAGTAGGCAGTGTTTATGGCGTATACGATGAGCAAGGGGGGGTGGATATCCGCGGGCGCTTCCTGATCGATCCGGATTTTGTCATCCGCTCGATGGAAGTGATGACGCCCGAAGTCGGTCGCAACGTGGCAGAGCTAATCCGACAGGTGAAAGCATTCCAGTATGTCCGCAAGACTGGCGAAGTCACGCCGGCAGGCTGGCAGCCTGGCAAACCTACCCTGAAACCCGGACCAGATCTGGCCGGCAAAGTATGGAAGGTGTGGAAACCAGAGGCAGAGTAACATCAACCCATCATTTGGCGCGCGTTCAAACAGGCTGCCTTCAAAGGCAGCCTGTATTGATTAATAATTCAATTCAGGTATTCACTAAACAGCGATTTCTCAGATTCAGTAAATTATTAAACTTTTTAAGGAGAGTCTTCTACTGCACAACGAAAACCGATATGGGCATTAAAGGAAGTTGGGTTTAATCCCAATCGATACGAGCTTTGAATTACCACATCATAGGTATCCCAGTCTCCGCCGCGGTAGACTCTCTCATCCCCCATTAAAGGTCCTGCAGGATTGGCAGCTTGCGGGGTTTTAAAGTAGAACTGGCCATACCAATCCGCAACCCATTCAGCTACATTGCCTGCCATATCCAGCGCGCCATATGGACTGGCACCTTTGAGGTAACTCCCAACCGCAACAGGACCCTCGTTGGGATTCTTTTTTCCGGCTTTTCCTTTGAAATTCAACAGATCATACTCCGGAGGTTCATTACCCCAAGGGTATCTCTGCCCATCAAGACCTCTGGCTGCTTTTTCCCATTCCGTTTCAGTCGGCAGGCGTCTGCCTGCCCATCGGCAGTAATCATCCGCTTGAAACCAGGTAACCTGGGTCACTGGAAAATTCTGATATTGATGATCAGTGTAATAATGATCACGTTTGTAGTTCGAGTTTTCCCGAGGAGGATCGCACACACCTGCTGAAACGCATTCTTGATATTGAATATTGGTCACTTCAGTCTGGTCGATCCAAAACGCGTCCAAAAAAATAACATTTGGATAACCAAAATTGCTGGGGTCTTCGTATGATCCCATGATGAAATCACCCGCAGGCACGAGTACCAAAGGCATGCTATCGATAGGGGAGATTTTAATATCATGAATTATCAAGGTAACTTCAGGTTCAATAATTTCTTCTGAGGAATTTTTTGGAATAAAACCATTGGCTATTTGAGAGCAAGCCAAAATAGGCAGCCACACTAAGATGAAAATCAGCAATCTCTCACCATGTTTCATTTCTTCCTCCCAAAACCGAAATCGATCGATCTTATCATCATTGGAATGGAGCAAATTTTTTTATGTTTGTACTAGATCTTGATACAAGGTAAACTTTTCAATCATTTGCTAAGACAGCAAGAAAATTGGATATGGAAAAGATCTTCGAAAAAGTGCATTCTGTTTTCCTGTCAACCATTCAGAAGAATATTAAGTCGAGTGGGTAGCCAGCGCTTCCTGCGCCATTTTCAATACGCGTGGGTAGTTCTCAGGAGTGCAACGGATCAGCATCAGCGCGCGTCCACCCCGGCGCAGCACTATTTCCAGCTTATTCGGGTCAGTAGTGAGACTGTTCACTTTCTCCCATTTGACCTGCTCGCTTTGGCGTGAGGCTGCGATCAAACCCGCTCCTGCAGGTCCCGGCTTTCCTGAAAGCAACAGAAGCAGATTGACAATGGCATTCTTTTTTCTCGTTCCCGCGATCGTCTCTGCGGTTACTCCAATCTCATCCATGATAAATCGGTTTTCATAGCGGTTGCCATAAAAAAACAGCATAATAACAACAGCTAATAGTGAAAGGCCGCCAAAAACAAGAAGGGTAATGAGTATGGTTCTCAAAACACCAGCCAGTGTGAGATTACCTTCAAAAGCATCTACCATCAAAACAAACACCAGTACGCAAAGCGACGAAACAGCCAATACGAATGCCAGCTGCCTGATAATGACCGTACTCGTCAGTAGCGGGATTTCAGCATTCCAAGTAATGATATGCTTTCCATACTGCATCTCAGGTTTCAAGCGGCTTGCAGATGCTTTTTTCTTTTTTTCCCTTTCAGGAACGGGCGCCTCACAATTTTCACAGAAGCGCGCACCTGCCTCCAACCCCTTTCCGCATTGAACACATTTTTGTTTCTTTTCTACCATGCTTTCCTCCTTTATTATTCTTTAATTGAATCATACCGATCAGACGTAATCCTGTGGATCGATGGAAGGGAAACGGCAATAACGGCATCGTTTTTCCACCATCGGATACAACCTGCCGCAAGCCACGCACAGTTGCTGTTCTCTATCGCGTTGAATTTTTTCAGGGAAATCAAATCCCTTAATTTTGATCACCCGATCGCCAATCGAAAAGTATTCTGCCAGTCTGTCATCGCCATATACAGTTTTAATCTTACCTTGATCGGTCTTGAAGACTAACTGCATACCCTTCGATTGCCGAATAACCTGTATGAACTCAGCCTGCCAAGTGCTTCCAGCATTGCGCAGCGTAAATAATGCTAGCACGGTGGTGACAAGAATAAACCCAGCCAAAGACAACCAAACATCCGAAGTAAATTCACCCACATCCCGCCAAATGAGGAACAACACCATCGGAATAAGCAGCAATCCGAAAATCACCGCACAGGCTACACGTTGGCGCATGTAGCTGTTTGCGTTAGATTGTTTGACCGATTTTGAATGTTTTAGATTATTCATCTGATTGGTCAGTATTGCCGCATTAACTTGACAACCGCAGGCTGAACAGAATTTTTTTTTAGAATCAATCCTCGCACCGCAATTTTCACAATAATTGGCAGGTTTAATTTTCACTCCATCCTTTTATATAAAGGAAAGTTTATGAGAATACTCATAGATCAGGCAGTGGATACATTGAAAGACCAGGTATTTGCAATGTGATTAGATAGATCTCACCCCCATCTTCAACCAACGGACTTCCAGGATCAGCATTGATCAACTGCCAGGTAAATGCCAATATTTGCCCAGTGATATATTTGCCAGGGTAAGCACCTCCCATTTCATCCAGCTCCGCGAGCGTAAATCCTGCTTCAGCCGCAGGCCAGCGATTAATCTGAATGCCCTCATCTTCATCCCAGTCAAAATACTGCGGATAGGCGCTCAAGAAAGCCAGCTCAGGTACATATTCATGACCGCCTGCACCGCCACCGGAAGAGATCAGTTCGTAGAGTTCGTGATAACCTTGTGGCGCCGTTGCACTGTTGACTACCACGGTTTTAATATTTTCCTTTAAACATACTGTAATGGTTTTGTTTGGCGGACCATCCTCCTGAAAAGGACCACTGTAACTGTCCTTCCAATCGAAGAATCCAGTTTGAGAAAAATGCTGCAGCAAGCCTTTGATTTCATCTCCAGAAAGATAGTCTTCCATAATGCGCCGTTTAATGGTTTTCACGTCGTAAAAATATTTCACCCAAAGAATACGCCCATCCCCGAACAGAATTCCCTCTGGAAGATAGTTATCCATGCGTTCATCTTGATAGGTTGGCAGAATACCAGGGAATTGAATTGGATCGGAGACTTCAATGAGACGAACTTGTGGTGAAGGATCCCAATCAAGATCGGGATCTGATCGCAGCAACTGGCAAGAAGAAAAAATTAAGGGTGAAGAAACCAGGATGGTTGATAACAACCATTTCCATTTGCAGAAATCCTTCCATAGCTGCCGTCTTTTCTGCATTATTTTTGCTCCATTAATTCAATGTGCTTCAAATTCATCTTTGGTATTTAATGCAATTTTTTTCCACAATTCTTACAGAAAGCCGCACCAGCACGGATAGTCTGTCCGCAAGACGGACAAATATTTTTTGCCTGTGGGGTAGGGATAGCCGTCCCGCAAAAACGGCAGAAGCGCGCACCTACCCTCACTGCCCTACCGCAAGCCGGGCAAGTGTTCTTCTGATCCGCAGGCTTGCGTATGATCTGTTTTGCTTGGACTGTGGCAACCTTGCTCCTTTTGTTTCCACGCCACAGTAGGAGTGCGCCAACCAGTATAATCGCTGCGGTGCTGATAGTCAGTATCGGAATTGAATTTAAAGAAGGTCTTACCAGTGATTTTTGCTGCGGCATATCTTCGAAAATATCAGGTTCATATTTGATATCATCGGGTTCCGCCGTTATGAGAGAGCCATTTAATAAAGGAACAGCGCTTAAACCGTCCATTGAAATGTGATCGCCAGCTTGAACAAGCAATTCATAATAATTGCCTGACTTTTGCTGGTGTTCATAGAATGCGAGCGTGGCTGGTCCATCACCAATTGCATCTATTGGCCGCTCGAACCAGCCTTCCGGTAAAGGACCGTGAGAAATTTTCACCACCGGATTGTCATCCAACTGCTTTTGCTGCTGCGCCAACACAACCAGATAATTTGTAGCAAGAAATGAAAAACACAATACCAGTATCAGCATCACGCGAGGAATTCTTTTATACATCGGCTCATCATCCATTTTTCAAAGCATAATATCTACTCACCTTTAACATGATCCTGTCTAGAATGGCAAATGCGTTCTGCCCATCTGCCAACTACAATATATCGAAAGGGCTTGCCCTGATAAGCCATCACAGCCCCCACAATGCCATACACAATGTACGCCAAACCCAGCAGGATGATCAAAGCAATCATGATTAAAGGCACGATAGCCATCATCCAGTTTATGGAGCTTATTTCTCCAGATTCTTTGATCATGAATGGCAAAGATATGATATTTCCCACGAAAGTGACGAAATAGCACACAAAACCCACCACCCAGATCAGCATGACGCTGACTTGGAAAAGCAAAGCTTGTAGTGTTTGAAAAGCCAGATACATGGATTTTTCTTTTCTGGTTACCAAAATCAAGGTTGGCACGATAGCGCCTAAATATGGCAGTATCACAGATGCATGAGCTAGCGCTGCCAGATTGCGTTCATTCTGATGAGCAATTGAATCGCCAGCAGTATTTTTCAATTCACTCATTTTTTCCAAAAGCTTTCCTTTCGGCTTCTATTCCAGTGCATTTGGCAGAATTATTAATAAATGTGGTGTTTTTGCGCAACTTTAAAAATAGATGATGTAAATTTTTAATTCAGTCAGAACCTTTGATTATTCGCTCCCAACTATCATATTCGTCACCACACGAGAGAAACCTACCCGCGACTGGCATTCATTGTGCGCAGGGAAAAAAGGTCACATCTCGAAAAACCTCAGTTTGGAAATCATCCTTTAGCGTTATCTGATATTCAAACCATGATTCACCCATCAATGGAGGATAATAAAAATTATTCGTCCCATCCCAAACATTAGCATCGAATGTGTAGCTGAAATGATTATTGCCAGAAGGAAGCATGGTGATCTTCTCCCAATCTGTTGTACGTCCATCTGCTTTGACATTTAACCGCCATTGCAGGTTTATTTCATTAACCGGAGAAATAGAGACGGCGGAGATGGTGAGTGTTGTCGGTCCGTCCGAAGGAACACAATAGAACACATCACGATCATGAGCAACCTGTTGGATGGGGACAGTAGTGATGGAAGTTGTAACTTGTACTATTTGCTGACCGCTTGCTATTTCAGCAACAGGTTCTTTTTCAGTTTCCTGTGGGAGGATCAATTCATCGTTAGCAGTAAATTGCTCTGGTTTTAGCTCGCGTCTAAAAAAATCAGCAGGGTTGACCAGATAGACAATCCCAATCGCCGCAATGGCAAGAGCAACAGCGATAGTAATGAAAAACACCTGCGAATTGGATTTACCCGATTTCTCTCCGCGGGAATTATCGGTGTCTTTAGTGTATTTGACAGGCTGACCGCAAGCTTCACAGAAACGTGACCCTTTTTCAAGGGGTTTACCACAATTCTCACAATACTCGTTTGCCATGGATTCCTCCTATTTTTTCTCATGGAACGGTTATTTAAAGTGGATGGATCTCTTTCTTGAGTACGTGTGATGAGGGTGCCTTGATTTCACAGAGATTTTTTGGTTTTATTTTTCTATGGAAACAATCCCTCCCAAAAAAACGATGTTTTTTTTACTAATTGTCTTCCCAATTTTGATTATAGCACTATTACTTCAAAAAAAATTTTGCCGCAATAAATTATTTGATAAAACCAATTACAATTGGCAGGAATCTAGGAGCATATTGAATGAACCTCAACAAACTCAAGCAAATCGCGAAAAAGATCTTGGCAATCTCCGTGGTAAGGAAAATCGTGGATGGTTATACAAGTGTCCTTTATCGATTCTTATCACTTAGCAAGTTCCTGGCCATTCCATACCACCTGCTCTTCAGCCGGTCCTTTGATCGGGAGATCTTCGCCTACACCACCGCAGTGCAGGCTTACCACAAAAAAACCCGGCAAGTCCATCGTTCAAACGTTCTCATCCGCCGCAACATTCACCGCTTAGAAAAGGGATTGATCATGGAAAATCGCCGCACGATTTTTGCACTGGATTACCTGCAAAAGACTGTGGAAAGCTATGCTTTCCTGTTACAAAGCCCTGAGGCAGCCATAGTTGAAGCAGGCGAAATGCAATGGGCTCATGACGTGTTGAGCGAGTATTTCCGAGTAGCGGACGCTGCGCATGACCTGATCGGCAGGATGAAAAATGTATTCGAACAACTGCCTCAACCAGCCAGCCTTGATTCAACAAAAAAATTCATCCCCTACGAAAGAAGCGAACGGGCAAAATTAGAAATCCCTTCCTTTGATCAATTCCTGAATTTGTCCCTCAAACGGCGCTCGGTGCGGTGGTTTCAGGATAAAGAGGTGCCGCGCGAATTGGTTGACCGCGCCCTTCAGGCTGCCAGCCTGGCACCCAGCGCCTGCAACCGCCAGCCTTTTCATTACCGTATTTTCGATGATCCCGCTCTGGTGAAAGAGATCGCCAGCATTCCCTTTGGCACTGCAGGTTACGCCGAAAACCTGCCCATGGTGATCGTGGTGATTGGAGATCTTAGCGATTATTTCTCCTCCCGAGATCGACATACCATTTATGTGGATGCCTCGCTGGCAAGCATGGCTTTCCTGTACGCTCTAGAAACGCTGGGTTTAAGCTCGGTGGCGATCAATTGGCCGGATTTTGGTTTATTGGAAAGCCGCATGAAGAAAAAATTAAAGCTGAAAGCCTACCAGCGCCCCATCCTGGTTATTGGAGTTGGATACGCCAAAGAGAAGGGCAGGATTCCATTCTCTTATAAAAAACCGCTGGATCTAATACGCACCTATAACGACCTGGGTGATCAAACCTGAGTGGGTTTTTTTCTATTCAAGATGCTAGAAAATTGCTCTTTTTCCATAAAAGCAGTAGCGTAGAAAACCGACACTTCTAATTTATTCAGTTACAGTTGAATCGAAATTCTAGATTCATCTTTCTTTATTCTGGGCAGGGTTAAAATCCGGGTGGCGCGCTTGCCGGATCTTCTAAATAGCTGCAGGGCTGGTTTCCGCACGCCAGGTATTCCTGCCGGATGCGCACATCTTTGAGAAGGTGACCTTCTTCAACCCACACGCCATAATCCGCACCGGTCGCGTAATTCTTTTGATCCGGCTGCGCAATGTTGATGCTGACAAAATTCGAAACAAACAGAACTGCAATCATCAGCAGAAGCGGCAAGCGTTTCTTGCGAAAAGCGATGCCAAGGATGATCAGCCAGAAAGGCAGCGTGGGCAGCAAATAAGCCGGTTCGGTGGGCAATCGCAAATAGAAGGCTTCTACGCCCAAGATCACCGCGATTGAAGTTAATAAAAGCCCAAAATAGGGTTCTTGTACAACTTGTTTGTGACCTCCAATAACTCTTAGTGCACTCCAAGCCAAAAGAATAACTGCCAACGGATTCCAAAAATAAAATAGGTTTTTGTAGATAAACCGCCCAACGCGCAGCAGCGGCGTCCAGTAATCCTGCGTGCTGACTGATGGTTTTAAAAAGTTAGCGTTCCATTCGGAAAAATCCGCCGGGGGGATGTAAAACAATACCGCGAAAAACAATGCTGTCATAGCGGTCAGAAAAACCTTTCTGCGGTCAGCCGGCTGGCTGATCCACAGCCAAACCAGAAAAACCGCCACCACGATCAGGGTGGTCATACGCGACCCAATCGCCATACCCATCGTCAAACCTGCCCAAAATACGCGACCTTTCAGCGCCAACAGCAAACCTGCCAAAGCAAAGCCTAACGCAATCAGATAATCCATGCTGCAGGTTGAATTCACCCAAAAATAAGGATGCAGCATGAGCGCTAAAGCCAGCAAGTGATAATGGGGAATCTGATATATTTTGCAAATTTTCATGAAAGTAAAAAGGATCACCAGTGACATGCCCAAACTGAGCAGGTTAGTCAGTAGGCTGCCGCCGATGCTATCCAGCAGCAGGATGAGCGCTTCATACACCACAAAACCTGGCACGCGCGAGGGCACATAATCCCATGTTTGCAGGTAGTTGCGCCCCGCCCACAGGACATTGTAGGAATCGTAATCGCTGCCGTATCCCAAAAAGATGAACGGGAAATAGAGCAAGAAAGCCAAGATCAAGACCTTAGCATCACTCAAAATGAAAAAGCGCTTGAAAAAATCTTTTGTTTTCAAACCATCTCTCTAAAGACAAAGATCGCTAAAACCCATCCATTTTATCGTAGTTTCAGATCAGATCACTGTATTGCCTTTGACTATGGAAAAGACGATAAAAAAAAATCCAAGAATTACAGTGTGAACGCAATATGCCGATCAATCAGATTGCGCGAAGACTACGTTTGAAAATCCCAGACTGTTCAGAAATCGCAGCAGGTACGCTTCCGCATTCAAGCGCGCCTGCTCCAGGATGCCATCTTCCAACGCTGTTTCTAGAATTTCATTTTCAGCTGCCTGACGTGCCTGAGTCTCAAGGTCCTTTTGACCTTTGGTGAGCAGCCCGGTTTCTCGGTCATAAACATAGGATTTATCATTGTCTAGCCGCACCGTGAAAACCTGCGCAGGCGGCATCTTGAGCGTCACCAATCCTTTTTCAATTCGCAGGTTTTCAGTCTTGAGATCCGCCAAGTCCACACCCGCGATCACTTCGCCATGCGCCACAAACAGCAAACGGTCTCCAAACAGCTCCCCTAAAGGTTCCTGCGCCACTTCAGCCGTGATGATCTTCTCAACGGAATATTGAATGGTCTCCAGCCGCGCCAGAGTATTGATCTGATGTACGATGCTGATCGGGTCAGGCAGGATGGTCGCAGTGGGGTGCAGAATCTGAGCGACTTGCGTTTGCACCTTTTGGTTAGCTTCCAACAAAGGAGAAAAAGTCTGCTGGGTGAAACTCCGCAGGAATAGAATTCCACCAGCTGCCATCATCAGACCCACCAATAAAACTATCGCGATGAATACCCAAACTTTATTCATGCTGTTCACCTGCCTTTTACCGCCATTATAGCAGATGGAAAAGTTGTGCCATTTGTCACTTTTTTAAATGTTGTGAGGAAACAAAGAGCAGGCGTTTATAATCCTAATAGCACACTTTTACTTACTGATAGGAGCATACTATGCGCGGGAGCGGTTGGCACAGTTATCTGCGATCGGGAGACGAAAAACCCAAACTTACCAGGGACCTATTAATCAGGGTTTTAAAATATTCCAGCGCGTATCGCTGGTATCTTTTTGGCATGCTGCTGTTGATCCTGGCTGGCTCGGGATTATCGCTGCTTTCACCGCTCGTCCTACGTGACCTGATCGATACTACCATACCATCTAAAGATATTCGGCGTTTGGTGCAGCTCTCCCTGGCGCTGCTTGCGCTGCCAGCCTTGAAGGGTCTGCTGCGCGTGCTGGAACGTCGGCTGAATACAGCAGTCGGAGAAGGAGTGATTTTCGATCTGCGCTCAGCTTTGTATGAGAAACTGCAGCGCATGTCCTTGCGTTTCTTCACGCACACCAAAGTAGGCGAGATGATGAGCCGAATCAATAACGATGTCATCGGCGCACAGACTGCCATCAGCAACACGTTGATCAACATCATCACAGATTTAGTGCAGGCCGCAGCCGTTTTCAGTATGATGGTCACCATTGAATGGCGATTAACATTGATCAGCGTTGCCATCCTACCGCTTTTCATCATCGCCGCGCGCATATCCGCCGAGCGACTGCGCGAAGCTGCCCGACAGCAAATGGAAGCCAACGCACGCATGAACGCCATGGTGAATGAAACCCTCAATATCGGCGGGGCATTAATGGTAAAGTTGTTCGGTCAGCAAAAGACCGAAGCGGATCAATTTCGACTGCGGGCATCCAAGGTGCGCGACCTGGGCATTAAACGGGCGGTGTTTGGATCGTTCTTTTTCGTCATCATCAGCCTGCTCAGCGCGGTAGGCATGGCATTGGTATACGGATTTGGCGGCTATCAGGTCATCAGCGGCAAACTGACCATCGGTACCATTGTCGCTCTGGGTTCATACTTGGGCATTCTGTACGGATCGTTGCAGAGTTTGGCAAACGCTCCAGTTGAATTCAGCACATCCGTGGTCAGTTTCGAGCGCGTTTTCGAGGTCATTGATCTGCCGGTTGAGATTGCGGAAAAAACAGAAGCACGAGAGCTGAAAGAACCATTGGGAGAAATCCGATTTGAGCAGGTCAGCTTTGAGTATGAGGACAGAGACATCCACTTACTCAGCAGTGTGCACCGCTATGGCCAAGAGAGTGAAGTCACCACCGTCCTTTCAGAAGAACAAGCTCCTTTGCCTGCCGAAGTGGAAGTAAAAAGCAGCCAAGCCAGAAAGAGCGCTCTGCGAGAAATCACCTGTGTCATTCCACCCGGGAAGATCACTGCGCTAGTCGGACCCAGCGGAGCAGGCAAGACCACCATGACCTACTTGATCCCGCGCTTGTATGATCCAACGCAGGGTCGTATTTTGCTGGACGGCTATGATCTGCGGGAGGTCAGCCTGCAATCGCTCACCGCCCAAATCGGAATGGTCACCCAGGAAGCTTTTCTTTTTCATGATTCCATCTTCGCCAACCTGTTGTTCGCCAATCCAGAAGCCAGCCAAACCGAGATCGAAGCTGCCGCCCAGGCTGCCAACATCCATGACTTCATCACGCAACTGCCCGATCGGTATAATACCATTGTGGGCGAACGCGGCTATCGGCTCAGCGGAGGGGAAAAGCAGCGCATCGCACTGGCGCGCGTCATCTTAAAAGACCCGCGTATCCTAATACTGGATGAAGCCACCAGCAGCTTGGACAGCCAATCGGAAGCTCTGATTCAAGAAGCGCTTAAACGCGTGATGATCGGCCGCACCAGCATTGTGATCGCGCATCGCCTAAGCACCATTCTGGCTGCCGATCAGATCCTGGTTTTAAACCGCGGCAGAATCGTTGAGCGGGGTACACACGAAGAATTGCTGCAGATCACAGGCGGTGTTTACGCCCGTCTTTACCAGACTCAATTCAAACAGGCTGCTTGAGGCATTACAGTGCCGAATAGGCAAACAGAGTTTTACAGATAATCAAGAAGATTCTGAAAAGAATTAATCGACAACCCATTCATGCTCGTGCAATGATATCTGTGTGTACCCATTGCTTCCCAGGTACTCGCGCAAAGCAGGTTCATCCACGCCGAATGGCTGAAGGATAGCGGCAGCCGCCCGCGTGAGCAGTTCAGCATAGTACGCATAATCCACCGAATGGGGATCCAGGGGAATGTGTTCATGCCAGGCCTGCACGCCCGGCTTGCCCAGTGTAAAGATCAGCGGGATGCGCTGCCCCAGCCTCGCCGGTTGGCCAATCGTCTGCAGCTGGCGGGCGGCAATGGCGGCCGGAGAGAGAACGCGGTAATCCTCCAATTCCCTTCCCATGCGCTTATGAATGACCAGATCCACCAAGGTTACGCGGCCCTGCTTCAGCCTGCGATATCTTTCCAACACCAGCCGCAAGGCTTTGGGCACTTGCCGCCGCAGATCCGTTTGAGTCTCCGCATTTTGGAAAAAGTTTAGCAAATGCTCCTGCAGCCGGTTCAGGTAAGCGGCTGTATCATGTTTGCGCAGCTCGATGCCGCGCACGGTCGTGCTGCCATCCTGTTTCATCCCGAAATAGCGGTTGGGGACGGTCAGGCGGCTATCGCGGCGGGCAGGCAGAAAGGCAACCCAGCGATAGATACAATCCAGCGAGATGGGCAGGCCGGTTCTCTCAATGATCTCGTGCAGCAGCGGCAGGAAGTCGTCCGGCTGGCTGCAGCCCTCTTTCTTTACCCAAATGCCATCCACATATAAATGCAGCACGCTGAAACCCAAGTCCTCGGCTGCTTCTTTGGCACGCAGCAGCGCCTCGCGCCCCAGGGCGGAGATCGCCTCGTGGGATTCTATCCGCCCGAATTTGGCGGCTTTATAACCCATATAGCCAAAACAGCACACCAGCAGCATCTTCAGGGCAGAAGCCCTGGCTTTGTAATAGGATTTGAGCGGATCATCCGAAGACAAAGAAAGCATGCGCTGCTTCAATGAAATTCTCTTTTCCAGCAGGGGCTTGAGCGTCTGGGGGATCAAACCGGGCGGCAGGGGAGAATTGCCCAGCTCCTTGGGGATCGGCAATTCGGGCGAAATGTTGCAGAAGGTCATGATGCTGGGGTAAAGCGAGACAAAATCGATCATGCCCACGTTTTCATGCAGCCCGACCGTGGGTTGGTAGACCAAGCCGCCCTGGTCATTGCGCAGCAGTTCATAAGCGGTTTTGACCTCCTCGCCATGCGTCTTCTGCCAAGGCACCAATATTTCCTGTTTGAGAGCCGTGTAAACTTCCATCATATTTATGCCCGTCCCAGGTGAGCAGCGCGCTGCCGTCTGGATGGGCAGGCGCGTCACGCGCGCCATCTCCATCGCGCTGATCAGATCATAGTCCTGCCACAGCATAGCGTTGCGGCTGTCGATGTGGCAGCGCCCGAATAGCAGCACCTGCTGCCCGCGATAGATGATGCGTCCATACGAGAAATAGGAACCCTCTTTTTTGATCAGCACCGCGCGATTGGCTTCGCGATTCAGGCTTAATGCCACCCCGGCATGCTGCGCCATGCCGAGCAGGCAGGGCAGCAGCCATACATCGCCGTGATTGGTCAATATTAAATCCGGATCCACCCGCGCCAGGATGGAATTGAGACGGATCAGGGAAGAACGCTCATACTGCAACGGGATGCGGTGCTCCTCAGTTTCAAAACGCACAGTCAATGCCTGCGGCGTGCGGTAGCGCGGATCAACATCGGCATCGATCTGCAGAACGCGCAGGGGCGCGGGCGGCGGGTCCAGATCCCAGGGCGTATCCAGCACTTCCAGCGCCCGCAGGCGCTCGCCCGCATGGCTGACGCGGCAATGCGCCAGCGGGAAAACGCCATAGCGGGCAGCATAACGGATGAGGATGGGGATATCTGCATCAAAAAAGTCCAGAGCGGGGAATTGTTTTGAAAGGCGGCGTACCAACGGCGGGATCTTGGCCGGCTGCATCTCCACCGCCAGCATCTCAAGCATCTCCTGCTGGTAGAGGTGCCTGCGCCGCACAAAGGCTGTTTTGTATGGCGGAGCCTGTGCGCGCAAAAACGCATCCAGCTTTTTCAGTTCCTGCCGCGCCCCCCCCGCATAAAACACAGCTGTGAATTCCTGATGCAGGCGCACCCTGCCCGCATCCTCGCACACGAACCAGAGCACAACCCCCGCCTGTACATCTTCGTAGAGGTCCAGCAGCCAGCCAGAAAATTCAGGCATCCCGTTTGCGCGCAAGTTCGTCTTCCAGCAGCTGGCGCAGCCGCATGACTTCTTTATGCTCCTCCAGCAGCATGGAAAGCAGAGCGACCTCGAAAGGCAGCGCATGCGAAGCATAAGAGAGCGCGGCCGAATGCTTGCGGGCAGCGCAGAACAGCGCATCCAGCACCAGCTGGTCACTGCGCCTCAGCGCGCGCCGGAAGCGGCTGAAGGATTCTTGTTCCTGGATCAGGTACTGGTTGGCGGAAGGGATGGTGCGTCCCACGGCTCACTCCCATAAGGCCGGCTGCAGCGGCAGGGCGGGGCTGGATTCCGGCTGCCACACGCTGTTGGCGGCTTGCGTGAGCATCTGAATCAAAAAAGGCCGCTTGCCCGCTTTGGGCGAGGGGAAGATGCTGACCATCACGGGTGCTTGGCGGCCCTGCCGCTGCAGGTGTCCAATGCAATCTGCCAGCAGCCTGCGGCTTTGCTGATCATCTACGCTCTCATCATAGAAGGTATGCAGCAGGTCCAACACAATCAGCGGACTGCGGCTATCCGCTGGATCGCGCAGCATGGATTCCATTTGAAAGCAGGTAAACGCCCGTCGAATATAGATGTGTTCCAGAATTTCCCTGACGTTGCCGGTCTTGCGCCGGATCAGGCGGTTGAGGATAAGGACATTAAAAAGATTGCCGCCATCCACCACGCGCAGCGCGTTGCGCACAGCCAGATCAGCCACCAGCGCGAGCACATCGCGGGCCTTATAGCGCGGGAGCGCCAGGACAATCAGCTGATTGAGCGAGGTTGTTTGCAAGGGGTTGTTCATACTGCATAGTATAGAACATTTTTTCTATTTTTGCAA
>CAYVJI010000030.1:0-20323 GCA_964451805.1 uncultured Pelolinea sp. | reverse complement strand
AATTATGACCAAAGCAGCAAATGCCAGCCTGCCAGGCAGCTTGAATCTCTTCTGGTGAACGAGTTTTCGCAGCTGCTAAAAGGGTCACGTGAGGAGAAAGCTCTTTTAACAGTTTCTCAGCATTAGCACTGATCGCATCCAGCTTATTCATAGCAATTTTATTGTAATCCTGCCTGGTGAAAAATGAGATCTATCTTCATTCTTTAATCAGAATCTCTTCAACTTCTATCATCCAAAGAATCATACATTGTGTATTCTCTGAAAACCGCAATCGTTGGATGGAATTATTAATCAACCATTAATAACTAAAACCTTTCAAAAATAGTATAGTGTAAATAATAAACATAAAAAACCATGAAGGAGGCTTTCTATGTTCCAGAAAATACTGATCGCGTATGATGGATCCGAACATGCTAAACGTGCTGCACGAATTGCGGGTGATCTGGCACGCTGTCAATCTCCCGCGGAATTATGGCTGGTATGTGCCATGGATCCAGTGCCCTCGGAATTAGGCAAACCTTACATTGATGACATCATCACCGATCGTTCTCATGCCGGCAACCACCTGCTGCAGCAAGCGCATGAAATTATTGGTGAGGGAGTGACGATTCATGACGAACTGCTGTTTGATTCCCCCGCAGAAAGCATCATGACGGTCGCAGTCAATCAAGGGTGCGATCTCATCATAATGGGCACGCGCGGTATGAGCGGTTTACGTGGATTGCTGATGGGCAGTCAATTGCAGAAGGTGATCGGTCTTTCTGAAATACCGGTCCTCGCTGTAAAATGACCATAAGTGATTTATCTGCCTTAACTGTGAATATCAGCAATATTATTAAAATTATTTTTCAGTGCTGGATAGAGAGAACGATATTCAGGATATAACTTTTCATATACTTCCCGGTTGCCGCTTGGTTTGACTTCATCCAGCACATTGATGGATTCTTGGCACGCTTGTTCCACACTGCCAAAATGACCTGCCCCGGTTGAAGCCAGCAATGCCGCTCCAAAGGCTGCCCCTTCCTCGGAATCCACTGTGCAGATCGGAGTATTCAGAATATCTGCCAGAATCTGCCGCCACAGCGCACTCTTTGCACCACCGCCTGTGATTCTTACCTGATCAACCTTTTTTAAGCCAATATTTTTCATAAGTTCAAAACTATCTCGCAAACCAAACGTGACGCCTTCCAACACCGAACGGGTTAAATGCGGAAAAGTATGCCGTACAGTCAACCCAACGAAAGCGCCGCGCGCCAATGGATCAGGATGAGGTGTCCGCTCGCCAGTCAAGTAGGGCAGAAACAAAAGACCCTCACAGCCAGGCGGTACATTTTTCGCATCATTCACCAAGGCATTAAAATCCGCTTCCTGCTTGAAAGTATCCCGAAACCAACGCAGACTGCCTGCCGCAGAGAGCATGACACCCATCAAATGCCATTTGTTCGGAACGGCATGGCAGAAAGCATGCAGACGTCCTTCAGGTTCAATAAAAGGGCTATCCACACTGGCAAAAACAACGCCGGAAGTACCCAGGCTGATGGAGATGATACCTTCCTCAACCGCGCCAGTGCCGACGGCAGCGGCAGCTTGATCACCTCCGCCTCCAAAAACGGGAATCCCTTCCTTCAATCCCGTCATTTTTGCAGCCTGCTTGGAAAGTTTCCCGGTTACATCGGTACCTTCAAATGTGTTTGGGAACCATTCTTTATGCATGCCCAGCTTTTCAATCAGATTGAAAGCCCAATCCCGTTTGGACAGTTCAAACAGAATAGTGCCAGATCCGCCCGCGCGGTCCATTGCATATTCTCCCGTCAAATGGAAGCGTACATAATCCTTGGGCAGCAGGACATGGCGAATGCGCTGGTATATTTGCGGTTCCTCATCCTTCACCCATAGAATCTTAGGAGCCGTAAAACCTGTCAACGCATCATTGCCGGTAATCTGAATGAGAGCACTCTTACCGATGACATCTCGGATTTTTTCGCATTGTGTTCCAGTACGCTGGTCATTCCACAGGATGGCTGGGCGCAGGACTTCACCTTTTTCATCCAGAATAACCAAGCCATGCATCTGCCCGGTCAGTCCGATACCGCAAATGTCAGATGGATCAACCTGTGTGGTTTGTATCAATTTCGTGATGCTCTCCACAGTAGCCTGCCACCACAAATTCGGATCCTGTTCGCTCCATAATGGATGCGGCGTATCGAATGAATATTCCGAAGAAGCACTTCCATGAAACTTGCCTTTTTGATCAACCAGGACTGCTTTGGTGGCTGTGGTGGAACTATCAATCCCGATGAAGTATGTCAATTTTCCCGTCATCTATAACAACTCCAAGAACTCTTTTTGCGACTCAATATCATGGATAAAACTCGCAATCTCCTCATCCGAAAAACTCTTGAAAGGATTGGCGATCAGCCTCCAAACCTCACGGTGATGAATTGATGAATCGGGAGAGAGTTGCTGGTATGTTCCTATCGTTTCCAATTCAATGAATTTATCATTGCAATAGCACTGATGCGCTGCACCCATATCCAAAGAACAATCAAAGCCTGCGTTTTTTGAATACTTGATGAAAATCACATCCCCAATGCAATATGCAATCCAAGATTGGCTGTGAACTAATCCCAATTTGACAGGCTCTTGCATTACTTGCCTGGCATCCAAAAGAACAGAGTCATTTTCGAAATGCAGTCTGCTATCGCGAATTTTTGTATATGGCCAAAAGATTATCCCCCGATTCGGTAGAAAAGGACTTCCCTGCCCAACCTGCGACCTGATTGGTAGAATGGCTACACCTCCCAGCTGCAGCTGCGTGATCGCCCAGGGGGCTATCCGCCGTCCATTCTTTCCTTTGTTGATGATCGTGTGATCAACAATCAGAACATCAGGATATTGCGTGCTTTCGACCCTGATCATCTTCTGCATATCCGTGTGCTTATCTGGATTCTGAACTAATTCAGTTGCATGCAGATCTTGATGGATGGTGATGGGCGAGTCATCTGGGGAGTAGGTAAACTCTGGTTTCTCAGGTGCAATCCATAGTCGATGACCGCCATAAAAATAAAATTTCTTTTTGTCTGAAAATTCCAGAGACTCCCCAGGCAGCTCAGCGAAAATATTGGTATTGTTCTTATACGTCAATGACAGAATGCGCGGTCCAACAGACTGGGCGACCTTCAAACGAATATCGCCGTAATTAACCCCAACTGCATCGTAGCTCGAGAATCCTTTTACTGTCATGCAATTTTCTATCAGCGAATTCCCAAAAGAACCTCATTGGTCAATTGGTCCAGTTTTTCATAATGTGAGCCCAATTTTGCGAGCGCATCACGATCAAAAGCGTATTCTTTCAATTTTTTCATTTTTTCAGGGGTATATTTCCCATCGGTATCTTTCAGTTCTTCATTCACACGGTTGATTTCAGCCAGTAATCCTTGAATCTCAGCATCCGCATTGAACTTCTCTGCTTTTTCTTTCAGGATCAGGTAGGTGCGCATACATCCGCGTGCAAAATCTTTTACTCCTTCAAAATCTTCGGTGCGATAAGCATGGGCATCGAAATGGCGGTTTCCTTTATAGCCATGGTCTTCCAATAGTTTTACCAGGAAGAAAGTGTTTTTTAAATTGACGGCGCCAAAACGGAAATCTTGATCGTATCTGCCAAAAGCCTGATCGTTCAGATCAATATGGAATAATTTACCTGCGTCGATGGCTTGGGCAACGCCATGGATGAAATTTAAACCTGCCATGGATTCATGGGCAAACTCCGGATTTACCCCAATCATTTCGGGATGATCAAGAGTCTCAATAAAAGCCAGCATGTGGCCAACCGTCGCTAGATACAGATCACCTCGCGGCTCATTTGGTTTGGGTTCCAACGCAAAGACTAAATCATAGCCCTGATCACGCACATATTCACACAGAAAATTCATGCATTCGCGATTTCTTTGGATGGAAGTGATGGCATCCTTGGCGGCTTCTACTTCCACACCTTCTCTGCCACCCCAGAAGACGAACACTTTGGCGCCCATCTCCACCCCCAGGTCGATAGCCCGCATAGTTTTTTGCATGGCATATTTGCGGACAGAAGCATTGTTGGAAGTAAAAGCGCCATCCCGAAAAACAGGGTGATAGAACATATTGGTGGTTGCCATGCCTACCACCAGACCAGTATCTGCCAACGCTTTTTTAAAGGCTTTTTTAATCTCCTCCGCTTCACTTGGAGTGGCGTCAATAGGGATCAAATCATTGTCATGAAAATTAACGCCATATGCTCCTACTTCAGCCAATAAATACACCAGGTCGGCTGGAGATTTTTTCTCACGGACATCATCACCGAAAGGATCTCCACCAGTATTTCCCACCGTCCAAAGACCGAAGGTAAAGCGGTGTTCGGGTTTGGGTTGGTATTGTTTATCCATTTCTATCTCCTTTTTGGATTTTTAATTTATATAATTGTTATCGCACAAGAAATGCGTTATTCAATTTTCCACAGATTTTCCAAGACCAATGCGATAGTTCCCATTACGCTGGAATCCTGACCAAGCTGGGAAGTGGTAATTTCCAGGTCTTCTTGGCATAGCCCGAGCGCATTCTCCCTAACCGTTTTTTCCACACAGGGTTGAATGAAATCTTTGGCATAGTTCAATGCGCCGCCCAAGATAATCATTTTTGGATCAAAGATGTTTACCAAGTGCGATACCACCAATCCTAATTTGCGTCCAACATCCTTCAACGCATCTATTGCGATCGGATCTGCTTGTTTGGCTGCGTTTACCACCGCATCATAATTAATAGGTCCATTTTCGCTGTCGGCAAATTTAAATATTGTGCTTTCTGAACCTTTTTCTTTGAGCAGCTTTTTAACGCTATTGATCACTGCCCGCGGTCCAATAATGGTTTCATAGCATCCGCGTTTTCCACAAGCGCAGATCTCTCCTTGCGGGTCAAAAGTCATATGCCCAACTTCAGAGGCGTAACCCTTGTTACCGCGCAGGAGCTGCCCATTCACAATAATGCCCGAACCCAAACCATAACCCGCTGCAATATAGATGAAATCATTTATCCCGCGCGCAGCGCCGAAATAGTATTCGCCCAAGGCAGCCGCGTTGCCATCATTCTCAAGATAAACCGGGCAATGGAACTGTTGATTCCAGATCAATCGCATGGGAACATTTTCCCATTTCAGATTGGGCGCCAATTTTAAGATTCCATTTTGCAGATCCAATAACCCTGGAACCGCAATCCCAATACCTAGCAGACGATTGCATTGTTTTTTCCCCTCCGCGACCGCTTCTGCAGCCAATTCAAAGGCTTTTTGAAGGATCAGCAGCTGGCCATCTGCTGGATTGGTTTCCACACGTTTGCGCCAAATGATATTCGTCGAAAAATCGGCCGCAACGCACAATAGAAAATCCACGCCGATTTCAAAACCCACAACAAAACCACCCTTAGGATTGATTTCCAGCAGCAAACCCGGACGACCGATCTTGCTGGTTTGGTATGTGGTTTCATTAACCCAGCCCTCTTTGATCAGATCATCGATGATGGATGAAACCGTGGAACGGTTTAACCCAGAAATCACTGCTAGATTTGCACGCGACAATGGAGCTTCTCTTCTGAGAATCTCAATGATGGAATTATTGTTTAACTTTCGAACCAGTTTTTGGTCTGCAGTGGTAGCCATTTATCTCGTTTTTTTCTACCTGCTTTTCTTTAGATACACATCGGCATAAACAGCCAATACCAATACAATTCCCTTCAGGATATATTGCCATGCTGCTGTTACATTCAACATCTGCAAACCGCTGGTCAGGCTGGCCATGAGCATTGCCCCAATGATGGCGCCAAAGATCGTGCCAATTCCTCCAAGAGTGGAGGTACCGCCTAAAATACAGCTCGCAATGGCATCCAATTCATATCCAGAACCAGCTGCGATGGTACCGTAACCCACATAGGAAGCCAGTACTACACCGGATATGCCGCACAATATACCCATGAAGACGAAGACTTTGAAAATGCTCTTATTGATATTAACACCCGAGAGGCGAGCCGCTTCTCGATTTCCACCAATCGCATACGCATATCGTCCAATAGGAGTATTGCCTGAAATATACGCCATCACAACTGCGGTGATCGCCAACAGGAGCACGGGAAATTGCACGCCATTATATTGATTGACAATGTAAACATACACTGTGATAAGTATTGAAAGAAATATCGTGCGGGTAATATCTAAAGCGATTGGTGCTGGTGTGAATCCATACTTCACTTTATTGCGCCTGCTTTGGAACATGGTCAAGAACATTATCAAGATCAATGCACCCGCCATGACCCATCCTGCAATAGGAGGCAAATATCCCTGCGCGATATATGAAAAAATAGGCTGATTGGCAGCAATTGTTTTTCCCTCAGTAACAACCAAAATTGCGCCGTTTAAAATCCAGCTGCCGCCCAAGGTTACAATGAATGAGGGTACGTGCAGGTAAGAGATCAAATAGCCTTGAATTGCTTCAAAAATAGTGCCGACTCCAATTCCGATCAGAACTGATAAGATCGTCGTGAGTAATTCATTATTTGGCATCACATTGAACCAAATATCATCTTGAAATTTCGCAACAACTACTGAAACAAACCCTGCTACTTTGCCAACGGATAGATCAATATTCCCGGTGACGATCACTAACACCATACCGACCGCCAGGAAGGAAGTCACCGTCATTTGCCGAAACAGGTTAGAAAAGTTTTGTGAACCGATGTACATTCCCTTGGTTAAAAAGGAGAATAAAGCCCACACAAACGCCATGGCCAAAAGAATGGCATACGTCTGTATATTCTCCTTAATTTGCTTTTTTAAAAAAGACGAAGTATCACTCATGGAATTTTCTCCTTCTCCACCATATTATGGTTTTTCACAAGACCGGTTGCCATGACCATTATTTTTTCACGGTCAAAGTCTTTTTTCTCAAGAATGCCCATAGACCTGCCTTGAGACATGACCATGATGCGATCGCTCATGCCAATGATCTCCTCTAGATCGCTGGAAATCATGATGATAGCAATCCCTTCCTCTGATAGCTGATTCATCAATTTATAGATCTCATATTTCGCGCCCACATCAATTCCCCGGGTTGGGTCATCCATAATGAGAATCTTGGGATTGCTCATCAGCCATTTAGCAATGACGACTTTTTGCTGATTGCCGCCAGAAAGAGTCTGGCATAAAACAGAGAGGTTGGGAGCTTTGATCGCAAGCCGCTGGGCAAAGGAATCACAAGCTTTATTTTCCGCATTAAAGTTGATGCGGTAGGCGGTTGAAAATTGGTCGAGATTCGCTAAGGAAATATTCTTTTGAATAGACTGGATCAGAACCAACCCGAACCTTTTACGGTCTTCGGGCACCAGGCTGATGCCCTTTTTCATGGCATCATAGGAACCACTCACACGGACATCTTCTCCATGCAAGTGGATAATGCCTTCGGTAATCTTGCCATACTCTCCAAACAGGGTGGTAACCAGTTCTGTTCTGCCCGATCCCATTAAACCGGCTATTCCAAAAATTTCACCTTCTCTGATATCAAAATCCACTCCTTTGACAACTTCTTTATTTGACACATTGGGATCTACCGCCCGTAAACCATGCACCTCAAAGATCACTTTTCCCGGTTTATTTTTTCTTTTTGGGAAACGTTCTTTTATCTCTCGTCCGACCATATATTTGATCAACATCTCCTCATTTAACTGGCTGGTCGGTTGGCTGGTGATGACCTTGCCATCGCGTAGTACGGTAACTGAATCGGTGATGCGAAATAATTCGGGTAATTTGTGGGTAATATAAATGCTAGTCACACCGTGAGATTTCAAATTTTTCAAAATTTCCATCAACTTATCGATTTCGGCTTCGGTAAGGGCGCTGGTCGGTTCATCCAAAATGAGAATCTTGGCATTTTCTGAGAGCGCTTTTGCGATTTCCGTCATCTGCATCTTACCAACGCCAAGGTTTTTTACTATTTCATTGGCATCAATATCGAGGTGATATTTGTCCAATATCGCCTGGGTGTCGGAGTATAGCTTGTTCCAATTAATTCCGGCGCCTTCTCGTGGTTCGCGTCCTAAAAAAACGTTCTCCCCCACAGTCATATTCGATACAAGCGTTAATTCCTGAAAGACAATTGCGATCCCCGCTTCTGTTGCCTGCCGAATTGAGCCTTTATCAAATTTCAATTCTTCTCCATTGTATTGGATACATCCTTCATAAGTGCCGTATGGATGAACCCCCTTAAGGATCAGCATCAAAGTCGACTTGCCAGCACCATTCTCTCCGCAAATACCATGGATCTCACCCTTCTTGATCTTAATGGAGACTTTATCCAAGGCTGTCACACCCGGGAATTGCTTGGTAATATTTTGAATATCCAGGATAATATCATTTGACATTGCACTTACCTCTCAAAAAAAAGGGGCTTCATCGAAACTGACGATTCTCTGCTGAAGCCCCTTATGTACAAATACGGTTAATCTATTTGATTATGGTTTTGGAGGCCTTTCGTCTTCAGGAATATCACGATATACATCGTCATACGACTGGAAGCCGCTCTTTACAACCACATCATATACATTATCCTTGGTAACCTGAACCACAGGCAGGAACTGGCAGGGCACTTCGCCTTCCAATTCATCATTCAATGTCAGTTCAGCCAATGTGTACATCTCTAAACCAAGGTCTTCACCTTTCGCCAGTTTATCAGCTAATTCTACTGCCAACGGGCTTAGTTCACGGATGTCTTTGAACACTGTCACTGTTTGTTCGCCTTTGACAATGCTGTTGCAGCCATCAGCGGTGGCATCCTGCCCAGAGATCGGCACTACGCCAGCCAATCCCTGCGCTTTCATAGCGGTTAAGGCGCCTAAAGCGGTGCCATCATTGGAAGCTACCACGCCATCCACGTCATTTCCAACCGCTGCCAGCATGTTCTCCATCAGTTTGGTGGCATTCGCAGGATCCCAGTTGTCAACCCACTGATCTTGCACAATCTCAACCTTGCCAGCCTCTTCCAACGGATCCAGAATCTGATCCTGTCCTTGGCGAACCAGGATAGCATTGTTATCAGTTGGGCTGCCGCCCATTTTGATGATCCTGGCAGGTCCATTCGCAGCTACATCCCAGTTCTCAAGATCCAGCGCCTTTGAGACGCCATCAGCCTGGTTGTATCCGACAGCAACGTTGTTGAATGAGATGTAAGCAGCAATACCAGTTGATTTGATCAGGCGGTCATAAGCAATCACTTTCACACCGGATTTGGCAGCATTGTCCACTGCAGTAACGGCGGCGTCGCCATCTTCAGCAATGACAATGATGACTTTGGCGCCCTGGGTGACCATGTTGTCAATCTGGTCGTTCTGCAGTTTCACATCATGGGCAGCTTCGGCTGAAAGCACTTCATACCCCAGGTCTTCCAGCAAACCGCGCATCAGGACTTCCTCATTCTTCCAGCGCTCAGTGGCGAAATCGGAGAAGGATAAGCCGATAATGGTCTTTCCAGCAGCTTCTTCTTCTGCGGGCGCTGCAGCTTCTTCAGCTGGCGCTTCCGCTGGTGCTGCAGCAGTGGGAGCGCAAGCGCTGATCAGCATGGTCCCTAGAAGCAGCAGACTAACAAGCATAAAAATTTTTGAGCGTTTCATTTTTTCCTCTTTCATAATAGTTTGAATTGTTTGACAACAATATTTGAGCAAATTTTTTTCTTCCACCTCCTTAGGACTATTAGACCAATCTTACGCATCATGAACAGGCAATAGCATCATTGAATATATTTGTTTGTTGCCTATCCCAACTAATTAAGACCATAATAGCAAATTCGTTGAGGGTTGTCAACATTTTTTAAGGTTTAACTATTGGGGGGATACAATAGTAAATAAATTTTATAGATTATTATCTTTTGATTTAAAAACTGGCGAATTTTCAAAAAAATTGTTCTTAAATATTTAAAAGATCGAGAAATTTATATCGTACTGGTTCTCGATCTATTAAAATTAAAATGTTATCCTATTTCCGTTAATTTTCTTTTTTTATAAGTTCCCCAAATCTGTGAGCGACTGCAAGAGCAGGATCTACTGGCACTTCTGCTCGCTTTATATTTTTCGCAATAATAATGGTCGGTTTTGGCTCTATACGTTTGCCCTCAAACTGAGGAAGCCAGGATCTCTGTGAATCAAGCATTTCTGTAGCCATCTCACGAATCTCTCTCAGTGTCAACACAGCACTTGTTAATGGATCAAGCGCTAACGCCATCATAATGCCTTCAGGATCACCGGATAGAGCTGATTCAACAGTAAGCTTGTGGACATTAATATTGGTCAAATTTAGTGCAGCACATTGCGTAGGCAGGTCACCCACTTTGACTTTATTGATACCTTTGCCATCTGAAAAAACTGGAATTTCCACACAACAATCATTCGGTAGATTTGTGATCATGCCATCATTCATCACATTGCCATGAAAATGAAATGGCACATCTGTTTCTTTAGCTTCAATAATATATGAACCGTACTCAATACTACGGGGTGGAATTGTGGTCGATTCATCTTTCAGTATATCAGACTCGGCAAGTTTCTTTGATACAAGCTGTGACCATTTCACATGTGCCCCACTTTCACCCCCAAAGGCAGGTTCGTCGCAATATAAATCAAGCGCCTTTTTATTCTTTCTGAAATACGGCAGATATTCAGAAAGATGACCAGTAGATTCAGTCATAAAATATCCAAAATGTCGAAAAACCTCGCCCCGGACTTTATCATTTACATAGTATTCAGGTTTCTCAAACTTATCGCGCAAAATAGGATAGAGATCATTACCCTTATGTTCCAATTTCAGAAACCAGGACATGTGGTTGATACCTGCATTTATAAAAGTGATTTCCTTTTTAGGCACACCACAATAACCCGCAATCAGATCCAGTGTGACCTGAACTCCATGGCATAATCCGACAAAATTCACTCTAGTTCTTCCTAAAGCAAGACATACCATTGACATTGGGTTTACATAATTGAGTAATAAAGCTTTCGGGCTGAGTTCCTCAATATCTTTAGCAAGATTCATAATAACAGGGATACTCCTTAATGCTCTGAAAACGCCACCAGGACTTAATGTGTCGCCTATGCACTGATCCACACCATATTTCATGGGGATTTCATAATCTAGCGTAGTTGCTTTGAGACCACCGATTTGGAAAGTGGTGATTATATAATCAGCATTCTCAACCGCTTCGCATTGGCTAGTGGTAATGGAAACAGAGGCAAAGCAATTGTTATCACGTATGACCTTTTCCGCAAAACGTTTAACCGAAATAAGCTTCTCTTCATTCGGATCCATAAGGCAGAATTCAATACCTTTCAGCTCACTGGACAAAATGTCTAGCAGGATAGTTTTTGTAAATACGATACTGCCTGCACCGATAATAGTAATTTTCATAATTTTTCCTCCTGATATCTATATATTATTTTGCACCGAACCAACGGTAGCGGACGGAGCTTATAGCTACTGCCATTATGATCAACAATCCGTAAAACACTTCCTGAAGATATGGATTCACACGCAACATATTCAGGCTATTTGAAATGACACCCATTAGAAGAACACCAAAGAAAGTTCCTAGGACATTACCCATTCCCCCCGTGATGGGAACACCGCCAATGACCACTGCTCCGATAGCTCGTAACTCCAAACCAGCCCCGGTATCTGGCAAAGCAGCGCCCAATCTTGAGAGCAGTAATACAGCTGCTATCCCTGCAAGAAAACCGCTGATAGCAAAGAACAAAATTTTATTGAGATTAACATTAATACCTGCAAGAAAAGCAGCCCTGGCGTTATCGCCAATTGCAAAGATTCGCCTACCAAGTTGGGTATATTTCAACAAGAAGTGAACAAAAAGGTATCCGATTAGGCTTACAATGAACAGGTAAGGCAGAATACCAAAAAGTCTTGCCCCCGAAATACCCTCCATCTTTCCGTAAATTGTCTGAATGATACCCTCAGTTATAGATAAGGCTAATCCGTGATATACACCAGCCATTGCCAGAGTGATGATGAACGATGGTGTATGAAAGAGAACAGATAGAAAACCGTTTAAACTAGAACAGATAATACATATCAACACACCAATGACCATTGCAGAAATTTCACTGAAACCATTATTGATTAGAATGGCCATTGCACATGTGGATAGACCAATAATTGATCCGATTGAAATATCAAAGTTACCGGATATGATAAGGATAGTAGTGCCTGCTGCAACCAGTCCTAGAACCGAGATCTGGTCAAGAATATTAAGCAGATTCTCTTTGTTATAAAAACGTTCATTTTTTGCCCCCGTGAACCCTGCAATCAAGATAACAACAATCAATAATAGAAACCATTGATTTTTAAGGAAATTTACCAAGGTCATCTTGGTATTGAGTGCTTTTACTTCAGTCTTGGATTCTTTAGTTTTGTTCATTTGATCACCTTCGTTTTTTCTTGATAGCCAAGGTATTCCTGGATTAATACGTGCTCTGTAACCTCATCTTTATCAAAAATTTTTACCATTTCACCATGCCTCATAACTCCAATCCGATCGCTGAGTGAAATCAATTCAGGCATATCTGAAGAGATAATAATGATCACATTCCCCTGTTTGGCTAGTTCTGTAATAATCTTATATATTTCCTGTTTAGCGCCCACATCTACCCCCTTGGTGGGCTCATCAAAGATGAAAACATCCATATTTGTTGAAAGCCAGCGACCGAGGATGCATTTTTGCTGATTACCCCCACTTAGACTTTCAATATCCTGATTGATATTTGAAAGATGAATATCCAGACTATTTACGATTTTAAAAACACTCAGATTTTCTTTTTTTACGTTGAGAATGAACTTGTGCATTTCATTATCAACGACTTTAATATTTTCAATTACGGGTCGATCCAGGAACAATCCTGTTACTTTTCTATCCTCAGTAATTAAGCAAATCTGGCTTCTAATCGCCCGTGAAGGTGATGAGGGTGTTATGACTCTATTTTTGTATATCAACTCTCCGCTATCCTTCTTCTCTGCACCAAAAAGAAGTGCTACCAGTTCTGTTCTCCCAGAACCTACCATACCGCCAATACCGAAGATTTCTCCCTTCCGTACACTGAATGATACATCTTTAACTAGGGGTTTTTGTGAAAAATGCTTTACACTTAGCACTTCATCTTGAATGTCTGTCTTCTCTTTGAAAAAAAATAAATCTGCACTTCTACCAACCATATCTTGAATTAATTGATTCATGGATACTTTTGTTTTCTCATAAGAATTTACAACTCTGCCATCTTTTAGGACAGTGATTCGATCACCAATCTCGGTAACTTCCTTTAGATAGTGAGAGATGTAGATAATTCCCTTACCTTGGGAAACTAAGTTACGAATCAGATCCATAAGGGCGTTGGTTTCCTCAAATCCCAAAGATGATGTTGGTTCATCCATGATCAGGATCTCGGCATCCCTGAAAATTGCCTTAACAATCTGAAGGATTTGTTTGTCAGCAGTTGATAGTTCAGAGACCAGCATGGTGGGATTAATTTTAATTCTTAGCCGGTCCATGATTTCAATAGTCTTCTTTTCTTGCTCTTTTCTATCCACGACCATAGCCTGCTTGCAGATTTCGCTTCCAAGAAATATATTGTCCGCTACCGTTAGCGACTCAACCAGATCAACATCCTGATAAATTGTGGCAATCCTCATTTTGATTGCCTGAGCAGTTGTAAGTTGAGAATAGCTATTACTAAAAAGGATAATCTCACCTGTATCCGGATTTTCAGCTCCAGATAGGATTTTTATCAAGGTTGATTTACCTGCACCGTTCTCACCTACCAGGCAATGAACTTCTCCCGCACAAAGATCAAAGGACACATTATCCAATGCACGCGTACCAGGATAGTTCTTTGTGATACTGGAAAGCTTAAGGATCAGCTGCTTATTTTTCAAGTGGCCTCCTCATTTTGATTATTACCTGATAAAAGTATGATCTAATAAAGATATGATAAATCCCGAGGGAAGACATTCCCTCGGGATTATATTTGAAAGTGAAACTAATTGTTGCGATACTCCACCAATTCAGGGAAGTAATTCTTGGTCAAGGTTTCAAAAATATCGGGGGTGATTTCCCATGGCACTACAACCATTGGATCGTCAATGTTCGACTCACTTATCTCAATAACTGGCAGGTAGACCTGCTGATTGATCTCATCGCTATGGCCAATTACATAGTTATGAAGCGCCAAATATGCAATGTAACCTTCCCAACCAGGCGAGCTACTGACTGTGTAAGCCAGCTCTCCCTTTTTGATCAAGTCAATGCCAACTGGTGATCCATTTTCAGACGCAACAATATACGGATTGTTCAGCAAGTTGCGATCTTTTAGCATGCGGATTACCGCAGCACCGGTATCCTCGTCTGCAACATAGATAATCTCAAAATCAAGACCGGATTGAATCAAATCCTCAGCCGCAGCAACGGCAACATCCGGATTGAACTTGCCCTCGCGGATATCCAGGCGTTTGTTCTTACCTAATGCTTCAGAGGTAGTAAGGATCGCTTCGTTGATCTTGATCATGGGAATGGATGAGAAATTACCGGTAATGTGGACAAAGTCTTTACCAGGATGAGTTTCGGCCATCCATTCTGCAGTTACTTTTCCGATCTCGGTCCAATCGAAGTCGATCTCGGCGATAATTTCCTGCCCAGCTTCTTTAACAGAACCAACACTATCGGTGGCTACAACAGGGATGCCTGCTTCCTGGCCTGCCTTAGCTGCAAGTCGAGCGCCATTCTCATTGAATGAGAAAACACTGATACCATCTACACCCTGGTTTACACAGTATTCGATATTCTGAAGTTCTTTTTCTACATCATAATCCGAATTGACTACAATCACTTCCACCCCATCCAGAGAAGCGCCGTACTCAAAACCTTCCACGTCACGCTTATACCAGGTATCAGGGCCAGGTGTGATGTAACAGTATGTAAGCTTCTTGACTTCTTCTGCTGGTGCTGCTGCCGGCTCTTCTACTGCTGGTTCCTCAACTGCCGGCTCTTCAACAGGTGCAGCTTGCGGGGCGCAAGCTACGATCAAAGCAGCTACCATAATAATATAAATTAGATTCTTTACTTTTAACATTTTTCAACTCCTTATATTTTTTTTATATTCGATTTTTATGTCCATTTATTCTCTCTCTTTATTCACCTCCATTTGGTTGTTCCATAAAATGTTGTATTTTCTCAGTTATTCAGCGATAATAACTTCAAGTCCTTGATCCCGTAATTGATTAATCAGCCCCATTTCAGTTTGGTTGTCTGTAACAAGGGTGGTAATTCCGTTAATAGGCGCTAGGTATGCCGATGCCACTTTACCGAACTTGGTATGGTCTGCAACCAGGATCAAATTGTCACTCAGATTTAAAATAGAACGATCAGTTCTAACTTCGGGAAGATAATCATTGGTTAAGCCTGCTTTAACATCAATCGCCGGAATACCCAATACGATTTTATCGGCTCGAACCTCGTTCATGGATATTTCAGCAATATGACCAATAAAGGACAATTCCGCTGCACGAAGGAATCCCCCAATAAATACCAAACTTATTCCATTAACCGTTGAAAATAAGTTCGCCACTGGTAAAGAGTTGGTAATGATCGTGAGATCATGCCTGGAAATTAGATTTCTAGCTACTTCCAACGGGGTTGTGCCTGAACCGATATAGACGGTCTCTCCATCCTGGATCAAGGAAGCAGCTGCCCTACCTATGGCTTGCTTTTCCTTTTCATTAATCTGCATTCTTTTATTAATTGGGGGTTCGAATGTTTGCCGGTCATTCAGAGTAGCACCCCCGTGAACTCGCTTGATTTCTTTTGCTTCATGTAATAAATCCAGATCCCGTCTGATGGTAGCTTCGCTTACATTCAAGATTTGACTTAGGTAATTGACTCTAGAACTGCCTTCCTCTTCCATTATCTTGAGAATTTCTTTTTGGCGTTTATTCATCAACATGAGGGTATCCAGAATAATCCTAAGAATGACTGATTAATTATATTATAACATATTTCAAACATTTATCAAGCTTATTCTTGCATTATTCAATCACTTTTTGCATTATTAGGTTGTATTTACATAAGGATTATGATATAGTGTGATTTAATAAATCGCAATGGTGTACTGTTTTATGGAGGAAAAATGTCAAATCCAATGAAAGTGACTATTATTGGATCAAGTGGGTTTTATGCATTTGATTTTTATCGGAGGGCATTTGGAGATAAAAAAATGCAGCCAGTTGAATTGAGAATCTGGAATCGCAATCCAGAGACAGGTGAATCAATCGAGAAGATGTTCAACTATCTCATCAAACAGACTGGAATAAAAGTTGATTATAAGTTTTTTGATAACAGGAAAGAATCCCTGCAAGGTACGGATTATATTTTATTCACATCTTGTGTGGATTATCCGCGTACGCGGGTTCAAGATACTCAAGTTTGTAAAAAATTTGGTGTATACGCAATGGAAGGGGAGACTATGTCGCCGGGCGGATTAATGAACACATTCCGTCAGGTTCCTATATTACTCGGGGTAGCAAAAGAGGTTGAAGAAGTCTCTCCTAATGCGGTAATTATTCCAGTTGTCAATCCTTTGGCCCGCTTATGCGATGCTCTGAACCGCCACTCATCTATCAAATTCATTGGCCACTGTGATGGCATTACCCATACACGTAATGATCTTGCAATGGCTATGGGGAGAAATCCGAAGAATATCGAAGTCGTTGCTGCAGGCGTAAATCATTTAACTTTTATATTGAAAATGTGGGACAAGCAAACAGGGGAAGACCTCATCCCTTTAATAAATCAAGCTATGCCGCAAATCCGGCAACAAGGTCCATTTGGTTTCCGCTTTTCCAATATGGTGTATAACCTTTTAGGTTACTATCCATCTCCAGGAGATAATCACATTGCTGATCAATTGCCATTTGTCAGTCGAGAGATGCAGCAATCCATACCCATCCCCAGCTTGGATTCAGTATATGCATCAACCGACAATATCCTAAACGGTAATGCTGCCAATGTGCATGCAGCAAAATTGGCCGGTGAAAGGATCCAGGACCCTGAGGTCTTAAAAGCGTTCCTCAACCCACCTAGATATGAAGAAACCGGAACTTGGATGCTGGCGTTGCATGGTCGCATCCCCACCTATCATGTGGAGGCGATAAACATTGCTAATCATGGACATATTACCAATTTACCCGAGGGCTCAATTATTGAGGTTCCTGGCGTCATTAACCCGGGTGGCGTGCAAGGCTATGCGATTGGCGAGCTGCCACTTCCCATCGCCAGTTTGTGTCATCGAATGATCGTAGCCCATGAACTTTCTGTAGAAGCATGCGTTTCTCAAAACCGTGAGGCTGCCCTTCAATCTCTCGCCATGGAACCTACCATCAAAGATCTTTCGGTGGTCGAAGATCTCCTGGATGCACTTTTGGATGTTAACCAAAAATACCTTGGGGATGAATTTGTTAGCAAGATGAAAAAATCAAGCCGAAAATATCATGTCAAACCAGTGGAGCCGCATAAAGACAATCCCATGCGACCTGATGCCCCAACGCCAGAAAACCCACCCGTTCTTGATGTGGTTTTAGGTGATTACTGGGGTTCAAAATCAGGCAATTTGGCAGATGAAAATATTAATTGATGAAGTCTATCTATTTATTCTAAAATTAATACTCTGGTTCGATATGCAAATTAAGATTACACTATGGTTATTCCATCCATATGAGGTCTTTTATGTTCGGTAAACACACATACGAAGAAATCATGAGTCAAGGAGAGGCATGGCAACAAAGCCTCTTACATGCAGAACGTGAAATTGATATGATTAAAGAAATAATAACGAAACCGTGGCCTGAGGTTGTATTTACAGGATGCGGATCAACCTATTATTTATCCCTAACTGCTGCCTCACGATGGCAAGAGATAACAGGAATTTATGCTCGCGGTGTGCCTGGATCAGAGGCATGGTTATACCCAAAATCAATTTACATTGATTCTGCGCCACTTTTAATCGCCATTTCACGCTCAGGAACTACCACCGAAACGTTGCGTGCAATCCAAGTTTACAAAGAACATTATAAATTAGATCCCATCGTGATCTCATGTTATCCGGAAAGCGATATGATGGTTCAATCCCGGTATCCTTTATTGGCTGCTGGTGGCCAGGAGAGAAGCGTCGCACAAACCAGATCTTTTTCCAGTATGCTGTTGATGACCCATTACCTGACCTGGGTAGCTGCCAAACAAGACAATGAACAAACAAACCAATTAATCAAGCTGCCTGAAACATTTGAAAAACTTATAAGCAAATATGAAGGGCAGATGAAAGACTTGGCGCAGAATCACTCTTTGCAGAAGTATGTCTTTCTTGGTTCAGGTATCAATTATGGTATCGCTTGCGAAGCCATGCTGAAAATGAAAGAAATGTCACTGACTGTTTCGGAACCGTTCCACTTTATGGAATATCGACATGGTCCAAAATCAATGGTAGCTGAAGATACGCTGATCATAGGCCTTATCCATGATGCCACACGGCATGAAGAAATGAAAGTCCTGTCTGAAATGAAAGATTACGGTGCGACAATAATGGCTGTTACTGAATCAGCAGACGGTATTACCGCGGATTATATCGTTGAGATGGATTCAGGTATTGATGTGATGTATCGTGGCCCCCTTTATCTTCCTACCTTGCAACTTTTGGCATATTATCGGGCAATTGAAAAAGGCCTTGATCCTGACAATCCAACCAATTTAACTACTGTCGTAGAATTAAATGACTAATTAGTGTAAATGCAACGGAAATTGTTGTCATAAATTTTTTGAAAAGATGGATATGACAAGTGTCGGTCAAACTCAAAGAACAAAATGAAAAAGGATTTTGACTTACTTGTTATCGGAGAAATCAATCCCGACCTTATTGTACAAGGAAAAGAGATTATTCCTGAATTCAATCAAACCGAGAAATTGATTGAAAAGGTTTCTCTCACCATAGGATCATCTTCTGTAATCATGGCTTGTGGAGCTGCCCGGCTTGGCCTTCGTGTTGCATTTATTGGTCTGGTCGGAGATGATTTGTTCGGGCAATTTATGATAAAGCAGATGCAGTCTCACGGTCTGAATACCGATGGGGTGGTGATTGATCCTGATCTTACGACTGGCATCAGCATTATTCTTTCGAAAACAACTGACCGTGCAATACTGACATTCCCGGGATCAATCCCTGAGCTAGGGATGGCACATATAAACTTTGATTTATTAGATCGAACAAGGCATGTTCACGTAGGATCCTATTTTCTGATTGAAAAATTAAGAAGAGATCTACCCGAGATGTTTAAAACTGCAAAGGAAAAGGGTTTATCTACCTCGCTAGATACAAACTGGGATCCTCATAATCGTTGGGATATTGACTCAGTAATACCATTCGTGGATATCCTTTTCCCGAATGAAAATGAGCTCAGAAAACTCACCGGTAAAACGGATTTATATGCAGGATTGGAAAGGATGAGCAAGGTCATTCCTCTATTGGTCGTTAAGTTAGGAGAAAAGGGTGCCATTTTAAAACGGGGTGATCAGATAATCGAATCCTCATCCATCAAAGTAAAAGTGATAGATACAGTCGGTGCAGGTGATTCATTTGATGCAGGTTTCATTTATAGTTACTTGAATGGAATGGACTTGCAGGAATGTCTCCGAATCGCCTGCATTTGTGGTTCCCTATCTACAAGATCATCTGGCGGTACAGAAAGTCAGGCAGCACTTGCTGATTTGATTGCTTATGGAATTGACCCAAATACTCTAAACTATATAGATGGGAGAGTTTAATGAAACATCGCGAACGCGTAATCACTGCATTAAATCATAAACAACCAGATCGTTGCCCGATGCAAATTAGTTTTACGCCTGAATTCGCGGAACGGGTTAAAAAGGATTTGGGTATAAAAGAAGGATATGTCCATAATCCTCATGGGGGAGGAAATACCCAACAACTTGAAAGAACTATTGATGAAGATATTTTATTAACCTCGGTAGGTTGGGCAAATTCTTATTACCAGGATGTTAAAGATTATAAAGATGAATGGGGCGTAGGTTGGAAATTACAAACTTACAAAACCAAATTTGGAACGGGCAGCTATACCGAAATCGATTTTCATCCGTTAGCGGAAAAACATACAATTGACTCTTATGTACCTCCGGATCCTTTCAGGCCCGAATTG
>CAYVJI010000029.1:0-20811 GCA_964451805.1 uncultured Pelolinea sp. | reverse complement strand
ATTGATTCTGGTGATCATACGCTGGTTCAAAGCTGGGGAAGGGAAGCTGGGGATGCCGCCCTTTATCATCGGGGGGCTGATCGCGTGCTTGAACCTGATGCGCATACAGACGTTGTTGTTGGAACCGCTGGCGTTGCTGCTGGTGGTGATGCGTTATTGGAAGAGTTGGAAGAAGCTGATCATGGCGGGTTTGATCATGCTGTTGGGGCTGGGATTGGTGCTGATGCCGGTTCTGAGCAGGAATCGGTCGATTACGGGGGTGTATTGGGTGGACAATCCGGCAAATTCTCAAGCCTTATATCGTTTTTTTCTGGATGCCAGCGAATATGAAGTGGCGGTGCCTGAAGCAGAGACACAAGGGGAGATGCTAGAGCGCAATATTGTGGTTATCAGCCAGGTGATTGGGCAGAATGTAAGCCATGTGGCAGGATTCGTGCTGGATAATTTTACCCGGAACATTCTCTCCACCATGCTGGTGCTGCCGATTCGGCTGGGCAATTCCATTAATTTTGCGGAGTACTTTCAGATAGGGGATCCGTTTTGGATGGAGGTATACAGCGAGCCGAACGGGCTCAATGCGCTGGCAGTGGTGATCAATCTCATGGTGCTCGCGATTGGCATAGCGGGGGTTTATCGAAAGAATAAACGGGTGTTGTGGGTGCTGATTGGATTCTATGTCATATACAATCTGAGCTCGGCGTTGGTGCGGCTGTCCGGCTGGCGCTATATCATGCCGGTGGATTGGCTGTCTTATGCGTTTTTCACGTTTGGGATTGTGGAGGTAATGTTTTGGGCGGTAGCGGTTCTTGTGGGGTGGGGTGTGATGGAAGAGGGGAACTGGCTGTTGGCGTACAAGGAGGATGCGCAGCCCATGAATCTAGCCTGGAAACTGTTGTTGATATTCGGACTGGTGTACTTTCTGGCAGGCGCGTATATCCCCCTGCGGGAGAAGCTGGTCGCGGCTAATTATCCGGCGTCCACGCGCGCGGAGGTATGCGAGACAGTGCGGGAAGTGTTGGTGGGGAGTGAATGGCGGGGGCAAAGGGAGGAGCTATATCAGTTCTGCCAGCGGGAGGATGTGCTGGCATATAAGGCGATTGGGGTATATCCGCGATATTTTGAAGCAGGCAATGGATACTACCAGAGGTCAAACGACCCCTATTTTGGCGAGCAAGATTATGCACGTTTAGTGTTTCGCACGGTAGGATTTTCGAACGCGAAGGTGTATATCAAGACCGAGCAAGCGGAAATAGATTTTCCGGATGGGGCGGAGGTATATGTGGTGGGGGAGAACAAGGCTAAATTTGCGGCGCGCATGGTTCTCATCCATGGGCGGCAGCCGCAGTTAATCGTCGCTTCTGAAAAATAAATTTGAAGTATTAAATCAATTCTTCCGGTTCAATAATTGATTCCATTTCTGTAAAACTGAGGAAAAAATTCCTCAATTCTTTCTAAGATGTAAAAAAACGGAAGGGGAAGCGATCCTTGATGATCGATCCCTACCGTCTTGATCATGTCCAATAGATAGTTCGGCCGACGCAGCGCCCCAAGCAAGATTATTGAGATGGCGATCATGGATACGGCCAACACAATGTTTCTGTTTTTTGCCGTTTGTTTATATCGGTGGAGCAGATAGGCAATACAGAGAGAAAAGCCCAAGATGCCTTGGTGGACATAATATCCCAGAACCGGCATTGCTTTCATGGGACGAAACTGGATAATGGTATGCGTGGGGCTGTTCACTGCTACCATGATCATAAAAATAGCTAATGGGAGGAAGATGAAATCCTTTTTTTCATGCAAGGCATTTTTTATCGCCTTTACCAAACCAATGAAAAAGAGAGTAACAAAAACCCCTGCCAGGTATCTCCAGAAGAAAACATAATGGTTGATCACGAGTTCTTTTTCTTTTTGCAATTCCAAACCATATTCGTAGAGGGCGTTTGAAGTCACAAATGCCCGGGGTAAAAAATTAGAAAGAGTCATGTAGGTCTGGAAAAAGTAATTCGAAACCAGATCCTCTACAGCTCGCCAAAAATACTTTGTTCCATAGGCAAAAACAACGGCAGATTCACCCGTGGCATGCGCAAAGTCAAGGTAGGTGAATTTGAGATAGATATAAATTCCGGCAACGATATTAAATATGATGAAGATGATGGAAAGGCGTTTTAGGTATTGATGCAGGTTTCTTTTTATAAAATAGAAAAATAAAAATAGCGATACTGCCCAAAAAGCGGCAAAAAAATCCAGCCAGCCCTCATAAAAAATGGCGGTTACTAGTAATGTCGGAACTAAGGCAAGCAAAAATCTTTTATTCTGTGATTCTCTGCGAATGAATTCATAGGAAAAGTAAAGGAGAAGAATGAACAAAGTTTGAAGCAAGTACAGCGAAGCGATGGAGGAATATTGGAACGCGTTATAAAAATGAGTGCCAAAACCCAGGCAGATTGATAAAAAATAGGAAAAAATGCTGGAATGAAACACTTTCCATGAAAGGAGAAAAGCGGTGGTTATGAGGATGATTTGATAAAGATACCAGACGCTGGAAATCCCTATTATGTTTCCCAACCACTGAGTAAAAATGTTACCCGAGAACCAGTAACCTTCGAATTCCTTGATGGGCAGGAGATACTGCCACCAGCGGTAACTTTCAAAAACGATTTTTGACTCTGTGCTATATACTTTAAAAAAGTAGGGTTCTAGATACATTCCGGCTTCTTCTAAGCAGAATCGCCAGAAAAAATTGCCCGCAATCAGGATTGGCAGTCCAAGCCAATATTTCTGTTTTCCTTTGAATTCTTCTCTCGTAAAAGAAAATAGAATCAAGATTTCCCAAAATAATACATAACCCAGGGCTGAAAAGGGAAGCAGGTTTAGGTGAATCTCTGAATCCAGTACCTCAAGGATCGTGTATTTAAATTTCCACACATCTGGTTTGATTGCATCTGCGGTAATGAAAAAGAACATTGAAACAAGCAGCAAAGAGAAAATGATAATCAATGAAATTGTTAGTAAAAATCTGTTGGATCGAAAGACCGCATTCAAGCATGTTTCTGACCAGAATTTGTTGAGAAAAGTGAGAAAGAAAAATGATAAGAAAGCTAAGCCAACTGCCAAGAGCGGAATTATTAATAGAAGGGAAAAGGTCAGGTTCTCTAGAATGAGTGCAAGCGATTGCTTACGCAATACAAAGGTAAAAATAATTTCGACAACGATCGCAAAAGAAAACCACCTGACAATCTTTTTCATAATTTCCCTTATTAAAGATTATACGAAAAAATCCTTTCTCTTCTTATGGACAAAAAAAATCGACTACAACCAGAAAAAAATGCATCAAAATTCATTTAGATCAGCCATTCTGAAAAAATTGGTCATATCATTATTAATGAAGCATTATTGATCTCATACTAGAAAATTCATAGTTATTCATAAAAAAGATTAAAAATCAAAACCGAGGATTACATATTCCTTGCCAATTAATCGGAAATCGCTTTTTAACTTCCATCCATTTCTCAGGAAGAATTCAATCCAAGATTTATTTTCTTTTATTGTCTTGATCTTTATCCCTGAATTTCCCGCTTTTCTAAGGTATTCAATAGACACTTGAACAAGGGCTTTTCCAATTCCCATTCCCTGTTTGTCCTGACATACTGCGATTTCATAAATTTCTCCAGTACTGTTTTTCATCTCTTTTATAAAAACTGAGAGAAAGATCTCGATATTGTTCTTGAACTGAACGCATGACGATATTGAAGTCTTTGCTCCAATTTTGACAAAGTCAAAAAAATTTTCACGAACTATGTGCTGTATGAATTTGCTGCTCTCTGATGTGACGATCACAAAACCGAGTGGGTTTTCTTGTTCAACTGCCACAAGAACCTTCCCAAAAGGCGAGAATAGCGCCGCAGGATAGAAGACGTTCTGCAGGAAATCTTTCCCGAGTCCGGGCAGAAAATCATTGGGAAGAGATTGCATGTGAATTTCGACCACCTCTGGAATCCAGCGGGTTTCCAACGGCTGTATGTTGATTGCTTTCAGGTGTTTTTTTGTTCGGTCAGCCATTGATACCCTTCGTGATGTTAATAATCTTGTCGATGTCTTTTTCCCTCAATCCGGGATGTATCGGCAGGTTGATCATAGAATGGCTGCAGAGAAGACTATTTGGGAATTCTTTGTTTTTCTGGTTGGCACGGTAGGCGGACAAATGCGGAATGCTGTATTCAACCAGTTCACCCAGTTGAATCCCTCGCTGCGCAAAATGACGCAGGCATTTTTCCCGCTCTGGAACCCGGATGGCAAAATGTGAATACGTTGCTCCTAGAATCTGGGGCGGCAGGGTCCAGCTGCTGGGGACTTTGAGGTTTTGGAAATATACCTCAGCGATTTCCCTTCTGCGCGTTTTTATGTGATCATATTTCTTTAACTGCTGCAGACCTACTCTTGCTTCAACGGGAGCCATTTGTGATAGGTAATCCGGCGGAAAATGGATTTTTTCATCCAGATGGTAAGCCTTTGTTAGGTGATTGAGGATGGCTGTTTTCTCCTGCAGCCAATAGGTCAGACCGTAAATTGTTTCATTGAATGCGGGATAGATTACCAACAGGTACAATGCCCGCTGGAGGGAATGTATCCAATGAGCGCTGTGAAAATGCTCGTCGCGCCAGGTTTTTATTCGCGAGCAAATTTCCTTGTCGTTGGTGGTCAGCATGCCGCCAAAAATTGAGGTGATCTGCTTGCTGATATTTAGACCGAAGAGTGCCGCATCGCCCGCTTGAATGACCGGTTGACCCCGCCATTCGGCATCAAAGGAATGCGCACAGTCTTGGATGATGTAAATACGATTTCCGAACCGCTGTTCGGCATCCTTCACGATCTGTTTTACTAGCTGGACATCCATGGGATGCCCGAAAAGGTGGGTGGGAATCACCGCGCGCGTTTTGGTAGTAATGGCGGCTGCCATGCTTTCAATTTGCATGTTGTAATCCGAAAGGGAAATATCCACGAATACCGGGTCATTGCCGCTTAAAACCGTTGCATGGGCTACAACAGAACAAGTATATGCAGGCTGAATGATTTCCGCTTGTTCGATCCGCAGGGCTTTGAATAATGCCCATTGAGCGCTTCTGCCATAAGGGAAAGCCAGCGCATATTTGACCTTGAAGGTTTTCGCAAATTCCGACTCGAATTCCTCAACCGCCTGCTTCCTCAAGGAAGTCAATGCAGCTAATTCTTTTAAATCGAGATATGGTTTTAAACGCGGAATCATTTTTTTGTGTCAAACACTTGCGCCCATTGTTTCAGCGTATTGAAATCGTAATCATGAGCTATCAATTCGATGATGCGCGCGAAAACATCCAATTTCTTTGAAAGGGATGTATGCAGCGCCTGCGGTATGTAGCTTCCCTGCCCGTTGCGCGGCATTTGATCGGCAAGTTCAGGCAGGCTGTAATCCACAAAATCAGAAAGATGCATTTGAAAATGGATTGAGTACTGCGCAAATCGCAGGCTCTTATAAAGCAGTTGATTAAATTTCACTCCGCTGAACAACAATTGGGTAGCGAAGAAGGGGATGCGTAAAACTGGAGAGACAGAAATGGGGAATTCCAGCAACCCATCCTCGCCCTTTTTGCCCAGCGATTGACTGCTGGTGCGGTAAGGCTGGATGGGAGCGAACATATTCGCCAAAGATCCCATAGTGGTTCGTTCATGTTGCTCCCGCTTGGACATGCTGCGCCAATGTGCGATCTTCATGATGGGCATCAAAAAGGTTGGAAAAACAGAAGAATCATATTGGTATCTATATTTCTTCAGCACAGGAATAGCAGAGTCATCGTTGTTCCAGCCAGGTGAACGAAAACCGATCGGTTGCTCGCCAATGCAATCCTGGCAGACTTGCCCCATCGATCGTATCTCTTTTTCCTTTGCTGTCGTCGATAACCATCTGAAACCCTGCGGATGGGTCATCGAATGGTTGGCGACTTCATGACCGGCTTGGTGGACGGCTTGAATATGCCCCAGGTTGGCTTTATGGAGAAAATCGTTCCCAACCATGAAGAGCGTAGTTTCAATGTTAAATCTCTCAAAGAAAGCTGCCAGGTTTTCCATTCCGATGCGAAATTCAATGAAAGTGTAACCGCCGGGTCGAGTGCAGCCTACACCCTTATAGATCGAAGAAAGAGTATCAACGTCTATTGAAATGCAAGCCTTGAGTTTTGTCATTCAAAATCCTCACGCGAAATGCAACATGCGAGTGCAAGCAATTTCATTGTTTTGATTGAATTGGTCAACATCAATTTCTTGCAGAACTGGTTCAATCATTTGATTGGGAGTGAAATAGCGCGCTGAAGCCATGTGAATGGAAGTGAATTTTCCAGGCAAGCATAGCCGTTTTAACGCTATGGAAGCGGATTTTTGAAATTTTTCCTTTATGAGAATTTCTTTCTCATTAAATGTAATCTCGAGAACCCTATTAACCGGAACTGATTTTTTTCCGCTGATCAGCATTTTTACCAGAATTTTTTTCACAAATTCGTTGAGAAAATGGAAGCGCATAATGGTCAGGTTCATGCATCGCAGCAACAGGAATTTGAAAGGACCAGGCAGGCTGTGCTGCATTACATAAAAGTCATTTTTCAGAACAAGACAATCCTGTGACCATTGCCAATTGTTCTCGCTGGTCGTCATCTGGGTGGTAATATATTTATCCTGAAGGATTTTCCCCACCCACCCACAGTCATCCAACGCAATTCGCGAATTCCGCTTATCAAAAATTTTCATCACGCCGCCATTTGAGATCCCAACGATCGCGTAATACTGGGGATTGGCGTGAACCAACAATCCGGCTTGTGGAAAGACCTGATGCAGAGTCTTTTTCTGGTTGGGCAACGGTTCTGACCGGCGCTTTTCCTGGAAAGCGAGCAATTGAATGGTATTGTTCAACAGCGGCGCGAAGTTGCCCATGTCGATATCTGTCAGATTCACGGTCTGTCCCATTTCTATTGAAGCCTTCATGCGGTTTGTGATTGAAGCTGCCAAGGGGAATTCATCGCTGAGAATGGCGATGCCGCCCGGGTAATATACTTCGGTGCGGCGGCTGCCGTATTCCCCTCCAAATGTTCCATCCGGATGGACAAAGTACTGCAAAAATTGCAGGGATTTCTGAAAAGATTCCTTCAATGCGGCGCTGGGAGCGATTTTATAGATTTGCGCCAGGTAATACAGGCAAAGACTCTGATAGCCCGGGTCAGCCCCCCCGTATTCAGGGTACCAGCCTTCCTCAGATTGATTGTTGAGTATAGAATCAATGATTTTCTGAGCTTGAATTTCATATTCCTTTTTATTTAAAATATTACCTGCCAAATATAATGCCAACGCAGAACCGGCTAAATGGTTAGAGATATACGCATGCATTTCGCTGTGCTTGAATAGGAACGACGCGGCTTTAGAGAACATGGCAGCAATTGAATACTGCTGCTGGGGAGAGAAAGCGTTTTGTATGCCTTGATAGGCAGCAATCAGATCCGGCAGAAGAAAAGCTGTGGCGCCATAGCTTTGTTCAAATGGATAAGCCTGGTCAAAAGAGCCATTGCGGTGTTGAATGTGACATGTAAAAAGCAAACCAGCCTTGATCCACTCTGCAAGGAGATTGTGGGCACCTAGCGCTTCTGGCTGCGATAGGAACCAAGCTAAAGCGGCTAGATTCCTTTGAAATGTGGCTTCTGGAAAATCCACCGTCTTCCAAGACCAAAAGCGGCGGTCGCAGCAGCCGTATGCAGGTGCTGTGGGATCGCGGTTGATTTCGTTTAACAATTTACGGCAAGCCGCTACGACCTGTGCGCGAATGGGTATGATTGGTTGTGTCATCGGTAATTGAATTTCCGCCATAATCTTATCAAGAAAAATGCTTTTAAAGCGATTGGATTTGACCATTTCTTGTGCAAATTTCGAGGACGCTCAATTAATCTCCATGCGACCATGTACAATATGATCATGCCGAAGCAGGAGGATGCCATGCGAAAATTTATATTTGTGATGATGCTTATATGCGGATTATGTTTTGCAGGCTGTTCTTTCATTTCCTCTAAAATATCAAAGGTTCCGTTGGAGCTGGATGAAAATGATTCAGGAACCGAAATTCCATTGGCGGTTGGAGACCAGTTTTCAATCAATTTGGAGGGCAATCTGACTACTGGCTATGCATGGTCAATTGTGAAGATTGATGAAGGAATGCTAAAGCAGCAGGGTGAGCCACAGTACAAGCGGGACAACGATTTGATCGGCGCGGGTGAGATTACCACGTTTACCTTTGAAGCACTGGGCGCCGGGCAGACACAGCTTGAGTTGGAATATAAACGTCCTTTTGAAGTAGATGAACCCGCTTTGAAAACTTTTATGGTTAAGATTGTCATCCAGTAACGCCTCTTCGAAAATGAAGATACAATTGCATTTGTCTTACATGAGATAAGTGTAATAGAATTCAACCATCATTATGCCTCAAATGGAGATTGCCACATGAGTAAAAAATCTAAAAAAAATTACAGGGATATCAGTATAGTCAAAGAAAAGGCATTGAACAACGCAAGCACCAAGAGCGACGATTTCGATCCGGATTATAGCTATGTCATCAAGGACTTAAAAAGGATTGGTGTATTAGCCGGCATTTTTTTCGTTTCCTTGATCGTGTTATCGTTTATTCTGTAAGTAATCAAAGAAGATCACAAGGAGGTGAGCAATGACCCATATGTTTGTTCCAGGTCCAGTGGATGTAGCACCGCAAGTTTTGGAGGCTATGGCGCAACCGATGCTTCCACATCGCAGCAAAGAATACGAAGCCATTCATCGGCGTGCGTCGGAAAAAGCCCAAAAGATTTTTTTCACCCAATACCGAGTTTTTCTTGGAACCCATTCAGGTTCAGGAATGCAAGAGACCGGTATTCGCAATCTGGTTCAAAAAGATGTATTGTGCTGTGTAAATGGCGCATTTTCCCAACGCTGGCTGGATGTTGCGCTTTCGAATGGCAAGCAAGCCGATAAATTGGATTTTGAGTGGGGCAAGGCGGTTGACCCTGAGGAATTGCGCAAAACACTCAGGCAAAAGCGGTATGAAGCGGTAACCATCGTGCATAATGAAACCTCCACGGGGGTTGAAAGTCCGATCAAAGAACTATGCGTGGTTGTACGTGAGGTTAGCCCGGAAACCTTTATCTTAGTTGACGCGGTTTCTTCCTTGGGTGGTTCGCGTATTGAAATGGACGCCTGGGATATTGATTTTCTCTTGACATCCTCACAGAAATGCTTGGCTTTGCCTCCCGGTTTGTCTTTGGCTGGCGTGAATGATCGCTGTCTGCAAAAAGCGGAGTCTGTCGATGAACGCGGTTGGTATTTTGACCTGCTGTTGATGGAAAAACACCGCATTAAAAATTCCACCGCCATGACACCTATCATTCCCTTGATCTATGCGCTTGATTTTCAGATGGATCGCATAATGGAGGAGGGTTTGGAGGCACGCTTCGAGCGCCACGCTGCCATGTCGGGGCGTGTGTACGAATGGGCTGCGGCGCATGGAATGTCCAGCTTCGCAGATGCTGATTGCCGCTCAAAAACGGTCGCAACCATTAATAATGACTTAGGCTGGAATATTTCTGATCTGAATAAATTCCTGATAGAGACAAAACAGATGAGAATATCCAATGGCTATGGCGATCTTAAAGACAAAACCTTCCGCATCGCAACAATGGGTGAAACAAGCCTGCAAGATGTAGAAACCTTACTGACCGGCATGGAAGCATTCATGGCGAAATAATTTCAAAAGACATTGAATAAGAAAAAAGTGACTGCCATAAAAAAGGCAGTCTCTTTTTATTTAATGATGTATTGAGAAAGGAAAAACTCAATCTGATGATAGTATTCTTGGATGGTTTCAGGTTTTCTGAATCCATGTCCTTCCCCCGCATAAATATGCAAATAACAAGGAATACCGCGCTGGCATAATTGCTGATAGATCTGGCGGGATTGAGAGACAGGGACTACAGAATCTTCCGCTCCATGAAATAATAAAAGAGCGTCCTGAATGCGGTCGATATGAAAAATTGGCGAGCGCTCAACGAAACGCTGATAATCATTTTCCAAATCTCCACTGAGAAATCGATGGTAAAACCGTTCAAATTTATGGGTATGTTGTGCGTCTGCGATCAGGTTTGAAACGGGGTAACTGCAAACCGCGGCTTTAAAAAAGCCGGGCGCTTGTATGAGCGCGTTCAATGCGGTGAATCCACCCGCGCTGGAACCCTTAATAATCATTTGCCTGGGGTCCGCGAATTTGTGACGGATCAATTCTCGCGCAAAAGCGAAGGTGTCTTCAACATCAACAACGCCCCATTGATGCTTCAATACCCGCTGATGATTGTAGCCATAACCGCTGCTGCCGCGGTAATTAATCTGTGCGTATGCAAATCCTCGTGAAGTAAAGAAAGCCGCGTCACTTGAAAAGACCAATGCCTCCTGCATGGTTGGGCCGCCATGGATATCCAGAACTAAGGGTGGAATTTGGTCATTGTCAGGCAGATGACCGGTTGGCGTAAAGTAAATCCCATAAATGGGTATCCCTTCAAGTGAATGAAAGTTTATCTCTTGCGGTTCGGAATAGGAATTGGCGTTCACTCCACACAATCGGTTTTCCTGAAGCAAGAAGAGGCGGTTGCCTGTTATCTGCCAAATCTGTTTGGGCTCTCTCGCGGTGCTGCCGAAAAAGAGAATTTTCCCATTGGCTTCATCAATCTGTGCCGCCCAACGCACAGATTCTAGAGAGATATTATGATTATGTCCAGAAGAGATATCGATCTGCCAAAGTGTTGTCTTGCCACGTGCGTAGCGGAAATAATAGATTGCGCGGCTATCATGAGACCAAACATAAGATCGTTGGCCTTGAATCCAATCGGGCATGGCGAGATGAAAGCCTTGTGGCGGGATGAGCACTATTTTCGCATTGCTTTTCAGATCATACAAGACCAGACTATCCCAGTTATTCTCGCATTTTATATAACTCAGCCATCTGCCATCCGGTGAAAAACGGGGTTGGCTGGCAGCTGCCTCTACGCAGCCATCGATAATACTTTCTTCGTAAAGCTTTTGGAAATCATCCGAAATTGTTCCCAGCTTGACGCGGCTGGCATCCCAAGGCATATGCGGATGGTTCCATTCCACCCACGCAATGATATTTCCCGCAGGATGCCAAACCGGATTCATATAGAAATCTGCACCTTCAACCAAAGGAAAAGACCGTTTAGTATCCTTAATACTGGTTAACACCAACCTATCAATCTCATCTTTTTGATTTGCCAGCAAAACCCATTGCTCATCAGGGGAGATTGCTGGTGAGGCGATGCAAGATTCAAATAGTTTTATCTGCTGCAAGGATTGCTTTTTTCCAATATCAAATTGATATAAAGCCCCGCTTCGGTCAACGAAAACCAATTTTGTATTGCCAATATCGAATTCGCCACCTCCATACCCAACAGTGCCGCGCACATCGCATTCGGCGCTGGTTTTCACGACCTGCCCGCTGCGATCCTGTTGAAAAATAACACCCTGACCATCGATTGATTCCAGCCAAAAAACATAGTTGCCATCATGACTGGTGCGTAGATTGTTGAAACGGCGGAGGGCGCTCAATTTCTCAATACTGATTGGGTGGGTATTTTTTTCACTGCCTATCATTTTTGTTTTTGATTTTAAACAAAAACTCACCGGCAGACCAGTGAGTTAATTATTTGATCAAAGATTACAATTAGTCCAGGTCTTTCGGACGCCACAAATTTTTCAGTTTCACTTCTGCTTCAGGAGAGAGCTCATTCCATTTTTCAATTTTCGCGGTCATAAGAGCAATGGAGCTGGTAGGCAGGCTTTCTACTTTGCCTGTGAGAATCTGAAGGAATGCTTCTAGCCCAGGATTATGACCGATTACCATCACGCATTTTTGTTTTTTCGCATGGTCATGAATGGATTGCATTATTTCCGAAGGTTCTGCCATGTACAATAAATCTGAAAACACAATCTCGTTTTCATATTTGCAGGTTTTGGCTACAATGTCAGCAGTTTTTTGGGCTCTTTCTGCGGTAGAAGCAATGATTAAATTTGGAATGATTTTTTTATGTTTCAGCATTTTACCCATCAGTTCAGCATCCTTGCAACCTCGTTTTTTTAAAGGACGCTCATGATCGGGAACATCTGCTTCTTTCCAGCTGGATTTTGCGTGGCGCATCAACAAAAGTCTCTTCACGCGTTTCTTCTCCTCGAAGGATTTTGTAAAATTAGTATAACATAATGGGTAAACGAAACCTTTTCTCAGCGTTAAGATATTGTTAAATCTATCCGATAGGGATTCAATGACTGATGAAGAGAAAAACCAGCGATTTATTGATGAACCGATACAAGTCGGGTATGAATCTGAACCATTGCTGAAACGCGTCCCTCAAACTCCTGATATTATCTATTGGCGCGGTTCTACTTTCAGGGTTGAAAAAATTGCATCACAATGGAGTGATCTTGCGCGCCGCGGTCAAAAATCTCGAAATATGCGTCCCTCTCATTTGATGAGGGCAGAGAAATTGGGCTCCTGGGGCGTGGGCAGGTTCTATTTTGATTTGGTTACCCATGAGGGGCGTCGGTTTGTGATTTATTATGACCGTTCGGCACAGGTGCACGAACAAAAATATTGCGGGTGGGTCTTGCTATATGAGATATTAAATCGTGCAGGTACATGATTTGATTTCATTTTAAGACGTTATTCTTTGGAATAAAATGCATTTACGTTTTTTTAGGTTGATTCTGATAAAATTCGTCAACATAACGCGAGGTAATAAATGGAAAATGAGCGAATGATGATCTTGAAAATGGTTCAAGATGGAAAAATTTCTGTTGATGAAGCAGCGAAATTGTTGGAAGCGCTTGATAAGAACAAAGAGAATGTAAGCGCTGATCAGAAAGATGAAGGGGGGATGAAGCAACATGGAAAGTTTTTTCGCGTGAGAATCACCGATGCTGATTGTGGCAAGATTCGCGCCAATATCCGCATTCCTTTAAACATTATGGATATTGGAGCAAAATTTGGTGCACATTTCGCACCCCAGATTGATGGAATAGAAAGTGAAGAACTCATGCGGGCAGTTCGCAGCGGGGAAGTAGGGAAAATTCTCGATGTGTTTGATGATGAGGATGGAGAACACGTTGAGATTTTCATTGAATAATCGCCAATTATGAAAAGCCATCCCAACCATAGCTGGAAAAAGACTTTTTTCCTAATTTGGATTGGTCAGGCTTTCAGTTTGTTTGGGAGCGAGCTGGTTCAATTTTCACTGGTTTGGTTTCTGACAAAAGAAACCGGTTCAGCCTCTGTTTTGGCAATGGCATCTTTTGTGGCATTACTCCCCAAGGTAATTCTTTCACCATTCATTGGAGCATTGATTGACCGCTGGAATCGCCAACGGGTGATGGTCTTCGCTGATTGCTCCATTGCTTTCTTTACAATGGTTTTAGCGGGCATCTATTTTCTTGGGCAGGCGCAAATTTGGCATGTTTACGTCCTACTTTTTTTAAGATCGCTGGGCAGCAGTTTTCATTGGCCGGCTATGCAATCATCCACTTCATTATTGGTTCCAAAAGAACAATTGGCACGGGTGTCAGGTTTGAATCAAAGCCTGCGAGGAATTTTGGGAATCGTCTCTCCGGTGGCGGCAGCATTGCTGCTGGATATTCTACCGATGCATGGAATCCTGGCGTTGGATGTGGTGACCGCCATTATCGCTGTTGCGCCTTTAATTTTCGTGGTAATTCCTCAGCCAAAAAAAAGGGGGAATTCTATATTATCTGGTCCAAAAGGACTCTGGCAAGACGTTCGGGAGGGATTTCGTTATTTGGTTTCTTGGAGGGGTATGTTTTTGCTGGCAGCGGCGGGAATGCTATTGAATTTTCTCTTGAATCCTGGATTTACTTTCACACCCTTGTTGATCACGGAACACTTTCAGCGGGGTGCTGTGGATTTGAGCTTGGTTGAAGCTGTTTTCAGCCTCGGCATGATCGCGGGCGGTTTGTTCTTAGGAACATGGGGCGGATTCAAAAGAAAGATCGTCACCACGCTGTCTGGAATCCTGGGATTAGCTGTAAGCACGGGCATGATCGCGGCTGCCAAACCGGACCAGTTCATGTTGATGATCGGCGGAATGGCATTATCAGGTTTTATGATGCCAATAACCAATGGCCCCTTATATGCGATCATGCAAGCTTCAGTAGAGCCGCAGATACAAGGAAGAATTTTTACTTTATTGGAAAGTATGTTCACCGCCATGATGCCAATCAGCATGCTGGTAGCGGCGCCAGTGGCAGAGTGGATAGGCGTTCGAGGTTGGCTGATTTTTGGAGCACTGGGTTGTTTGGCGGTTGGTTTGGCCGGATTCTGCACACCCGAGCTAATGAATCTGGAACAAGAAAAACGGACGAAAAAATTAGAAGCTGAAAAAGAACTTAAGCAGGCATAGCAACAATGCTATGAAAAATCCAATCAAAGTGGTCAAACGCGTGTTTTTCGGCTGACGAATGATTATCTGCCCGAATCTTATCGTCGATTCGATTCCATAGCTTGGACCCGCAAACCAGGAATAAAAAAGACCTCCGCACAGTCCTCCCAAATGCCCCCAATTATCAATGCCAGGTGAGAGCCCCAGGAAGAGGTTAATTGCGATGACCAACAGGATATTCATCAATAGGGGTTGGGCTGCCCGGCCGAGCAGGAATCTGTTTTTGTAGAGATAGACAGCCTGTGCTGAAATTAAACCGAAGATCGCGGTGGAGGCGCCCAGAGACGGGTTACGCGAAAAAAGAAACGAAAGTGTATTTCCCCAAAGTGCACCGATTGCATAAAGCTGGATAAAAGAAGAGATGCCATAGCGCTGTTCAAGGTTTGGACCAATGGAGTATAAGGCGTACATATTGAATCCAATATGGATGAGCGAACCGTGCAGAAAAACAGGAGTGATCAAACGCCAAATCTCTCCCTGAAGAATCAGTTCATTGATTTTTGCGCCAAAATATAGCGGGTAGTCCAGACCAAAGAATACCTCGGAGAGGTTTTGCAGGAAGTAGATCAGTATGGTAATGCCAATGATATAGAACGAAATGGGATATTGTTTTTTCATCATAGCAGAGGATCAGAGTGTGATCTTTTGAGGATTTGTGCGATGGTGCTCGGCAGTGATGATGGTTTCGATCAAAGACACAGTTCTATCTAATTGGTTTTGTTCATTGACAACCAAATAGTCAAAATTCAACGCTTTCTTCAACTCCTCCTGAACGGTCGCAATGCGCTTGTCCAGGTCTTTTTCATGACTCAATCTCCTTCCTCCCAGACGTTTGTACCAATCCTCCTGGCTGGGAGGGAGTAGAAAGATAAGAATAGCCTGCGGGTAGAGTTTTTTTATTTTTTCTGCCCCTTGAACGTCTAAGCGCAGGAGTACATCTCTGCCACTCTCTAAAGCATTGCGTATTTGTGACTTTGGCACTCCTTTGTAATCGTCATACACATGCGAGTATTCAATGAATTCCTGGCGCTCAATCATCGCTTTGAATTTTTCGCGGGTAACAAAGAAATAATCAACACCCTCGCGTTCATCCTTGCGCGGGGCGCGCGTATTCACTGTGATGACATGTTGAATGGGAAGCTTGCTTTTTTTTAATGCCCTGAGAACAGAATCTTTACCGACACCTGATGGTCCTGAAATAACGATCATCAGAGGGACTTTTTTAAGAATATCGAAATCTACCGTATTTTTGTTCAAATCGCTTCTCATTCAGAAATATTTTGAAATGATTATAATAGAAATCCTTTTTGCATTGGGAGCTGCAATGCCCGATTACGAGTATATCTGCTGTGCATGTCAACATCATTTCGTAAAACGTTTTTCCTTCACTGAGTATGGAAGGCAGACCGTTGAATGTCCGCATTGCGGGTCCAGTGATATCAGACGGTATATCAAACGTGTACGGATGGCGCGCTCTGAAAGCAGCCGACTTGAGGAAATGGACGATTGGTCAGATCCACGCAAAATGGATCAAATTGAAAAAGACCCGGCAGCGATGGGGAAAATGATGCGCAAAATGAGTGACCAAGTTGGTGAGGACATGGGTGGAGAGTTCAATGAAGTCATTGAACGATTAGAAAAAGGGCAAACTGTAGAGGATCTTGAGAATAATCTTCCGTTATCCAGTGACGATAAATCAACCAGCGGTGATTTTGCAGATGACTATCTTTAGAATGAATTTAATAGGCATAAACCAAATTAAATAAATCTTTTTCGTTCGTTAATCTACTGATTCTATCAATGAAATCCGCGAGATTTCTTGAACGGTTGCGCAACAAACGTACTGCCTTCCCTACCGGGTCTTCTCCCGCGGCGCTATAGGGTTGATCAGCATAAGCCCCATGGAATGCGAAATATGCTTGATTGAGCTTTCTGATTTGATACCCATTTTCCCAAAAAAGTTGTCGCCGTTCTTCCATAAAATCTTCAGCTTCTTCAATTTTCCCTGCTTCTAACAATGCATCAACTTGAATGCGCGTCTCGTGCATTTCCTGTTGGAAATCAAATTCAGGTTCTGTAAGAGCGGGAGCAAACCAAGAGTCAATCTCAAAAATGCGGTTTAACTCTTTGTCAGGATATAGAAGATCAGAATAAAAATTTTTCAATACAGCCTGACGAATTTCTTTTCCAGCCAAACTGGCAGTCGTTTCGTTCATTGTGCGCAGCTGCGGAGAGGAAGAATATCGCAGCCCCAGTGGTTTGAAAGCGAGGTAATTGTGAATCCATTCGTGCGCGACTGTCTCGATCAAGCTTGACAGGTCACTGGTATTGATTACCATGCTGGGATAAGTTCCCACACCGCCCACAGAAACAACCAGAGCAGAAAAGATCCCGCTCGCTTCTACTTTTTCTTCCAGCTGAACGATTTCTTCATTTGTCAAGTCAGATTGTAAGGATATGCTGGCTTCTCCTTTAATGATCTCCCTTGGAGAGATGATCAGTTCTTTGGGAAGGTCGCTGACGCGGTACAGCAGCGGTGGGAAGGATTGGCTGAATTTGGACAAGTCTAAATCTACCAAAGTGTGCGAGATTTGATCCTGCAATACCGCTTCGGTTAGTAATGCATTCTGCGAAAATGCGGTTTCTATCGAAGTGAGATGCTGACGCAACAATGCTGACTCTTGTTGAGGGTCAGTGACTTGAGGGTCGGAGTATATGGAATCTAAGGATTGCTGTAATTGATTTTTTTCCTGCAGTAAGCGAAAGTGTTCCGAGATGATTTTTCTCTGTTGGACGAACGATAAATAGTGAACAAATCCCAGGGCATGCGCAGTAGCCTTTTGCTGAAATGCCTGCCAGCTCCAAGCCACATAGTCAAATTCGTGCTGCCGGGTAAATGCGCGGTTGGTTTCAGCCAGGGAGGAAGGCTGCCAAATACTGGCGCATAAGAGATATAAGGCAAGGCTAAATGCAAGAATAGACCTAACGATTATAAAAACTTTTTTCATCATACAGTGCGTTAGATTATAACTTTTCATGCCGCATGCAGAAATCGGAAGAATTATTAACAAATTTATTACAAAATCCATACTCTTATTTGCTATAATAAGATGTATAAAATATACGAGACAATAATATAAGGAATCAAAAGATGGCCAGACCAAAAAATACTCCCGAAAAAATTGAGCGCATGCGTAACTCTATGATGGATGCGGTAATCTCTTTATTGGATGAGGTTTCGCCTGAAAAGGTCAGCATTCGCATGATCGCGGAAAAAGTAGGCGTTTCGCATATGGTCTTCTACACCTATTTCAAAGATCGCGAAGAGATCATGAAAGTATTGGTGGAACGTGAAAAAAAGCGCATCAACGATCATTTCGCCAGCAAGCTGGAAAAAGCAGCAACAATATCCTCAAAAAAAGCAGTGGAAGAGTTATTGCGCGAATATGCTGAGACGGCTGAAGAGCATCCTAAAATATTCCGCCTGTTCTGGATGGACCCCAGTGATAAACAGAATGGAAAGCGCAATCGTTTTAACCACTTGGAAGAAAGCTTTCAAAGCCTCGCGAAGATGCTAAAAATTGGCATGGATAGAGGTGAATTTGCTCGACGCGATGAACGGTTGGCTGCTTCAATTGTGATGTCAACCATCAATGGTCCCATCATCATGAACCAGTGCGATAAGTTGCCAAAGGATATTTCCTGCGAAGTACTCTTGGAAGAAGTGGTTAAGGAGATTTTCAAATATCTTGAATCATAAAGCCTTCGGCTTTTGGTAAAGACATTCTCGCGCATTTTTAATTGTATAGGGACACAAACAGCACAGTATGAAATGTATCCAATGCTGCGTGGCGTGGGTGTTTGTCTCTTCACAAGAACACTTGAAGAACCTATGTTTATTTTAAGGTAGTATGCTCAAGAATGGAATCATTCTGCATTGTTTTGCGTAGATTAAAGATGGAAGAAATGAGAGGTTAGTATGGCAAAAAAACAGAACATTCATCAGGCAACACAGACCAAAGCAACAGAAAAGAAAGATCAAAAAGAAAAGGCAAATTTCTTTCGAAGAACATTTTTTTGGTTCAAAGAAAAACCTCTGCGCTGGATTGCAGTGGTTGTCTTAATCGCAGCAATATTTTTGTATTTTTTTATTGTTAATAAAAACCAGGAATCATTGCAGCAATCCTTTCAAACAGCCAAGCTTGAAAAAGGAGACCTGATTGCTATTGTAGGCGCTACCGGAATTGTTGAAGCCAAACAAACTGCCGAGTTAGAGTGGCAGACGACCGGTCGAGTGGAAGAAGTGAATGTAAAGATCAATGGTCAGGTTTCGAAAGGCGATGTTTTGGCAAAACTGGCTGAGAATACACTGCCGCAAGAAGTGATTTTTGCGCAGGCTGATCTGGTAGATGCGCAGCGCGCGTTAGAGGATTTGATCAATTCCGATACATCCAGCGCTGAAGCGTATGCAGATTTACTGCAGGCGGAACGTGAATTGCGTGATGCTAAAGATGACCGAAACCAATGGAATTACAACAATGCCAATTACACCCGTATCAATGAAGCGCGTGATAAGTTCATCGCTGCGGAAGAAGAGTTGAAGATTCAAAAGAAAATCTACGAAGAATTCACCAGCTTGGCTGCTGATGACCCCAAACGCGTGGAAGCGAAGAAGATATTGGATGAATACCAGCTTGCTCGTGATAAAGCCTTGCGTACATTGAACTATATCCTGGGTAAGGCTTATGGGCAGCAAGTTGCGGAGGATTTCGCCGATTACGACCTTGCCGTGGCTAAATTGGCGGATGCACAGCGCGAATGGGACCGATTGAAGAATGGACCCAATGCGGATGACATTCTCGCCGCGGAATCAAAGGTGGCTGCAGCCGAAGCGACTGTGTCTATGGGATGGCTGGAAGCTCCGTTTGATGGGACAATTACCCAGGCTGAACCGAAACCAGGCGATTTGGTCACCAGCGGTGATATGGGATTCCGCGTCGATGACCTCAGCCGATTATTTGTGGAAGTGGATATTTCCGAGGTTGATATCAACCGGATTAAGGTTGGGCAAAATGCTGAATTGGTGTTTGATGCAATCCCCACCAAAACTTACCCTGCGAAAGTTACAGAGGTGGCTGCAATTGGCAATGATACCGGCGAGGGAGTCGATTTCACCATTACACTGCAAATCATCGAACCAGATGAGCAAGTTCGTCCGGGAATGACCGCAGCTGTCAACATTATTGTCAGCGAGGTAAAGGATGTATTGATGCTGCCAACCCGTGCCATCCGTTTGAAAGAAGGCAAAAGGATCGTGTACATTCTGAAGGATGGTGCGCTGAAGGAGATTCCTATCGATGTGGGAGCTTCATCCGATACGCATACCGAGATTACTTCCGAGAATCTTCAAGCTGGTGATTTGATTGTGCTGAATCCGCCGTTTGAATTCATTACAAACGGCGGGCAACCCGCATTCACGAGGTAAGCTATGGTTAAGAAGGACCTCACCATCGTTGCCAGAGACCTGACCAAGGTATATCAAATGGGACAGGTGCAGGTGAATGCTCTGTGTGGCGTTTCTTTAGAGATTGAAAAGGGCGAGATCGTAGCTATCATGGGTCCTTCTGGTTCAGGCAAGTCAACCTTGATGAATATCATCGGCTGCCTGGATCGCCCAACAGCAGGGGAGTACTATTTGGATGGAGAATTGGTGTCAGACCTATCCGATGACCAATTGGCGGTCATACGCAACAGAAAAGTAGGGTTCGTGTTTCAAAATTTCAACTTGCTCTCACGCTCCACCGCTCTGATCAATACAGAATTGCCTCTGCGCTACGCTGGTGTAAAAGAAAATCGGCGCGAACGGGCGGTGAAAGCACTTGAGGCGGTTGGTTTAGGTGACCGCCTGGATCATAAACCAACCGAGTTGTCTGGCGGCCAGCAGCAGCGCGTTGCGATCGCACGGGCGTTGATCAACAACCCTTCCATCATCCTGGCGGATGAGCCCACAGGGAACCTGGATTCAAAATCCGGCAAGGAGATCATGCAATTGCTGTTAAAACTCAATCGAGATTTCAAGACAACATTGATCCTGGTGACCCACGATGCCAAAATTGCCGCTGAGACACAACGTATTATTCAACTATACGATGGCAAAGTTGCATCAAGGAGGAAAAAATGAATATCCTCCAAATTATCAGTGAGGCCTTGGAGAGCCTTAACGCCAACAAGCTGCGCGCTG
>CAYVJI010000028.1:0-21154 GCA_964451805.1 uncultured Pelolinea sp. | reverse complement strand
ATGCTGGTATTGCGCAATTATGTTATTTCAACAAACAGTTTGATCTCGCTTTAGTGAATTTTAAAGAAGCCATAAAGTATCAACCTGGAAACAAACTCCTATATTCCTATCTTTTATCAACCTTTCTAAAAATGCATCTGGTAGATGAAGCCTTAGAAATTGCAGGAATTCTGATAGATAAGATGTCGTTTCATGCTAAGGATTGGTTGGAGTTGAACCAGAGCTTTAATGGATATCCTCAATGGTTGGAGTATATGAAAAAATTGGCTGATAATCATCCTGCAGATGAGAATATGCAGATAGGATTGGCTGACCTTTTTATCAGAAACAACAAAGTCCAGTGGGGAATAGAGGTGATTTTAAGGTTGGAATCTGAAAACAAGTTAAGGTGCATTGAAAAGTTGATTTGCGCCCAGATATTAATTCGGGCAGGTTTTGAAAAAGAAGCCAAACGTTTTGTTGAGGATACATTGAGCTCACCAGGAGATATTTCACCGATTGAAATAATCAGCGGTGCGATATTATTTGCTCAGATCGAGGATTATCAGAAAGCATTGAATGTACTGAATCTCATTCAAGATACCGATTCACAAATCCAGGGTTTCAAAGCTGCTCTCTCATTGAAGAATAACCAAACAAAAGAAACCCTTAAATTCATTAATTCAACCCTGGATAGTAATAATCAAATTAAGAATGATTGGAATATGGATATTCCCAAATGGTTGCAAATGCCGCGATTCTTGCGAGATATCCAAAAAGACTTTACGTGGATGATTAAAACCGCGGTTGAAATTCAACTTTCAACAAAAAATATTCAAGGTGCATTGGAATATGCAAATAAAGGCATCAGCATCCAACCAGATAACCCATTCGTGAAAAGTATTGCTCTAGAATTAGCATATCTACTAGGAGATTTAGATCTTATGAATTACCTTCTAGATAGAATTCCAGAAAGCAATTCACTAGGAGCTGAGGCATGTATTTGGGCAGAAGTCGCATTAAATTCCGGGCAAGAGGTTTTGGCGGCGAATCTATTATCCGATTTGATCAAGCGCTATCCTGAATCTGCACGGGTGAGGGCTTTACAGGCAAGAATGTTTATCCGCAATGGAAATAAACAAGAAGCCATGCGATTCTTTGATGAGATGTTTGAGGACAAACAGGTTTTTTCCCAAGCTGGCAATTCTCTTGCTGAACAGAATGTTTTATGGAAAGCAGAGTTGGCGATGGAACTTGGTCAGTATCATAAAGCCAGCTTGATTTGTAAAAACCTGCTTGAGAGATTTGGCTTTACACAAATATTAATTAAATCCTTCTTGATTTGCTTTAACCAACAAGTATTTGAAAACTGGATCAACAAGAGATTGAATGTATTAAATCATTTGATTGAAATTCCTGAGGATAGCCAAGAATTATTGAAAAACATTCGAGATTTTTACAAAGAAAAAGATATAGGGGCTAATTCTCTGGATGTGTTATTGGATTGCATTGATGTTTTCATGACCGAAGATGAAGTATCCCTGCGTAGAATACTATCAGCGGAAACCTCTGGACTCCCACAGACTGCAAAGTTGATTGCTCAATACAAATTGGATGGCAGAAATTTCGCACAAATCTCCACGGAAAACAGTACTCGTACTGCTGAGACCAAACTCGTTATGGTAATTTTAGAAATGGATAAAGAACCTAAGAATGCTATTTGCCAGTTGACTGAATTAATGCAGGAGACCCTCGCGCTACCACAGCATTATGCTTGTCTGGCATATTTACATCAGAAGCTTGGTCAATTTGAAGATGCCTATGCAGCAATTAACCTAGCTTTAGCAGCTTGGCCGGACGAATACCAATGGCAAATTCTCGCCGGAGATTTGAGTAAATCGCAAAATAAAATAATGAATGCTTTGGAACATTTTCGCAAAGCAAAAGAAATACAAGATGAGGATCTCGTAAATTCGCGCATTGAGGAGTTGCATTTGCAGGCTGGCAATCCGAACAGTATTGCTTTCTGGGAGAAAAAAATAAAAGGGAATGAAAATGACTATCCTATACTGATCATGCTCAGCGAGATGTATATCAAAGCAGGTAAGTTCCAAAAAGCTGTCCATTATTTGGAACAGGCGAGACATTACCAACCTTTGGAACCTCAAGCATTTATTTTGATGAGCCAAGTTGCGGAAAAAATTGATAATCTGCCAAAAGCAGAAGGAATCATCAATGCTGCTCTACGGCTTCATCCAAGTGATGAACAGGTTATCCTACAAAAAGAGAGAATAGTAAAGAAGATTAAGGGAGCAAAAGCCGCTTTGGATTTATTAAATTCACTTATGCAGGGCAAAAAACTAAACAGTGAGGATCTTGTAATAGAAAAAGCCTCTTTGCTGTCGGAAAATATAAATGTTGAAACGGCTTTAGAATACCTTGATGAAGAGAGGAAGGGAAATGGAAACATTTCAATTAACCTGGAAATCGCAAAGTATTCTTTAAAAATAGGTAATGTAATACGAGCAGAAGAGTTTGCTGAAAAAGTCCTCTTAGAAAATCCGAACCTTTCATTGCCGCTGAGAATAATGGCAAGCATTTCAAAGCAAAATGGTGATTTAGATAAATCGGTTGATTTATTGATAAAAGCTATTCAATTAGATCCACTTGAACCAAATATATACATTGAATTATCAAAGATTTACCAAACTAGAAGAGATTACGCCCAAGCTGAAACAATCCTTTTGGGAGGTATAAAAATGAATCCTCAATCATTTAATCTGCAAAGCTCATTGGGTTTGTTATATTATCAACAAGGGAATTATCATGAAGCCGAATTATACCTAAGACAGGCACACAAAAAACAACCAAGGGATGAACAAATTAAAAGAATCCTATCTATGATCGAAAATGTGAATACCAATCAAGCAAGTCATCAGATTAGAATCAGGAATCAGGTACTGAATTTAAATAGATCATGAATAGTATCAGGATCAACCGTGAGGAATTAAATAGAATTCTACAAGCAGGTTTTAAGACTGGCGAATTCAACTTTCTCCTTGATATATTGGATGCCTGGCAGAATAAGTATCCTACTGACATCGAGTGCCGATATAATGTTGCACGTCTTCAGCACCTTAAATTTAATGACAAAGAAGCTGCCCGAATTCTTGAGGAATTATTCATCTCTGATCCCGAATTTCTAAATCCATATGAACTCTTCCTAAAATTAGAAGCAAGTGTTGATAAGAAAGCGATCAGTTCTGCAATATATGTGTTATCAGGTCGAGCAATTGACATTAGCGATATATATCCATGGGCTGTTACTCTACGTGCTGTAAGGCAAGGGATTCGGAAAAAAGAGTATGCCCATTCCGAAAGGCTTTTGCGCAGCATTATCGCAAACGAGCAGCAAAACTTATTGGCAGTTGTGCAACATTGCCGCTTATCCAGTTTGGTTGATGAAAGTCAAACGTTACTTCAATTAACAGAAATCTATCACAAAAGATGGCCAAATTGCCTGCAAGTTGACCTATGGCGGGCAAAAGCATTATTTAGTTGCGGAAATGAAGCAGAGGCTGTGTCATTACTCCACAATTGTGCTGCGAAAGATCCCGCAGGTATAGTTGCGATAAGACTGTGGGGAAATAAGCATGATTTTTCTTCTCTCTGGCCAAAGGAACAATTCATCGACTTTAAAAATCCAATCCCCTCCAACCTTTCCGTGGCATTAAATTGGAATAGGTTGCCTGCAGGGAAACAGCAAATCGAACAAGGGAAAGCATCAGAATCCCTTTCTCGAGAATCAGATTCTGTAATACAAAAGGATTGGAAAAATAAAAGCGAGACGTCCTCTAAAAAACAAAACTTGCCAGTTTACGTCATTCTAAGTACGCGTCTGGGTTTGGATACTAAGTACGGCGCGAGAACCGGTGAAGTCATCATTCAGAAGATGGAAGAATTGGCGGGGATTATTCAACAAAAAACCAAATGGGGCGCCTTGGTCTACTTGCCTGATGATTTCAGCTATACTGATCACTATCACCTGACAAATATAAACACAATCGATCCTTGGAAGATAAAGCTATCCTTGATGGATTTAGATAAAGCGTTAAAAGAAAAATCCATGATGATCGGAGCAGTTCTGATTGTGGGTTGCCATGAAATTGTGCCATTTCATCGATTGCCAAATCCAACTGATGATAGTGATGAAGATGTCCTTTCAGATAATCCTTATTCAACCTCAAGTGGAAATTATCTTCTACCCGAATGGCCTGTGGGACGCCTGCCAGGCGAAAAAGGGAATGATCCTGGTCTCATTCTAGATCAGTTGCGTCACATTATTGAATTTCATAGAACATCACAACAACGATCCTCTCTATTGAACCGAGCAATTTATTTATTAACCGGCAGAATAGGATCGGGCAATCCTATTAAGGATATATTCTCAAAGCCAAGTGATTTTGGATATACGGCAGCTGTATGGCGCCGCTCTTCGCTGGCTGCATTTCGACCCATTGGAAATGGTTCTGAACTACGAGTATCCCCTGAATTTGATGTGGATACAATTGATATTGATAATCTTTTAAAAGCAAAATGCGGTTATTTTAATCTACATGGATTGCCCAATACGCCGGAATGGTATGGCCAGAAGGATTTTAGCGAAGGGGCGCAAGTTCCGGATTTCCCGGTTGCGATCAATGCCTCTAAGATACCAGCTGTCAAAAACAATATTGACTTGATTGTTACTGAAGCTTGTTACGGAGGATATATTATTGACAAGACGATTGATACAAGCATGGCTTTAAAGTTAATTTCAATTGGCAGTCAAGGATTGGTTGCATCCACTGGTATTTCCTATGGTTCGGTCTATACTCCTTTGATCGGAGCTGATTTACTGAGTTTTATCATATGGAAATATACCAAAGATGGATATTCATTCGGTGAAGCTTATATGCAGGCGAAAATTGGCCTCATAAATGTAATGACTCAGCGTCAAGGATATCTCGATGGAGAAGATCAAAAAACACTGCTTTCATTTGTCCTATATGGAGATCCGCTGGGGCAATTAGAACCGAATATCTATTTTAATAAGGAAAGTTCGCGTGACGGTCATCAGATGGAGGTTGAAGCAATAAATGACCGGGATGGTTCTCTAATCAATAATTCTAGATTAACTAAAGAAGTATCCTCTAGCTTGCACGAAATGCTTTCAGCCTATATGCCGGGATTGAAGAATGCGGAAATGAGAATCCGAGAGCACCAAATAAGAGTGAATAAAGTGATTCATTCAAATCTTGAATCTAAAGGCAATGATGCAACTAGTAGTTATGCAACACGCACTCAAGTCATGGTCAGCCAAAAAACAAAAGTTGCTCGCCAGGTTCATGAACAATTTGCGCGCGTTACAATAGATGAAAACGGCAAAATTGTCAAACTTGCTGTCTCACGATAGTGATTTATCAATAAACCTCTTGCTTTGAATCATTTATAATCACGTTTCAATCTTAACAATTTTGAGGAATTAATGGAAAATAATTTAAGCGGAAATCAGATACGCAAAGAGTTCATTGATTTTTTCATCCGCAAAGATCATAAATTTGTCCCTTCTGCATCTTTGGTTCCAGGTGGAGATCAGACCTTACTGTTCACCAATGCGGGCATGGTGCAATTTAAAGATATCTTTTTGGGGACAGATAAACGTCCTTATTCACGAGCGGTAAATTCTCAAAAATGCATGCGAGTAGCAGGAAAACACAATGATCTGGAGGATGTTGGGCGAGACGATTATCATCACACATTCTTTGAAATGCTTGGCAATTGGTCTTTTGGTGATTACTATAAAAAAGAAGCTATAACCTGGGCATGGGAGCTACTAACTGAGGTTTGGGGTTTGGATAAAACGAGATTGTGGGTTACTTGTTTTAAGGATGAAAAGGATGAGATCGCATCTGATGAAGAGGCAGCTAAAAACTGGCGACTTCAGAATGGATTGGATCCTGATCATATATTATTCTTTGGCAGGAAAGATAATTTTTGGGAAATGGCTGATACCGGACCATGCGGTCCATGCAGCGAAATCCACTATGACCGTGGTCAGGAATTTTGTGAAAAAGCTAATGACCCCAAACATCATTGTGGTGTCAACAGCGATTGCCATAGATTTTTAGAATTATGGAATTTGGTTTTTATTCAGTATAACCGCTTGAGCCCCAACCAGCTTGAAAAATTACCTACTTGTCATGTGGACACAGGAATGGGTTTCGAGCGCATTGCCTCAGTTCTACAGCATGTGGATTCAAATTACAAAACAGATCTTCTAATGCCTTTGATCAAAGTTGTTATGACTTTATGCAAACAAACATCAGAAGAAATGGAAAAGAATTTTACGCCCTATCGCGTTATAGCTGATCATGCTCGGGCAGCTGTGTTTCTCATTGCTGATGGTGTCGTACCGGGGAATATCGGAAGAAATTACATAACCCGGATGATCATAAGACGGGCAGCGAGGTTCGGATCAAAATTAGGCTTAGCTGAGCCCTTCATGTCAGAAGTTGGAGAGAAAGTCATTGAAATCTACGGGGAGGCGTATCCTGAACTTAAAACAAATCGAGAAATAATACTGAATAATCTTACCCAGGAAGAACAACGCTTCCAGAGCACAGTTGAAAGTGGTTTGGCACATTTAGAAGAAGAAATCCAATTAATGCGTAAAAAGAAACTTGACGGTTCCAAAGCTTTTGATTTATATGCCACACATGGATTGCCATTGGAAATTACCCGTGATGTCTTACGCGAACGGGGATTGGAAGTAGATCAGCAGGGTTTCTATCAAGCAATGGAGTCCCATCGTGTCAATTCTGGAGCAGGTAGAGAATTTGGAGCATTAGGCGGGGAGAATGCGGAATTCTATCATCAAGTTCATAATGATTTATATAAAAAAGGTGAGATCTCTGAGTCTGGTGTTATATATGATCCTTATTCTTCCCCCACCATAGAAACAAAAGTTCTGGCAATAATTAAAGGATTGGAATTATCAGAAAATATTTCAGCAGGACAAGAAGGTCAGGTCATTATTGAAAAGACTGGTTTTTATATTGAATCCGGTGGACAAGTATCGGATAGTGGCACGATTGCTAGAATTAATGGAGAAGGTGTATTTGAAGTCAGCCATACCTTAAAACCTGCTGCTGGAATGATAGTGCATGTCGGAAAAATGGTAAGCGGCGAATTGTGTGTGGGCAATGCTGTTAAGGCACAGGTTGATTGGCAGCGTAGACAGGACATCATGCGCAATCACACAGCCACACATCTCCTGCATGCTGAACTGCGCAAAATTTTAGGAAATCATGTACGCCAAGCAGGTTCTATGGTTGCTCCCGATCGGTTGCGCTTCGATTTTACCCATTCCAAAGCAGTAACTCAGCAAGAATTGGCTCAAATTGAAAATGGTGTGAACCAGCGCATTTTCGAAAACAATCCGCTGAATATCGAGCAAAAGAAACTAAACCAAGCTTTGGAGGAGGGAGCGACAGCATTATTTGGCGAAAAGTATGCCGAAGACGTACGCACGATTTCTATTGGGGCAGAATCCCGTTTTTCATATGAACTTTGTGGGGGAACACATGTAAACGAGACGGCGGAAATTGGTACTTTTATTATTATCAGCGAGGGCAGTGTTGCAGCGGGAATTCGCCGCATAGAAGCAATCACCGGTAGGAAAGCATACCAATTTATCCAAGAACAAAGGAGACAAGTTCAGGAAACAGCCCAAGTGCTTCAATGCAATCCTGATGAGATTGAACAGGTATCTAAAAAAAACATACAGAAAATTGAGGAATTATCTAAAAAAATCTTTGAAATAAAAGCGCAATTCGCAATGCAATCCTACCAAAAAGCAAAGACCGAAATGATAAAAGTATCAGAAATGGATTTAATGAGGTTGATATTATCTGATTGTGATATAGAAATCCTAAGAACCTTAGCTGATAAATTTCGACAGGAATTTTCCAATGGTATTGCTGTGTTTGCATCTGTAACTGATGAAAAAACGGAAAATGCCACTGTACAGATCATTGTTGCAATAACAGATTATCTCGTAAAACAGGGTTTGAATGCTGGTGATCTGGCGAAAAAAATATCTAACCAAATCGGGGGAAGTGGAGGCGGGCGACCTCATTTAGCTCAGGCGGGAGGAAAAGATGCGCAAGGATTGCGTAAAGCTTTAGAAAAAATAGAAAAATTTCTTCAGAAAGCGTAAATTTGAAAATTTAGATGATTGATATATAAAAAAAGAGCACTATAGAATTGTAGTGCCTTTTATCTTTCTACTTGTTTTTAGGTATCCTGCAACAAAGTACCAGGTCTTTTGCTGCTTTAACCTCATCCAAACGACCGATTGCAGCATTATGCGGGGCTTCATGCAGTAGCTCTGGTTGCTGATGAGCTTCTTCAGCGATCTTTCGCATAGCCGCTATAAAAGCATCCAGCGTTTGTTTGCTCTCAGTTTCCGTGGGTTCGATCATTAAAGCTTCATTCACAATCAGAGGGAAATAATTTGTTGGAGGGTGGAAGCCATAATCCATTAATCTCTTCGCAATATCCAATGCATGAATTCCAGGAGCATCCTTCCAAATTCCTTCTAGGACAAATTCATGCATGCAATCTCTAGTGTAAGGTAGGGTATATTGCTCTTTGAGCAATGTCATAAGGTAATTTGCATTTAGAACCGCATGTTCTGCAACAGAACGCAACCCTTGTGAGCCATGCATCAGAATGTATGCTAATGCTCGGATAAAGATGCTAAAGTGTCCATGAAAGGACTTGATGCGTCCGATGGAGTGGGTAGGGTGGATAAATCCATATAGCGGTGGCACTTCTTCGGTCCCTTCTTCGATAACTCCCACTATTGGATCTGGTAGAAAATCAGCTAATGAGTTGACTACGGCAACTGGTCCAGATCCGGGCCCTCCACCTCCATGCGGAGTGGAGAAGGTTTTGTGCAGATTGAAGTGTAAAATGTCAAAGCCAAGGTCTCCAGGTCGCACAATTCCAAGCAAGGCATTCAGATTTGCTCCATCACCATAGACAAGCCCGCCAGCTTGATGTACAATTTCGTTAACTTCCAGAACATGCTCGTCGAATAGCCCCAATGTATTTGGGTTGGTGAACATTAAACCAGCTGTGGTTTCATTACAAAGCTCGCGCAGTTGATGTAAATCTAGATTCCCCTTTGGATCAGAAGTAATATTGACTGGATTGAAACCAGCCATACTAGAAGTTGCTGGATTGGTGCCATGTGCAGAATCGGGTATTAGAATTTGGGTACGTTTCGAATCTTCTCGTGACTGATGATATGCACGAATGATCAAGCTGCCAACCAATTCTCCATGAGCACCGGCAGCAGGCTGCAGGGTAACTGCTTGCAGCCCAGTGATTTCCTTTAGAGCTTCCTGTAATAGGTACATGATGGCCAAATTACCCTGCACCGTCTCAATAGGCTGCAAAGGATGAGTTTGGGTGAAACCTTTCAAACGTGCCAAGATTTCATTAATGCGAGGATTATATTTCATCGTACAGGAACCCAGAGGGTAGAATCCTTGATCAATTGAATAATTCAATTTCGATAGATGTGTGAAATGTCGCACAACATCCAATTCAGAGAGCTCTGGAAAAAGAAGATCTTGGCGAAGGAAGTCTTTGGGAAATTCTGCTTCGGGCACATCTGCTTGGGGGAAATCAAATCCTTTCCTGCCTGGAGAAGATAATTCAAAGATCGTGGGTTCAAGCATGCTCCACCTCACTCAACAGGTTAGCAAGTATTTCAATTTCTTCCAAAGTATTCTTCTCTGTCACAGCAACTAACATCTGATTTTTAAGGGATGGATACACGTTTTGCAGGTCATACCCGCCTATTACACCATTTTCTAAAAGAAAGTGGTTAATTGCTGTAGCACTCGATGGACATTCAATGACAAATTCGTTAAAAAATGGAACCTGGTTGAGAAGATGAAAACCTTCTACTTGTGCAATGCGATCAGCGGCGTAATGTGCTTTGTGATAACAGAGTTCTGATACTTTTCTAAAACCACTCTTTCCTAAAAGACTCATGTAGATCGTTGCAGCAAGCGCCATCAGTCCCTGATTTGTGCATATGTTGGAAGTCGCTTTTTCTCGACGAATGTGTTGCTCGCGGGCTGTCAAGGTTAGAACGTAACCGCGCCTTCCTTGTATATCCACAGTTTCTCCAACAATTCGACCGGATACTCTGCGCACAAGTTCTTTGCGCGTGGCAAAGAATCCAAGATAAGGACCGCCGTAATTTAATGGAAGGCCAAGGGGTTGCCCTTCTCCGATCACAAAATCAACACCAAAATCAGAAGGCGGTCTGAGTAAACCCAGCGCGATCGGATTGGCAGATACTGCTAAGAGGCCGCCTTGAGCATGGACAGCCCGGGAAAGTTCTCCAAGATCATATACATTGCCGAAAAAATCCGGATATTGGACAAGAACCAAAGCAGTCTGATCATCCAATAGTGTTGTTAGATTTTTGGGATTGGAATACTGTTTTATATCATCTGGCGTAGAAATTTCTGTTTCTGATAATAATCCCAAATATGTCTGAATTGTCGAGCGGTATTGCGGATTGAGTGCAGGAGATAATATGAATTTTGCCCGTTTGGATTTGTAGTGATGATATGCAGAAATGCACACTTCTGCAGCTGCGGTAGCTCCATCATAATGTGATGCATTGCTGATCTCCATGCCAGTCAATGCCGCGATCAAACTCTGAAATTCAAAAATTGCTTGTAAAGTACCTTGAGATATTTCTGGTTGATAAGGCGTGTATGCGGTAAAAAAATCACCTCGATGTAAAATAAAATCAACCGCTGCAGGAACATAATGGTTATATGCTCCCGCTCCCAAAAAACAGATCATTTCATCGCAAGTATTATTTGCGTCAGCCAGATCACTGAACTGCTGTAATGCCTCCATTTCTGTTATTCGCAAAGGAAGATCAATTTTTGGATATCGAAATTCTTGTGGGATGTCCTTGAATAGTTCAGAAATGTTAGTCTTTCCGATCGTGTTCAGCATTTCCTGACGTTCTGCGTCAGTATGCGGAATAAACATTAGTGTCTTCCTTCGCAAAATTGAATATATGCAGTAGCATCCATAAGAGTATCCAATTCAGATGGATCACTTATCTCAACTTTATAAAGCCACCCTTTTTCGTACGGATCTGAATTGATTGTCTCTGGAATATCTGATAATCCTTCATTTACTTCAAGGATCTTGCCGCTGATGGGAGCGTTGACATCTGCAGCTGCCTTAACCGATTCAATTGTCGCCAACGCATCTCCCTTCTTTACTTGATTATCCGTTTCAAGATTGAATTCAATAAAAACAATATCAGAAAGCTGATCCTGTGCATAATCCGAGATACCGATCGTTGCGATATTCCCGTCAACTTTCACCCATTCATCAGTTTTTTCATATTTCAATTCCTGCGGTGTTTTCATCATTACTCCTTATTTTGGTTTAAATAAATTTAGGCAGGCAAAATCCTCTGCCTGCCCTGTCGTTTACCTGAGAGTTTCACCCGCTTCGGGCTTGCCCCTTCGGAGTCATGAGACATTTCCAGGGTTACAAAAACCCGGGTCCTTTTACCTGAGAGATTCATCCAAAGCATTGATGGATTTGCCCCTTCGGTGCCGGCAAAACCGGTCTCTTCCCAGAGTTTATTTGATTATTTTAATTCTATGAATCAAATCGGATTGTGTCAAGCAAAAAGGAATTCGAGTATAATCACTTCAATTGAAAAGAATTGGTAGCGCCTGAGTTTGATTGCAATCAAACTGACGAGGAGAGGGTTTTTCACTGCGAAGTGAAGTTAACCGGATTACTGACCGGGAAAATCGATAGATCGGCGGATGCCCTCCAGGAAAAAAATCCCTGACCAATTCACAACTGCATAGGTTTTTACTTACCGTTAGATAAACCGGTAAGTAAGGTCGTGTATGCCAAAAAATCTTTGGAGGTTTGCATGTGCGGTATTGTTGGTTATATAGGTGATCGGGATGCAACAAGCATTATATTAGAGGGATTGAAAACTCTGGAATATCGCGGTTATGATTCTGCGGGGATTGCAGTGCTAAATTGTGGAAGAATAGAGATTCGGCGAGATTCAGGAAAAATTTCTCATTTAGAAACACTCATCAAACAAAAGCCATTAATAGGCAGTCCTGGAATCGGGCATACACGCTGGGCTACGCATGGAGAACCGAATGAAAAAAATTCTCACCCGCATGTGGGATACAACGGTCAGGTCGTAATTGTTCATAATGGCATTGTTGAGAACTACCTAGAATTGCGAGACGAATTATCTGATGAAGGCATCAAGTTTAATTCTGATACCGATACTGAAACGATCGTGCATTTAATCGAGATCAATTTATCTCAAGGGTACAATCTACTGGAAGCCGTGCGAAATACATTAAAAAGGATTCGTGGGGCGCATGGTATTGTGGTTCTATCAACCCAAGAACCAGAAAGAATAATATCTGCACGCATCGGAAATGCCGGTGGCGTTGTAATTGGTATCGGAGAGGGTGAAAATTTCATTGCCTCCGATATTCCAGCAATTCTGAAGCATACCCGCCAGATGGTTTTCTTGGATTCACATCAAATTGGAATCCTTACAAAAGAGTCCCTGGAAATTGAGACTTTAAATGGTGAGACGATAGATTATCGGATAGAGACTGTCAACTTAGATCCAATAGCTGCAGTGAAGGGGAATTATCGTCATTTTATGCAAAAGGAAATACATGAACAGGTACGTTCACTAACTGAGACTCTAGCAGGCAGGATTGATTTTGGGAAAAATACGATCAGAATACCTAGTTTAAAAATTGAGAATACTGATGTTGAAAATCTGCAGGGAATAAAAATCATTGCTTGTGGTACAGCAGCGCATGCCGGGCAAGTTGGGAAGTACTTAATTGAAAGCATTGCCAAAATTCCAGTGGAGGTGGATATTGCCTCGGAATTCCGATATAGGGATGCTTTGATTAGTGAGAAAGAGATTGTATTGGCAATAAGCCAATCAGGTGAAACTGCAGACACTTTAGCGGCAATGGAAGAGGCACGCAAAAAAGGTGCGTGTATCTGGTCAATCGTCAACGCGATAGGATCGCAAGCGATGCGTTTAGCAGATGGTTTCATTTCCATGCAAGCTGGACCAGAGATTGGAGTAGCTTCAACCAAAGCTTTCACTGCGCCCCTTGTTGACCTTTATATTTTAGCAGTACTCCTGGCTGAAAAAAAAGGTTTATTGAATGAGAAAGAGCGCTGGGAACATATCATGGAAATAAGCAAGGTTCCCGATCTGGTTGGCACATGTCTAAACCGCGAAGAACAAATCAGGCAGGTAGCTGAAGAATATAAGGATATTGAACATATCCTTTATTTAGGACGCGGAATTAATATGCCGATTGCTTATGAGGGTGCTTTGAAATTGAAGGAAATCTCATATATCCACGCAGAAGCGTATCCAGCGGGAGAGATGAAACATGGTCCTATCGCATTAATAGATAAGAGCATGCCTGTTCTGGCTATTATGCCAAAAGATCAATGGTATGAAAAAATGATCAGTCAGGTTGAGCAGGCAAAAGCACGTGGTGGAAAGATTATTATTGTCGCTACCGATGGGGATGAAACTGCAGAAAATTTGGCGGATGATGTCCTTTGGATACCTGCAGCAGGTTGGAGAATCAATCCAATCTTGAGCGTCATTCCATTACAGATCTTTGCATATCATATTGCGGCAATGAGGGGTTTGGATGTTGATCAACCACGCAATTTAGCAAAATCGGTCACTGTGGAATAGCATCAACCTTTGGATAGATATAGATGCCTCCAACATCATCCTGATAATAAATATCTAATCCAGAGGTAATGGTAGATAAAAGATGCTCGGCTTGATCGCCGTAATAATTGAAAAAATCTGGGTAGAGCAGAATTAAATAAGCTCCCTTATCGCGAAATGTCCTTTCGCCATACCCATCCTTTGTTCCATAAGTGCGATTGGCGAATTGGTTGATCTGCAGAGGTAGACGATTTTCATAATATAGCACAAATCCTGCTGAATTTGAAATCATATTCCGTTCCTTTGGCAATCCCTTAATTTGATGAATGATCTCTGATTGTTGGAATTGGCGCGCGCTGTATCCATGTCCGTTATGTTGCAAATTGTAGACATATTGGCGCGATTTGTATGCAGTAAAGCGTAGAGACAAAAAAGAGATCACAAAAAAAATGAAATAGAGATATTTGTGAGAATGGTATGCATGCAGAGATAAACCTGAGATCAAGAGAGAAATGAACAAAGGATAGAGTGGAGCTAACATACGATCAATGATATCAATTTGTGGAACGGTTATGCTGTGCGTAAATGCAATAAACACGACGTATGCACAAATCGTGAACAATGAAAGGAGAAAGAAAATTTCATTTGGATTTAGTTGCTTTCGGTTCTTGATGAGACGAAATACGATCCAGAGAACCAATAATAGGAATAAACAAAATATTCCAACGGAATAATACTGAACAAGCTCTAAATTAGAGAGAACATCTTGATAGGGCAGCCATGCAGACATAACCACAAATTCGGATTTCACGCTATTGATAAGTCTGTTTATTAATTCAGGATCAAAGCGAAAATTCTTTCCCCCGATTTCCAAAAACATGCAATACAGTTTCAGTATCCAAATTCCGATTGGGGCAAGCGTTATGGTGAAAAATGAAAAAATATTTCTTAATCTGATTTTTAAATTTGAGTGATCGCATAACACTAAGGCAAGACCAAACACGAACACGAAAAGCAATCCGGCATAACGAATTATGGGTAATATGCTTGAAAGAAGCGTAAAGAGTACTAAATGGATAGCTTTTTTTTCTTGGATGTATTTAAAAAAAAGGAAAAATATCCCGATTAAGAAAGGGAAAAAAAGGGTTTCGGAGATCACACCTGAAAAAACCTCAAGTAAAACAGGTGAATATAGACAAAAAAGCATTCCAATCAATGCAAGAAAATGGTTTTGTGTTACCGAAAAAATTAAAGTGCCAAAAAGAAAAAGAAAGAGTGCAAACAAGCAAATATTGATCCAACGAATCAAAGTGTTAATATCGTTTTCTAATCCAAGAAAGAAACTTAAGAATAGAGAATAACCAGGGGGAAACTCGGTCAAGTGCGTCAAACTGAGGTTGGCGTTCGTAATCGTAAAACCCTTGCCACTGCTAAAATTTCTGGCAGCTCCTACATATGCAGCAGAATCGCTGAAAGCCCATGGGCCCCAAGCAAGAGATTTTGAAAGAAAAAAACCTCCTAGGATAGCTATCAGAATTAATGCTGTGAAAAAAAATAGAGTCTTTTTATTGTTTTTCAAGTTTAGTTTTATAACTTTTTTACTACATCTTAAGTCCATGTGAAAATTTTTTGCCAATCACGGAAATCTGTTTTACCGTATTCTTTTATCCAACTCTCACGCATGGAGAGGATAATCTTACGGATAAGGAAATTGAGATTGTTGAAATCATCACCCTCAGTGATCAAAGCACCTCCAAAAAAGCCGAGAGAAACTGGTTTTAACTTCGGATATTTTTCTGTGCTATGCTGCAGCCATTCCATAGTTTCAGCTTGATTCTTTTCAGTATCCTCCATCATATTTCCACAGACTACAAAAATACCCAATGGCTTATTGCTCAAATTGTGATGAAATCTCTTAAGGAATTGTCTAAAAGCTTTTGCTGTTTGGCCAGCGTGGATAGAAGTGCCTAATAGAATTGCATGGTATTCCTCAATGGACCTAACCTGGTCAGCGGATGTTACATCAGCCTGCATTTTGTGGTGTTTCAGAACTTCCGCAATTTTTGTCGCGACTTCGTGGGTTGCTCCAGTCCATGTGGCATAAGCGACAAGCACCTTTTTCATTGATATGCTCCTAAAGCTTTTTGATATAAAACTTTAAAATTATAACAAAAGCACCATCAAAATTGTTAATTAAAGCAGTGTGTTAGAATAACTTTCGAAATAAAAGCAATACAGAGGATAATATGGACGAATGGATCACGCGAGAAAGAGCATTACAAATCCTGGGAACTGTGTTGGATCCAGAACTTCACAAGGACCTAGTATCACTGAATATGATCCAAGAGCTGGAAGTGGAACAGGGTTTAGTGAAATTCACAATTATGCTTACTACACCTGCCTGTCCTCTAAAAAATAAAATTGAATCTGATGTACGGAAAGCTTTTGAAGGTGAAGAAGGTATAAAAGGTTTGCAAATAAAAATCAGCGCAAAAGTTCCGCAGAATCAACAAATACCAGAAAAAATCAATTCGTCCATAAAAAACATCATTGCTGTGGCTTCTGGTAAAGGCGGGGTGGGTAAATCCACAGTTGCTGTAAATTTAGCTATTGCACTTGCACAAAAGGGTGCACAGGTAGGGATCATGGATGCAGATATTTATGGTCCGAATGTACCAACCATGATGGGATTAGATCAACTCCCAAAACCACAGAATAATAAAATAATTCCAGCGCAAAAACATCAAGTGAAAGTGGTATCAATCGGTTTTCTAGTAAAACAAGGACAGCCATTAATCTGGAGAGGACCACTTCTGCATTCCACTATAAAACAATTTTTGGTAGATGTGGATTGGGGTGAGTTGGATTACTTGGTCGTAGATTTGCCACCTGGAACAGGCGATGTGCAGCTGAGTCTGGCACAGAATATTCCTGTAACTTGCGGGATTATCGTTACCATGCCCCAGCGAGTATCCTTGGAGGATGCTAGCCGTGGCATTGAGATGTTTAGAAAATTAAATATACCAATCGCGGGTGTAATAGAAAACATGGCTTCAATGGTGCTTCCTGATGGGTCAACCATAGATGTGTTTGGGGAAGGAGGAGGTGAGGCGATGGCAAATGCGTATGGGTTAGCATTTTTAGGTCGCATTCCGCTGGATCCGGAAATACGGAAAGTAGGGGATACAGGAGAGCCAATTGTGGTTAGCCGATCAGAATCTACGCCTGCAAAAAAAATTGTTGATATTGCTTGTGAAGTTGCTTCCTTTATATCTATGAATAATTTGAAGGATTGAGATGGTCGATGTGTCCGAAGAAAAACTTCCGGTTATTGTCGGAATACGATTCTCAAAAATAGGAAAAAACTATTATTTTGATGCGTCCAAACTTAATGATACCAAGGCAGGTGATTTTGTTGTTGTAGAGACAAGCCGCGGTTGGCAATTGGGTGAACTGGTTGAAATTATCAACGATCCCGAACTTCTTAAGAACGCTAGTTACAAATCGGTTGACCGTCTTGCGACAGTAGACGATATGAAAAAGAAAGAAGAATTGGATCGAAAATCTGATTCAGCTTTGCAAGAGTGTCGCGAGCAAATAAGAAACCAAAAATTAAATAATTTAAAAGCCGTATCCGCTGAATTTAGTTTTGATGAGAAAATCCTTTCTTTTTTAGTTGCCTGTGAAGCAGAAGAGATGCCCAATATTAATCAAGTAAAGAAGAATCTGAATAAAAGGTTTCCGAATATCCGAATTGATTTTCACAAGATTGGACCTCGCGATGTGGCAAAGTATTATGGTGGCATGGGAGCTTGTGGTTTACCGAAAAGGTGTTGTTCAAAGTTCCTAAAACAATTTGAATCAATTTCCATTCGTATGGCAAAAACGCAAGGGATTTCTCTAACCCCGGCCGATATTACGGGAATGTGCGATCGTTTGCGATGCTGTTTAGGATATGAACACTGTCAGTATGTTGAAGCATTAAAAAACATGCCTAAGCGAAACAAGAATGTCATGACTCCCCTAGGTTCAGGCAAGATCAGGGACCTGGCACCGTTAAGAGAATGTGTATATGTGCAATTAGAGGAAATGGGTGTAAAGGAATTTCACATCGGTGAGATAGAAGAAATCAAACCCATTCGAGAAATGCAGAAACCTCAACAGCAAGAACGAGAACGGAATTTTCAGAGAAAAAGGAGAAATCCAAGTAATCGGAAAAAATAATCCATGAGATTCTGGGAACAACCGAAAAAAATTTTGGTTATTCTGGCTCATCCTGATGATCCAGAATATTTTTGTGGAGCTACAATTGCCGAATGGGCAAAACAAAACCACAACATATGCTATTGTTTGCTAACAAAAGGGGATAAAGGGGTGAATAAAGAATTTAAAACCAAGGAAGATATTCGCAAATTGCGCATGGAGGAACAAAGAAGTGCAGCGGACATCTTAGGTGTGAAAGAGATTACATTTCTAGATAATGAGGATGGCTATTTACAGCCTACACTAGAACTGAGGAAAGATGTCACACGTATTATTCGCAAGACCAAACCAAACATTATTGTCAGCTGTGACCCCACGCATTATTTTTTTAGAAATGATTATATAAATCATCCTGATCATCGTGCTGCCGGTCAGGTTGTAATTGATGCCGTCTTCCCAGCAGCACAGAATCCTTTATTCTTTTTAGAATTAATTAATGAGGAACAATTGCAGCCTCACGATGTAGAAGAAATCTGGCTTTCGCTTCCCAAAGAGCCAAATCTTATAATTGATGTAACACAGACGTGGAATTTGAAGATCAACGCACTTTTAGAACACCGCTCCCAAATTGGAAATGTCGAAGAATTTATCGAACGTATGAAAAAAAGGCATACTGAAGATTCAACTGATGATAGTCCTCGTTATGAAGAATCCTTCATTCGCATTATTTTCAAGTAAATAGGTAGCAAATCATCCCTGCTTTATTACATTCCCTAGTTGTATTATAAAAGAATATATGATTAAATATTATTAATCAGATTAATAATATTTATGAATTTCAAAGGGATTCTTTCTGATAAACAAGAAGAATTTATTGATTATCTGATTGCAACTGCAAAAAGATCAGATAAAGAAATTCCTTCCATTCAAACGATGAGTCAAGAACTGGGGGTAAGTCAAGCCTGTCTAAGAGAACAAATGGAACTGGCAAGAAATCTGGGGTTAATTAAAACCCAACCTCGCAGGGGAATTGAAATTCTGCCATATCGCTTTACTCCCGCTGTAATAAAGAGTCTGTATTTTGCAATGAAACTGAAGCAGGATTACTTTGTACAATTTTCAGAATTGCGCAATCATTTAGAAAAAGTCTTTTTTAAAGAAGCTGCTATATCATTGAATGAAAGTGATTTATATGAACTGCAGGTTTTAGTCGATTTAGCAAACAGACAGCTTCGTGGTAATCCCATCCAACTCCCGCATCAAGAACATCGCGAATTTCATCTCATGATTTATAAACGCCTAGATAATGTTTTTTTGAATGGATTAATGGAAGCCTATTGGGATATGTATGAATTGGTTGGATTAAACGTTTATGCTGATCTCTCTTATCTTGAATCTGTTTGGGATTACCACGGAAGAATTGTCAAAAGTATCAGGCAAAACGAGGTTAATGAAGCATACGAGTTATTAATCAATCATATGAATTTGATTAATCAACGCTAGGATTGGTGACGAACGAAAAAGGAAAGCCTGCTTATGGGAATTAATGATTTCGGAATTTCCTTCAGTACCGTGAATGGTTCGGGTAGTGCCACAGCCAATAATACGATTTTGCGTGCGATCCATAAAATGGGGATACCTGTCGCTGCTAGGAATATTTTCCCATCAAATATTCAGGGAATGCCAACCTGGTATTATTTAAGAGTAAATGCGCAAGGATTCTTAGGTCGCTTAGAACAGGATGATATTCAAATAGCGATGAATCCAGAAACGGCATTATCGGATCTAAAAAAATTAAAGTCCAGTGGTTTGCTGTTAATAGATGAAAAAATAAACTTGAAAAATGTTCCGAAAACAATCATTAAGTATAGTATGCCAGTAGACCAGATTCTGGAAGAAAGTGATTCGCCCGCAAAACTAACAATTTATTTGGCGAATATGGTTTATGTGGGTGTATTGGCGTCTTTGATAGGGATACCCCTCGAGAATAATTCTGATGCGTTGAATTTCCACTTTGATTTTCGAAAAACAGCCGTTGAACCTAATTTTCGTGTTATTCAAACAGCTTTTCAATGGGCAGAGCAGAATCTAAAAAAAATTGATAATCTGCAATTAGAACCTTTACCGATGGATAATCCCAAAATATTGATTGACGGAAATACTGCCGCAGCGCTGGGAGCATTGTATGGTGGTTTGCAGTATTCCGCCTGGTATCCCATTACACCGGCTACCAGCCTCGCGGAATCTTTGAATGAATTTATTCCGCAATTGAGAATTGATCCAGAAACTGGAGCAACCACATGCGTCGTCGTACAAGCTGAGGATGAAATGGCAGCAATTGGAATGGTTGTCGGGGCTGGATGGGCAGGCTTGAGAGCTATGACCTCTACATCTGGCCCTGGTTTGTGTTTAATGGCAGAGACTCTTGGATTGGCGTACTTTGCTGAAGTACCAATTGTAGTATGGGATGTTCAACGTGTTGGGCCTTCGACCGGCTTGCCAACGCATACTTCCCAAGGGGATCTAAGCTTTGCATATTTCATCAGCCACGGGGATAAAGATTTTGTCATTTTGTTACCTGGGAATGTGGCAGAATGCTTTGAGTTTGGGTGGAAAGCGTTGGATATTGCTGAGGAACTGCAAACACCCGTCATTGTCCTTAGCGATCTTGAACTGGGAATGAATATATGGGTGACAGATAATCTGCAATATCCGCATGAAGGAATAAAAAGGGGAAAGGTATTGTGGGAGAAAGATATTGAAAAAAAAGTCGCCGTTGAAAAAAAGAAATGGGGACGTTATTTGGATCTGGATGGTGATGGAATACCATATCGAACAGTAGTGGGTAATATGCATGAGGGTGCGGCATATTTTACAAGAGGAACCGGACATGATGAATTTGCACATTACAGTGAAGATGATCAGGATTGGGAAAAAAATCTTCTGCGACTAAAGAAAAAATTTCAGAAAGCAAAAAGCTTGATGCCTCAACCCGAAATCCGCGAACATAACCACAATAATGTTGGTTTTCTCACGTACGGTTCTACTCACGTACCTGTATTGGAAAGCATCCAACTACTAGAAGACAAAGGGATTGAAATTGAT
>CAYVJI010000027.1:15249-21653 GCA_964451805.1 uncultured Pelolinea sp. | reverse complement strand
TGGCAGAGCAACTGACTCTTAATCAGTAGGTTCAGGGTTCGATTCCCTGGTGCGTCACTTTGTTCTTAAGTTCTTGGTTGCCTCATTACGAGAGGTGATCACAGTGATCCAGGATCGGCTGCAGCGCGCCTGGCAGTCGATGCTCATAACTGATGGTTAAATCCTCTCTCGCGCGGGTCATTCCCATATAAACCAGCCGCAGCAATTTCGAAAGCTGTTCTTCATCCTGGTTACCTCTGAATAAGTCCTGGATCTGTGTGAGGAAAACAGCTTTGAATTCCAGGCCTTTATAGCGATGATAAGTGCCAATGCTCACATCCCGATTATTGATCGCTTTCTCGAAGGATTCTAGGTTGTGGTTGTGTGGGTTTAAAACAGCTATTTGTGTTGCCGGAACTCCTTCCTGAATCAGCGCGCGCACAGATTCAGCGGTCATTTGCACTTCATCATCCCGTGAATCGTAGTGTTTGACAAGCGGGTGATTACCATCGCGCATGTAGGGATGATCCACGTCTGGGACGACCAGCTCACCCTCCTGCTTCAGCAGATCCTGCAGAATCTGGTTATCCTGAACGATGGAAAAAGCTGCCCGGTAGATCTGTCGGGTGTTGCGATACGGCACGCGCAGCCAGCGTGTGCGCCCGACCACGGGTATACCCTTTTCCTTCCATGAATAAAAGCGATAGATGCTCTGCGTGGGGTCGTCCGCTATGAAGATCGAAGTTTTGCGGGGTTTGACCAGCTTGAGGATCACCTTGAACCACGAGGGTGTAAAATCCTGCGCCTCATCAATCAGGATCGCGTCGAATTTATCCAGTTTTACATTCCCTAATTCGATTCCCTCTAGCGCGATGCGCGGCACGTCCAGCCAATCCAACGTCCCGGATTCCTCCTGGTGGCGGCGGAAGGCTTCAAGGACCGAGTAAATCAGAGAACGCTGCAGCTGGCTGACGCGGACACTAGTTCCGCGCCCCCTTCGAGTTGCATCCATATAGGCATCCACACTTGTCAAGCCTATATCCACAATCCACTGAATTTCTTCCTGGATGAATTCCGTTTCCAGTGTATTTAACACTTCAAAATCGCGACGGTGTTTACGCAGCCAATGACCAAATTCATTCACCGGCTCCCATGTGCGGTAATTCTCGATCATTTCCTTGCAGATCTTGTGGAAATTTGCCACACGAATATTTTGATAATCTCGAAGCTCATCCTCCAAGCGGTCATTCAGAGCACGGTTGTATGTCATGACTAATATTTTCCATTCGGGAAATGAGGCTGCAAGGTATTTCGCGCGCTGGATCAAAACAAGCGATTTGCCGCTGCCAGCCACGCCCCTCACCAGCCTGACGGTCAAGCTTTCCGCCAGATCCCGCTCCTTGGGCAGGATTTCGGGTGCCTCCTCCTTGGTGAGGGCGAGCTGGACTTCGGCGGGCGACAATTCCTTCTCAATTTCCTCAGTAGCCGCCTCAACCACCAGTTTCTCCTGGGTCTCATCCAGGATGATCGCCGGGCGATCAACCGGTTCAATCAACACAGTTGGGTTGATCACCGCTCGAATGTGGCGGAGCTGCTCGCTGGTAAGAGCCGCAGACCGGCCTTTGGGGATCATCTCACGCAGACGCTTGAGAATGATATCCGGACCAAGATCATTCTGCCCCATGACAAGGGTGTCACCCAGCACAACTCTCAAATGCGAGGTCGCAGCCGTCCCCAGATTTGGGAATATAACCCCATACCCCCATGGTACTTCCAGCTGCGCTCGCTCATTCAGTAATTCAGGGATTTCTCTTAGATTCTTCTGTAGCGCCAGGGCATAATCGCGCGTTGTAAATAATGGGTTTTTTTCCTTTCTTTCCTTGCCATCCCTCGTAAGTAAACGGATGGAATACCGGTCCGCTCCAACGATGTTCACCCAGTCCTTCACCTCTAGGACCAGCACGCCATAATTGGTGACCACGATAAAGTCCGGAAAGCGCTGCATGCGCTTGTGATGCAGCGGGCATTCAACATAGACAATGAAATCCTTGGGGAGATTATTCTTTAAATTTTTAAACACGACCCGTTCGCCATGAGTCGCATCCTCTCTGAGGAATCCCTGCACCTCTGCCATGTACTCCCTCCAGTGTAATGATTACGATGTTGATAGTTATTATATATCTTTTTGTACCCGTGAGATTCCTTCACCTGCCGCTTTTTTCCATTTTTCCATAAAAAATAAAGCGCGCGCCTTGCGAAAATCATCCAGGGCATTCTGGTATTGACCAAGAGCCTCAAATGCCTCTGCCCGTTTGAAATAAATCATGCCATCCGGTCCCTCCCGATTAATCAATTTCTCAAATATCTCCCGGCCCTTGGACTCATCCACGATCATATGGCGTTTGGCCAGGTCCGACTCTTCCATGATTTCCCGTAAGTTATTCATCAAATACCTCCTATGATGATTATCGCATAACCTGCCGTAAAAAGTCGATATACTCGGCAGGCATACTATTTTCCCGCGCGCCTTCGAACATTAACTTCACATACCTTCTTTTCGGTTTGTGGCTGGTCAATTGACTGGAAATATAGGTACAGCTGTTGAATTCCTGACCATTAAATATTACTGGGACGACCATCAGCTCATACCCGACCTCAAATTTTTCCAGTGCTTTTGGGCTAGATTCATCCAGCGCGTAGATAACGCCGTACGTGATCGCATTCTTATCCTTCACAAGATTCCGAGCTGCTCCATATCAGCTGCTGTCCTTGTTGCACACAAAGCAATACCCGCGCAGGGCGGCGACCCCATACTTTTCCACGGCTGGCGTCCGTTTATGCGTGCGGCTGCCCTTCATATTCGATCCATACGCGAAATAATAGAGCTTTTTTTATTATTAGTTTTCATCAGGCTGATTACCCAGATCGAGTGATTTCAATCCCTCTATTAACCGCGAGGACTTTCTCCGGTCGCAGGGTTTCCCTACGAGGACTGCGCGATTCCCTGGTGCGTCACTTTTTTGATAACTTCACTGCATGTCATCGCGAGCGCAGCGAGGACCAATTCTAGAAATTGTCAAGTTGGGATCAACTGACATTCTGTATGAACAAATTATGACCGAGCCAACAGTTGCCCAATCCCCACCTTGCATCATTAAGGTGTTCCGCTGTCAACTGAACCTTGATCTTTCAGCTTTTCTTTTTGGTGTTTTTTCTTGCCATCACGCATATGATTATGACCACCACCAATGCTGCTGCCAAAATAAAAATCCAGGGAAAAGGAACTAGGTTTTCTTCATCCATGCCATCATCAATGCCATCATTAATGTCATGCGTTGATGGTGTGATTTGGTTGGGGGTTTGGGTGTTCCCCAATACCGGGGAAGTGTCAAATGTTTGTGGTTCAGAATAATTGCCATTGGCGTCCATTGTTGTTAGATATCCGGATGAAAGAAGCATTGTCGAGCCATCCGGTAAAATAATTTCCGGATTCCCTTCATAGTTCTTTATTGAAATTTCTCCGCTCGAAGAAACAGACACCCCCAGTATCGATCGCAGCTTGATGACAGCCCTTCGAAATTTTTCTCCGCCTATATCATCCGATTCTAATATCTCCATGAAAATCCCCAGAGGTCCGGATACCTTCTTTGCAGCTTTTTGAAAAAGGAATTCAAGCGATTTATCTACTGTTATATCCGTCCCCTGTTTTTTGATTATTGCGCGAATCGCTGAATCGCTCATTTGGTATTGCTCAAGTTCCTTTGCATTTGCTTGGGATAAGGTGACTTCCCAATACATTGTATCCCCACCTCCATAATCCCCAATGCTGAAAGCTGCTCCTGACAAATCTCTCAGTATCACTCGGGTTTTGTCATAAATCGCCAGTTTAGCCCCATCAAAACCTTTTATGGGTTGCGAACAGGTTTTGTCTAAAGAAAGCGGATTGCCATTTAACAAAGGGGTTATAATTTCACCGCTTGGCCCCAGGCTGGAATCTATCGCACATACTGAAAACGCAGCTTTAATTTTAACTTTTATAGGAATCTCAATCTCGCTATCTTGTTCATAATCATTAATTGGATTACCCTCTAGAGTATGAATACCGATTTTTGCCACAAACGAGATTGTTCTTTCACCCGTTATAGGCAAAAGCCAGTTCAGATTTTTTGAAGCAAGTCTGCCAAAGTCAAACACAGCCTCTTTAACACCGGGTTTTTCATATTCAACGTAACCTTGGGAATCCTGGGCTGCGAAGAAAATTTGGGGATCTTGCTCAATGATATGAACACTGGTAATCCCGACAATCCCTGATTTCTCCGTCAATTTGAATTTTATCCGCAGCGGAACCGGATTCTGTTCAGAAAATGGCATTTCATATCCCAGGAGATACGATACATCAATATCCTCACTTACCACAGTGAAATATCCTTTTATTTCGTCAGTCCCGTAATCACTGATACATTTGGCTTGTATCTCATAGGAACCCATCATTGCCTCATCAGGAACAATGAATTTTTCTGATTGATACCCCTGGGATTCTCCCGGTTGTATACTGTGGATTCCTCCTTTGTTATAAAAAACCTCCCTTTTCGATGAATCCAGGATTCTATACTCAACATAGAAGTCCACGGGGTCCTCACTCCAGTTTTTGAGGTTATAAACCACCTTGACCGCCTCGTTGAAATTGTAGGTTCTCTTTCCAGTCTGTAAATCCAAAAATGCCAAAAGGGGCCTAACCTCAAACACAGCGAGGTCTTCATCAGTACCGCCCTTGCCATCAGAAACTTGCACTTCAACCCAGTATTCACCCGCCTTAAGATCCCACATGCGCACATTGCTGGAGGTTGGATCAATCTTTTCTTCGTTCACAAGCCAGGTGTAAGAAAGAGGGTCGCCATCCGGATCGGTTGCATTTGCGGTTAGTTCAACCGTATCGCTTGGCGTTGGATATTTCGGGGAGAAGGTCAGGTGAACCTCTGGCGGGCTGTTCTGCTCGGCTGTCTGCTCTCCCGCAAATCCGCGCTCATAACCATAATAACCACGCGCGTCATACTTCTGAAACAATAAGTTTACCCTCGCGTTTCGTTTTTCTTCTGGCGGAAGCGATGGATCCACATGGTTCTCGTCCCAAGGCAAAACTACTGCAGAATTAAAAAACCAACCATTCTCATATTGAAGCAAGGCGGTTTTATATTCAACCTTCTCTAAATCCCCTTGGGTCTTATGAAGCACATAATTTTTTTCTGTATAAAGCAGAATGACCGCACTGCCGATTAATGGATCGGGTTGGAGCGAGTGATGCATTTTGATGAAATCTGCCGCGGAAATTTCTGTTTTATAAACATACTCATCGGACATCTGAAAATAAAGACTTCTCTTGCCTAAGCAAATTTGTTTTTCTGTGTAATCCTCAATCTGGCTGCATTTAAGCACTTCTCTTTCAAAGGTTTCTTTCTTAATAAAAGATGCAACCGCGTCATCAATATCCTTATCCGTGGGAAGATAAGGCCAATAGTCATCCTGGGCAAACACAACCGACTGACTGGTAATGAGCAGCAAACCGCAAATGATTAGCCCCATGAATGTTCTCGTGATTTTGTTAGTCATCTTTTTCCTCCAAATTAACATTGCCTGATTCCTTGTTTGGGTTCGGGCGCCACCTTATTGATCCGTTTTTCACATCACTTCAGATGTTGGAAGTTGCGGTGAGCGTTGCCGGGTCGTTCGACGAGATGCAGTAGACCGTTTTATGATTGCTGCCTACCATGCTGATGGTTGGGAGTGCGCTTTTTACCACGGGCGGGTTAACCTGCTCCTGTTGCAATGCGGATTCTGCTGGCAGTTTCTGCTGGGCAGGTAAATCCTGTTGAACAGCAGCCACGAGCGCCTTTTCATGATCCTCATGCTTGAACCAATTGACCGTTTTGATGAGAATCACCCGCAGGATCACAAGATCCACCAGGGCAGAGATGCTGATGATCATGCATAAACTGGTTTTGCCCTCCCTTGCCTTACGGGGAGCTGTCGCTAAAACACCACAAGAGACTTGAGAATCATCAACATAACCACAGGCTTCGTAGAAATGGGCACCGGGCACCAACAAGGCACCACATTGTTTGCAATAGGCGTTCGCTATCTATCCTCCTATTCCATTTTGTTAATTATACAGACTAATTTCTAAAGTCAATATGATGATTCTATAATCATTTATTTTTTTAAATAATTATCTTAGTATTGCAGCATGGTTTGATTGGTCTTGCTCGCTGTTTTATAAGGAAATACTGAAAAATATAAATGGTTGGGAATATCAAAACCCGTAAATAATCTTTAATCGTCCTTAAAATATTTAATCGATTCATTAAACATAGCATTGAAATTGAATTGCCCTTCCCGATTTTGGCTACAATTGGGATGAAACCCTCCAT
>CAYVJI010000027.1:0-15149 GCA_964451805.1 uncultured Pelolinea sp. | reverse complement strand
ATACAAGCTAACTAAACGTTAGAAAGTAGATTCTTTACAATCCTATTTCACAGGGATTTTTCTATCTTGTTAAAAGAGTTTTGTGTAGGGTTCATGAAGAAATCATATTTACCAAGTACACAAATTTAAAATTTTAGCTGGTACACAAAAATTGCCAAAACAAAATCTATGCTCACATATGTTAAATGAGACAAGGGTATTTCTTAGAGAAAATTAAGATTCTGAGTTTATGTACTGATTAAATCGCTGAGTATTTTTATTCCGTACTGACCGGATTCCAAAGCTAATTTTCTTGCTTCAGATAAGGTGAGTGTCTCTCGTTGAAGGATCGTCTCAAGCAGCATGGGCAGGTTCAATCCGCTAATGACCTCCACATGCTCCAGTTTTGCTGACGCTCTAGCAGCCGCATTAAAGGGGGAGGCTCCAAAGAGATCCACGAAGACCAGAATTCCATCACATGACTGCTCGAGTTTTTTTATAGCCGTTTCAATTCTGGTCTGCAATCCATCGATTGAATCATTTTCTTTAAGGCTGATGATCTCAACTCCGGCGTGCTGACCGCTAATTAATCTGACGGCATTGAAGACACCATTTGCCATTTCACCGTGGGACACAATAATAAAATTGATCATCCATCACACTTCATTTTCAAATTAATATAATTAGCTATTTTTAAAAAAAAAGATTCCAACCGATCACAAGTCAAATCGGTATTGCATTGCCGGTATTATTATACACTGGCAGGGATGGGAAATCAGGTAAATCCACATTTCAGATTGATGAACCTCGGCACATCCATGTATTTATTAAAATTGTAATTCCTCACTGACAAGCATATCTTTGATTGTGTTTGCATAAAAAATTACCCGAACATTTGATTGACAATCATCTTGGTTATTGTTATAATCTTGTCAGATGTCCAACAAGTAGATCGATATGAATAATACATTCTTACATTCAAGAGACATTGGCAGAACTGATACTCTGGTCACCCAGGTGTATCGGTATCTGATTGAATTGATTGATAATGGATTGCTTAAATTCGGACAAAAACTCCCTTCTGAGCCAGACCTGGCTAAGCAATTAAACGTCAGCCGTTTTTCACTGCGGGAAGCACTGCAGCGTTTGGAAAGCGAAGAATATATTATTAAAAGACGGGGGATCGGGACCTTTGTAAACAAACCGTCTTCGCAGCACTCCCAATTCGGATTTGAAAAACTACATTCCCTGTCAGGCAATTTGATCGCTTCCGGTTTAAGGCCCGGGCTAAAGGAAATGCATATTACAGCCGAGCTTCCAAATGAAGAAATTAGAAAATCAATCCATCTAGAAAAAAAAGAAAAAGTTATAAAAATCGAGAGGCTGCGCACAAAAGACGAAAAAATCTTTAACTGGTCAATTGACTATATTGCAGAAAAAACTATTGGCGAGAAAATTGCCAAAAAAAACCTCGGATTTTCCCTGTATAAATTTCTTGAGGTCCACTGCGGAATTTTCATTTCATACTCTAAAGCAGAAATAACCCCCCATCTGGCTGACCAATTTCTGAGTGAGAAATTAATGGTCCTGCCCGGCAGTTTATTAACGAAAGTGTCACAGATCCATTATCTGGAAAATAATGATCCGATTTTATTAAGTATTGAATTTTTTCCGATCGACCTATTTACCATTTCAATAATCAGAAGGCGATAGAACGTATTAATGAAAAATCAAAAAAACACTGAAATGATGAAAGCGCCAGGTTTGTACGGCATACCGCTGGACATCCGTATAGCAGAAATTAAAAAACCAGTGATCGATGATGACGGTTTGATATTGAAGGTGATCAATTGCGGTTTGTGCAACTCAGAAGTGAAAACAGCCACCCGTGGCCATCCATTGCTTGAAATAAAACCATTACCCCTGATCCTTGGGCATGAATTTTCCGGTGAAGTGTACGCGGTTGGAAAAAACATCAAGGACGTGAAAGAAGGAGACCGGATGGTGATCATGTCAATGATCCCATGCGGGTACTGCTATCAATGCCGAAGAGGAAAACTGAACCTATGCGAGAATTATTTCAAGAGCATCATTGATGTAGGCGCATTTGCCCCGTATGTCAAGATCTCTGGTCCGGATGTGAAAAAACGCATCTATCCGTTCGCAGATTCAGTGCCATTTGAATTTGCAGCCATGGCTGAACCGATCGCCTGCTGCCTGCGCGGCATCGAACAGGCTCAGATACGGCCGGGGGATACTGTCACCGTTCTGGGTTCAGGATTTATGGGCTTGCTGTTAACCAATCTAGCCGCCATTTGCGGCGCAGCAAAAGTGATCGCCGTTGACCAATATCCACACCGCCTGCAAATAGCCAGGGAGATGGGTGCAACGGATACGGTCAATTTCAAGGATGAAAACTCCATTGATGTGGTAATGTCCATGACCAAGGGGAAGGGAAGTGACATCGTCATCGAAGCAACCGGCGTGCCAAAAGCGTATGAAGATGCATTTCATATGGTCGGGCGGGGAGGATCGTTGGTTTATTTTGGGGGTGTTGCCAAAGGATCAAAGATCGATATTGACCCGGTAAAAATCCATTACCAAGAGATCAGAATCGTGGGCAGCGCAAACCCAAGCCCGCACAATGTGGACCGGGCTCTGTTCATGATCGAGAATCAACTATTGAAACTTGAGAAACTGATCACGCACCGCATGCATGTAATGAAATTAAAAGAGGCAATGGAACTTGCATTAACCAAAGAACCGATAAAAGTGATGATGCATTTTGAAGAAAGTGATTATTAAATTTATTCAGGAGAAAAAATGAGCGGAAAAGATTTGCGGATGAAAAGAATATTCAAAGAAGAAAAAGTATTGGTTTTAGCCCTTGACCATGGCATGGGTATGGGTCCGCAACCGGGTATTGTCGAGCCAAATGAGACGATCGCCAAATGCATTCAGGGCGGAATTGATGCTGTGCTGACCTCACCGGGAATCGCGGCGATGTATGCAGAACTTTTTGCCCAGGTTGGTTTGATTGTCCGGTTAGATGGCGGTTTTTCCATTCTAAAAGGGGGGATTGACCGGGCAATCCCTTGCTATACCGTCGAGCATGCATTGAGGATTGGCGGCGACGCGGTGGCATGTATGGGGTTTATAGGCGGGGATGAGGTACAGGAACAAAATTCATTGCAGGCGCTTGCAAATTACGTTGAAAGCTGCGCATACTGGCAGGTACCCCTTATGGCTGAAATGATCGCGCTGCCATCCGACCAAGCCGGCATAACAGAGGGAACCAAAGCAGCGCTGGCTGTGCGTACCGGGGTGGAATATGGCGCGGATTTCATTAAAACGCCATATGTCTCTGAAGGTGATGCGTTCACAAAAGCCGTCGGAGGCAGCTTTAAACCGGTGCTTGTTTTGGGCGGCGGAAAAGTGACGGACAGGGAACTGCTCAGTACGGTAAAAAAGGCGGTAATAGAAGGCGCACGGGGCGCTGTGATCGGCAGGAATATCTGGCAGCACGCGCATCCTGAAAAGATCAGCCAGGCACTGTCCTTAATCATCCATCAGGGTGAAGAAGTAGAAAAAGCCATTCAATCAGCCGGCTTGAAAGAATAAATAGTTCATGTCCATTTCTTTGCTTCGTATTGATGACCGATTGATCCATGGACAGGTCGTGATGACATGGATTCGCCATATCCAATGCACACAAATCAAAATTGTGGATCAAAAGACTGCGGACGATGTGTTTATGTGCAAACTACTGCTCAGCATCGCCCCGCGAGGAATTGAACTGGAGATCATGGGCGTTGAAAAAGCGGTGGCCGCATTTCAGGAATGGGAATCTTCGAGTGAGCATGTGATGGTGATCGTTAGAACCCCGATGACCCTCCAAGAGATGGCGGCGGGCGGAATTAAGTTCAAGACAATCAATATCGGCGGTATCGCAATCAGTGCGGACAGGAAAAAATTCCATAAAAATATTGCATTGACAACTGAAGAACATGCATTTTTATTATCGCAAGTAAAAAATGGTGTGGATGTCTATTACCAGATGATCGTATCGGAAAGGAGGGTGCCTATTACAGAAAAGATGTTCAGTCATTAATAAGTTGATAAATAATTTGAAAAGGAGATCAATATGTTACTACAAGCAATTTTGTTCGCACTGGCAGTGACAATTTTTGGAAACTTAATCAATCCTCCGCATTGGATCAGCTGGCTGGGATTATTCCCATTAACGTCTGGCGTCATTACCGGTGCTATTTTAGGTGATGTCCAAACGGGATTGGTGGCAGGAGGTTATATCCAGTTGGCATATTTGGGCTGGGTTTCCGCCGGAGGTGCTCTACCTTCAAATATGTTCCTGGCGGGTTATTTTGGTGTCGCGTTGACGATCCTCGGCAAACAGGATCCCACGCTGGCGCCATCGCTGGCAGTTCCGGTAGGATTATTGGGCGTATTCCTTCATCAAGCGCAAATGACGATCAATGCATTCTTTGTGCACCGTGGTGATAAATGCGCTGCTGAAGGAGATTTCAAGGGAATTGCGTTCTTGCAGACGGTTGCTCCTGTATTATTGAACCTTGTTCTGTACGGAGTCCCGGCGTTCTTACTGGTGTTCTATGGCGGCAATTTAGCTGACCAGATCTTTTCCGCAATCCCGGAATGGTTAGTGAATGGACTCAGCCTGGTAGGCAGCATCATGCCCGCACTTGGTATTGGCATGCTACTTAATTATATGGGTAAGAAGGAATATATTCCATTCTTCTTCATCGGATATTTCCTTGTTGTTTATTTAGGCCTGAATTTGATGGCAATCGCTGTGTTTGGCGCTTTCATCGCGCTGTTCTACTATTACCAGGCAACAAAGGAAAGGAAGGTCGCAAATGGCTAATAAATTAACCAAGAAGGATCTTTTCAATTTCTATTTTAGATGGCTTGGCTGGTCGCATCAAGCGTATAACTATGAGCGCCTGGAAGCGATGGGAATGACCTGGGCGTTGATCCCAATGATCAAGAAACTTTACAGCAAAAAAGAAGACCAGATCGCCGCGTTGAAACGGCATATGGTCTTTTTCAACACGGAACCATTCCATATCGGGATTGCAATTCCCGGTGTGGTGGCAGCCTTAGAAGAGCAAAAAGCGGGCGGAGCCAAAATCAGCGATGATGATATCAACTCCGTTAAAATCGGATTGATGGGACCGCTGGCTGGTATCGGAGATAGCTGGTTCCAGGGATTGATGTTCCCGCTTTTGTTCTCGCTGGGCGCAGGCATGGCCATTGAAGGCAATATACTTGGACCACTGGTGTATATTATCCTATGGTATGTGCAAATGATCGGAATTGGATGGAATGTATTCATGTTGGGATACAACCAGGGAAAAACCGCAGTGGCTAACATATTAGGAAGCGAAAAATTCAAAGCAGTGTTCGATGCGCTGAGCATCCTCGGGCTGATGGTTGTGGGGGCTCTGGGAGCAAACTCGGTAAAAGCAGCGCTGAACATCGGCTTTACTGTTGGGCAAACGCCATTTGATATACAGGGCTTTGTAGACTCACTGCTACCCGGATTGGTGCCGCTGGCTTTGATCTTTGGCGTGTACCAAATGATCCGCCGCAAAGTAAACCCGGTCATTGTGATCCTGGTCATATTTGCGGTAGGGATCCTGGGCGGATACTTCGGCTTCCTGGTGGCAGGCTAGATTAAAAAAATTAGAGGAATAGACATCCTTAAAAACCAAGAAATCGGGACCCAGGAAAATCATGAGTCTGTTCAACACCGATGCAGCTTTATAAAAAGACCATTATTCTACTGACCCTATGGTAAAAATTGATGCAACCAGGTAAGCCTGGTTGCATCAACCTTCATTTTAAAAAAATAAGAGTTGAAAATGGATATTTTACATAAATATATTGACATATCTGAAGAGGTGAAAGATGCACTGGAGACTCATGCTCCCATTCTTTCATTAGAATCTTCAGCCATCACGCACGGCATTCCTTACCCTGAGAACATTGAGACTTTCAACACCATGCACCACATAGCCAGGCAAAACAAAGTGGTACCGGCGCTGATTGGGATTTATAACGGGAAGATAAAATATGGATTTACGCCAAAAGAAATTGAATATATGGTCAAGGAAGGTGATCCGCATAAAATCAACAGCGGTGAAATTGCCTGGGCTTTGAGCAACCAGCTTTACGGAGGGACAACTATCTCTGCCACCGCTTTTCTATCTAGGCTGATCGGGATCAACTTTTTTGTCGCGGGCGGAATCGGCGGGGTGCATATAGGCGACCACCTAGACATTTCGGCGGACCTGAAAGAATTAACGACCAATCCGATCATGATCGTATGCAGCGGAGCGAAAGCAATCCTCAGCGTGACAGACACGATCGAGATGCTGGAAACTTTAACTGTTCCCGTGGTGGGCTACCAAACGAATAAACTACCAGGTTTTATCATACGCGATACCGGCATTGAACTCAGAAATGTGGCTGATAATGTTGATGAGGTGGTTAACCAATACCGGATCCACCAACGTTTGGGTCGAACGACCGCTTTTGTGGTTGTCGTTCCGCCTCCTGAAGGGAAGGCAATTCCCGCACAGGAATTTGACCTGGCCTTAAAGAAAGCGAACCAGAAAGCGAAAGAAGAAAACGTTTCAGGACCTAAATTAACCCCATTTTTGCTGGAACATATTAGTGACACATTTTCTGGTTCGATGTTTTCGGTTATTGAAGCACTGCTGATACAGAACGTGGAACTGGGGTGTCAGATCGTCAACCAGTATTACAAGTAGGAATCATCTGCCTTTGATCGGACCCGTGGCGGAGGAAGCCAGACTGATTGCGGTGGGGTTGGCATGTTTTTATTTACCCCCACCCTCAGAAAAATACTGAAAAAACTAATGACCATCCACTGGATAATCATTAACCCCTCAATCAGGCGAGGGCAGAGGACAATTTTAGGTAAAAGCGGGGGGATATGAAGTTTGGTGGCTAAATAGTAGAGACATAGATCAATTATATACAGCTTGACTCTAATTATCAGGTCGTGGACAGGTTCAATACATAAGAAACCTGCTTTTCAAATCACGGCTGCCAAAAAGAACACGCGGCCTTATTTGTCGGTTGAAATAGGAGATTCCGCGCCGATGATCCGTGGAGAAGATAGCGGTTGTTTTTATGAGAAGAAACCAAAACCGCAGAATTGTACGAAACCCTCAGACAATTCTAGATTCAATCCAATGGATGGTCGCATTTAACGACTCCACCAGGCTGGTTTCGCTGCTTTCCTGGAAGCGGTGGGACGGCATTGAAATGCTGACAGCTGCCATAACATGTCCCTTGTCATCCGAGAAGGCTTTTCCATAGCAGATCACCGTATCCTCATGTTCGCGATTATCCACCGCAAAGCCTTTTTCTTTGACTTTTTCCAGTTCTTCAAGAAAAGCGCTCTTGGTTGTGATCGTATTTTCGGTATATTTTTTGAATGAATAATTCTCCAGCAATTTTTCCACCTTGCTTGCTGGCAGTGAAGAGACCAAGGATTTTCCAAGCGCCGTGCAATGAATGGGCACCGTTTGGCCGACCATGGAGAACATGCGAACCGTGCGGGAGGATTCCAGTTTATCCACGTAAACCACCATATTGCGGCTGTTGTTCAGAACTCCCAGATGAACGGTTTCGTCAAATTTCCTATTGAGTTTCTCAAGAGCGGGACGTATCTCTTTAATAAAATCAAAACCCTTCATATAAATGGAAGAAAGAACTGCAAATTTCGATCCGATGCTGTATAACCCCCCTGGTTCCAGGACGCGGATATATTCACTCTGCATGAAGAAATGAATGATCCGATGTGTCGTACTGATGGGGAGGTTGGTTCTCTCACTGATTTCCGAAAGCGTGAGCCCTTTGGGAAACAAAGACAGAATGTCGATAATCTTGAATGCCCGCTCCAGCAATTGCGTGCCTCTTACTGTTTCCATAACGCACCTCTCAGTTTAATAATATGCCTTGACATAGCTTATCGTTTATGCTAATATAATTTTACTATATAAAAATGGTTTTCACAATATGGAAATTTGTAAATATCATCACGATCAAGAAAAATCTGTAACGAAATCTTTGTGTTTGGGCAATATCATCTAGATTTGTCGGCAGCAGAAAACCAATATGATGCAAACCTCAATTTTAGAAAAGTTGAAAATCAACAAACACACGGGGGTTTTTCTCATCTTGGCGATTATTCTGGTCATTTCTGGTTTATACAGCCCGGGTTTTGTGAGTTCCAGCAATTTGCTGATCATGCTTCGCCAGGCATCCGCGCTGGGCATATTGACCATCGGTCAGCTGTTTGTCATTGTGGGGGGAGGGGTGGATCTGTCGCTGGAAGCGACCCTGCAGATGGCGATCGCGATTTTTATGTTTGGTTTTAACAATTTCGGACAAGCCGGGTTAATGGTTGGGTTGGGGGCGGCTGTTTTTTTTGGATTGCTGGCTGGCTTTGTCAATGGGATTCTCGTCATTCGTTACCATGTCCAGCCTTTTCTATCAACACTATTCACGGGAAGCATTATTACAGGTATTCGGTTGATTTGGGTGGGTATTGATTTAGGTGGTGATGTGCCGAATTTCATCCGCTTCTTTGGGCGCGACCGGACTTTGACTATCCCCAACGCAGCCATTATTTTTTCCATTGTTGGGCTTATTGCCTTCGTTCTTATCAATCGGTCGGTCTTTGGGAGAAAATTGGTTGCGGTGGGCACAAATTATGATGCCGCTGTTTATTCAGGAATCAAAGCAGGTCGGATGGTTATTCTCAGTTATATGATCAGCGGCGTATCAGCAGTGCTAGCTTCGGTCGTTCTCTCCGGTTATGTTGGTTTCGCTGACAGGTGGATCGGCGCCGGAATGAGTTTTAACAGCCTCATCGCCGCAGTGATCGGCGGGAATTATTTGGGGGGCGGGCGCGGATCCGTGGCCGGCGTTATTGGAGGCGCGCTGCTGATGACGATAGTGATCAATTTTGTGACCTTGCTTGGTTTTTCCCACTCTTATCAGCATATTGTCTCAGGACTGGTGCTGATCTTGACTATCTTCATTGGTTCGTATGCTAAAAGGAAGAAAAGTTGATTCGGTCGGAAATAAGCGCTTGCGCTTATTTAAAAAAAAATAAAAAAGGAGAAAAGAGATGAAACGTACAATTGTAGTATTGATCATTGGAGTGCTGCTGATGGCGGCATGCGCTCCACAGGCTGCACCGGCTGCAGAGGAACCTGCTGCCGAACCAGCGGCGAAAGAGAAGTATGTCATCGGTGTTGCCTATGAAGGACCGACAAACGATTGGGCAGCCGCGCTGATGTACCATCTTCAGTATTCTTTCGACATCAAATACAAAGATCAAGTGGAGCAGGTGTATTACGAATCAGCCGATGGTGACGCAACCAAACAGGTCGGCCAAGTGGAAAACCTTCTCACCAAGGATATTGATGCCCTGATGCTGCAGCCCCTGAGCGAAACCGCCATGGTGCCCCTGGTGGAGCAGGCGTATGATGCCGGAATCCCGGTCTTTATTTTTGGTGCAAGCGTCTTGACCGATAAATACACTTCCTATATAGACCGCGATAATTATGGTACCGGATACAAGTTTGCCACCTACATGTGTGAATCGCTGGGCGATGAAGGCAAGGTTGTGACGATCATGGGTGAGCCGGGTAGCGGCTATTCCGAGAATGTGTTAAGAGGCGTGACTGAGGGCTTGGCTGAATGTCCTGGCATTGAAAACCTGGGTGTGGATTATGGGGAGTATTCCCCGGCACTCAGCAAACAGAAAATGGAAACTTTCTTGGCCTCCAATCCTGACATTGGTGGTGTAATCACTGATGGCGCGTTAATGGCGATGGGTGTCCTGGAAGCCTATGTGGATGCCGGCCTGGATCTGCCATACGTAACCTGTGACGACTGGAATGGTTTCCAAAACGTTGCTATGGAGCTGGATTTTGATAAATACATCACTGTTCCAGGTGGAAGTGAAGCTTCTGGAATTGCCGCGGATGTGCTGTTCGAGTATCTGGCAGGCAATGAAGTGGATAAAGAATACATCATCCCACTGCAGGTGTTTACCGGCGAAGAAGTGCAGGCGATGGTCCCAGAAGGCATGCCCGATTCTTACTGGGCGCTGAACCGAATCCCCGTGGAGTATGTGGATCTATACTGGGGACAGTAAAAAAATAAAAGTTAAGGAGGGGGAGGGTTTTCCCCCTCCATTCATTATTGCGAACTGTCATGGCAACTCCAATCTTATCAATTCAGAAAATCAGCAAAGCGTTTTTCAACCAGCAGGCGCTGGATGATGTTTCTTTCAACGTTAATCAGGGTGAAATCGTCGGTCTGCTGGGCGCTAATGGCGCGGGTAAAAGCACATTATTAAAAATCATTGGCGGTTCGTTATCACCAGACAGCGGCAGTGTTGCCATCAATGGACAAATCATTGAGGAATATTCCCCCCGTATATCAATTAATAAAGGAATTATTTCTGTTTATCAGGATCTGAACTTATTCCCCTTTTTGTCCGTTGCTGAAAATATGTTCATCGATAAAGAAAACGTTACAAGATTAGGGGCGATTGACTGGCGCTCAACCACAAGTGCAGCCCAGAAAATTCTGGATGGATTTAACCTGGATATTAATGTGGAAACTCCAGTTTCTAAACTCAGTTTTGCCAAACAATGCCTGCTTGAAATCGCGCGGGCGATGCACGAAAAACCAAAACTGCTGCTTTTAGATGAACCGACTTCCGCTCTGTGCGAATCCGAGATCGAATGGCTGTTTTACAATATTCGAGAAGCGGTAAAACAAGGGACAACCATTGTTTTTGTTTCCCATCGCCTGGAAGAAGTGGGAGAAATCTGCGATCGCAATGTCATTCTGCGTGAAGGCAAACTGGTCCATGTTTCCGATGGAAAAATAGAAAAATCCTCTATCATCTACCATATGGTTGGTCATGATGTGGTATTGGAAAAACAGGCGAAAGCCAAGGATCGCAAGGAGATCGTTTTTGAATGCAGCGGTCTTGAAACGGAGAGCGGGGTTACGGCCGACCATTTTTCCCTGAAAAAAGGGGAAATATTAGGGGTGGCAGGATTAGTAGGATCAGGCAGAACGGAATTATTAAATTCATTATTTGGTATTGACCAGATTCATGCAGGGAAAATAATAAAAGATGGGCAAGAGATCAAAATCAACAACCCATCCGATGCGATTCAGAAAGGCATCATCTTGATACCTGAAGATCGTAAGCTCAGCGGTCTTTTTCTTGAAGAAAGCACCCGTTTTAATATAGCGTCATCCACGTTTGATCAGCGGATTTCAATGGGAATGGTGAATGAAAAGCTGGAGATCGATCAAACCAAGGAGGTTTCCCGCCGCGTAATGCTGGACACAAACCGTTTGGAGCATTTGGTCAAACAATTAAGTGGTGGGAACCAGCAAAAGGTGGTTATTGCCCGAACGCTATTGGCTGAAGCGGATATCTACCTTTTGGATGAACCCACACGCGGCGTGGATATTGGCGCAAGGGAGGAAATTTACGAGATTATAAAGAATCTAGCCGCAATCGGAAAGAGTATTATTTTGGTCACTTCAGATTGGGAAGAACTGATTTATCTTTGTGACCGCACTTTGGTCATGTCTGAAATGAAGGTGGTGGGTGAAATTGAACATAATATCACCGAAGCGGCCATCATGCAGATGGCTGAAAGTTGTATTTCGGTTAAGGAATCATGCGAAGAAAGTAAAGGTTCGGGAACGAAAAAAATTGCTCGATGGCTGAGCAGTTTTCAGCACAGCAACTTCTTTGTTCTCTTCATACTTCTTATCGCTGTTTTTTCGTTTGGCTCGCTGCTGACCCCATTTTTTCTAAAGTGGAGGAACATCAGCAACCTTTTTGGCCAATCCTTGCCGCTGGTCATGCTTTCGTTGGGCCAATTAATCGTCATTATGGCAGGTGGTATCGATATTTCTTCCGGCGCATTAATGGCTGCCGCCGCCGTGTTCGGTCAAATGTGGATGGTTACTCATGGGCTCCCGCCAGTAGTTGGTGTTTTCGCGATTCTGGCTTTCAGCGCACTCACGGGATTGGCAAATGCTCTGATCATTCAAAAAGCAAAAGTGGACGCGTTTATCGTTACCATTGGCATGATGCTGGTGATGGAAGGGATCGCGCTGGCAATTTCCCCCAAGCCTTTGGGACCATCACCAAGTGCATTCATTAAAATATTCAATGGAAAACTGTTTGAAATCCCCATCGCGCTGGTCATCCTGCTTATCCTCGTATTTATCTTCTCGGTTATGGTGGCTTACACAAAACTGGGTAGGCGGTTTTTTGCAGTTGGTGAAAATCCAGCAAAAGCCTATAACTCCGGTATCAATGTCAATCAAACCAAATTTGCATCATATATTATCTGCTCAGTGATGTCCGGTTTAGCCGCGATTTATGGTCTGGGCCGTTTTGGGGGTGCAGACCCGGTGCTTGGTCCGGGAATGGAGTTGGAGGCAATTGCGGCAGTCCTGATTGGTGGGGCAACGCTAGCGGGCGGAAAGGGCAGCGTTGCTGGTACAATCTGCGGCGTTTTTGTGTTGGGAATCTTAGCGAATGTATTCAGTCTGATGGGAATAGAAGTATGGTATCAGGATGTTGTCCGTGGCATTGTGATTCTGGTTATTATTGCTTCATATGAACGCGTTGCGCGTGAAAAAAAAGAAAAAGCGGGATGAACCGCGATAAAAAAAATTGGAGGAATGATGGAAAATATTGAAGATTTGAAAGCAAAAAAGCAAGCCCGCATCAATGAAGTTCATCGAATGATTCCGTTAAGAACAGCGCTGCTGGTTATCGATATGCAGGTCAGTTTTATGCACAAAGACGCCTCCCTGGGTGTTGCTCAGGCATGGGACATTGTACCGAATATCCAGAAATTGCTCGACTTTTGCAGAAAATCCGGCATCATGGTGGTTTTCACAAAATATATTGCGAATCCGGCAGTGCAATGTTTGCGTGTTGATCCTTTTGGTCCGGAACATATGCCTGCGGTGCCGGGCGAACCCACTGGTTGGGGCAGACCTTCGAGCAACAGTATTCCCGGAACGCAGGGTCCAGAGAGCCCGGACATAGTGGATGAACTGAAACCACTGCCCGGAGAATTGGTTGTGGATGGATATACATTGGATAAATTCTACGGCACGCATCTTGACCTTGCGCTGAGAGGAAGGGATATTCGTTACTTGATGATCACCGGCAGTATGGCTGACCTCTGCCTGGGGTCGACATTGTTCAGCGCTGCCATGCGGGAGTATCGCGTGACGGCAGTGACCGATGCCATTGCCACAATCTGGCCAAACGTTCTGGAAGTCATGTTCGATATATTTGGACGAAAATTAGCCCGTCTGATGAAAACTAACGAAGCGATTGCGGAGCTCAAGGAATAGCTTTAAGCGACTATCTCTTCAGCAAAACCAGGAGATTGCCTGTTCGAAAAAGAACAGGTCGCCGGCAAATCTGATGGATTACAATCGGATTGAGCGTGTAATCTTAAATAGGTTTTGAGATTGATCAAGAAGGATTTGATGACAAAAACAAGGAAAAAGGTTGCTCTGATCACCGGATCGGGCAGAGGAATTGGAAGAAGTATCGCCGTTCAACTAGCCAAGACGGGCTGGTTGATCGGAATTAACGACTTTGGCGATCTGAACCCACCGCAAACAACCTTAGACCTAGTGCATGAGGCGGGTGGGGATGGCCTTGTGTTGATGGCTGATATTACCCGGGGCAATGAAAGGGAAAAGACCCTTCGGGATTTAATTGAGGCGTTTGGGCAGATTGACTTGTTGGTGAACAATGCCGGCATTGGCCCGCGTGTACGAATGGATATGCTGGACACGACCGAAGAAAGCATGTCCGATGTACTGCGAGTTAATATGATCGCAACTTTCTTTCTTTCTCAAATCGTTGCCAAAGTCATGATTGAACAAATTCGAGAAGGGAAAATAAAGGAACCCAAGATTGTCAATATCGGCTCCATCAGCTCATACGCCAGCAGCACCAACCGTGCTGAATACTGCATCTCCAAAGCGGGCGTATCCATGATTACAACCTTATTCGCAGATCGACTGGCTGATGAAGGGATCAATGTGTACGAAATCAGGCCTGGCATTATTAAAACCCCCATGACGGAAAAGGTCAGCGATAAATACGACCAATTAATTGCTGATGGAATCACGCCTATAAAAAGATGGGGTTTGCCTGAGGATATTGGCAAGGCGGTCGTTGCCATTGCAGAAGATTATCTTCCCTTTTCAACCGGGCAGGTAATTGATGTGGATGGCGGATTTCACATTCGCCGACTTTGAAACAGGAAGGACCGGTAAATGGGAAAAATTGTCACATTTGGCGAAATCATGCTGCGTCTTTCAACGCCTGGATCACTCCGCTTTGGGCAGGCGCGAAGTTTCGACGTGATCTATGGAGGCGGGGAATCCAACGTGGCAGTGTCGTTAGCCAATTACGGTTTGGAAACTGAATTCGTCACCCGCTTGCCGGAGAATGATATCGGAGAGGCGTGTCTCCAGTTTTTACGTCAGTATAATGTGGGCACGCATCATATTATTCGCGGTGGGTCGCGTTTGGGCATCTATTATTTAGAAACCGGCAGCGTGATGCGCGCCAGCCAGGTTATTTATGATCGTGATGACTCGTCGTTCGCGGCTATCCAGCCGGGGATGGTTGACTGGCAGGCGGCATTTCAGGGAGCACAATGGTTCCACTGGACAGGCATCACTCCGGCGATCTCAGAAAGCGCGGCGCTCGCCTGTTTGGAAGGCATCCAGGCTGCCAAAGATATGGGGTTGACCGTCTCCTGTGACCTCAATTTCCGCGCAAAATTATGGAAATGGGGCAGAGAAGCTGGGGAAGTGATGCGGGAAATGGTTAGCTTCTGTGACCTGGCAGTGGGGAACGAAGAAGACGCAGAAAAGGTATTTGGCATCGCGACTCCGAATATCAACTTGACCAATGAAAAGGCAAACGTGGATTCGTATCAATCCGTGTGTGAGAGCCTTGCGAGCCAGTTTCCGTCATTAAAGACCATCGCGATCACGCT
>CAYVJI010000026.1:0-23306 GCA_964451805.1 uncultured Pelolinea sp. | reverse complement strand
GTGCGTTGACCGATTCCAAAAGCACTCATATACTCATAAAATTTTTCTTTGCCCAGTTCGGTTGCCACCCATGCCAAACACACATTCAAAGATTTTTGCATACAGCCTTGCATGGTTTGCTTGCCATGCCCCCTGCGATCCCAGTTAAGAATGATGCCCCCGCCGTATTCAAAGCGGCCTGGATCATTGAATTCCGTATCTTCTGTCACAACCCCCGCATCAATCGCTGCTGCCATTGTCAGAACTTTGTAAACCGAACCTGGTTCGTATGTTTCGCTAATTGCACGGTTGAAAGGTGTTCTATCTTTGAATTGGTCTTCGTATTTCCAATACTCATTGAGGTTAACTCGCGGTTGTGTGGCCATAGCCAGGATTTCACCATTGCGAGGATTTATAACAATCACAGTGCCAGATTCTGCTTCGATTTCTTTGATAGTCTCATCTAGTTTTTTTTCCACCATCGCTTGAATTTCGCGATCAAGGGTCAGCACTAGGCTCGCTCCTGCGGGAACACGCGGCAATCCTTCCAGTAAATAGGGATTGCGTGGCATAAAAGTTTCCATCGGATTTCCAGCTAACAGATCGTTGTAGTATTCCTCAACTCCATAGTAACCTTTGCCTTCTTTTCGGTCACGATAGGCGTAGAATCCAAGCACGTTCGAGGCTAAGCTGTTTTCTGGATAACTGCGCTTTAAATGTGAACTCCAGATCAATCCCCGTAGGGATGGATCGTTTTTGTTCTTGCCGTATGGGTTTTCAATCTCATACGTTTGTTTGATATCACTGAGTACATCGATCACGCCGGATGGCAAAAAGTCGGTGATAATGGCATAGACACTGTTTTCTGGATCGTAGGGTTTAGAAGCGACCTCATAAATACTCTGATAAGGAAGACCATTGATTCCTTGCAGCGTTTGCGCAATCGTATCTGGATTGGTTACATATTCAAGCATCACTCCGATTTCGTAAATATCTTCATTGCCAGCCAACAACCTTCCCCAACGGTCATATATGTTGCCTCTTTCAGGAGAGTAATTTTCTTTTGCTGATGAGTATTCTTCATCTGCCCAACGGCTTAATTCCTGATGTTTGCTGCTGTTCTGAATATGAAGCATTTGCAGAATTATTAATAGGCTGGAAGAAGAAAGCATCAAACCTGTAAGGGTTAAGCGTGAAATCACCGCTTTCATTGATTTACCCCTCCAGATGCGGTGTTTGTTAGAAATGTCGATGAGAACCATTGCCATAACGATTGTTGATAGTATTCATTGACAATTGGACCAAGATCATTCCCATTATTGGGTGGTAGAGCAAGCATTATTGAGTTTTGTCCCAAATACCCTGGAATTTTCATATAATGGATGGCTTCCATTGAAGCGGGCTGAAAACCGGTCTTTTCAGCGCGCTTTTGCATCTCTTTATATGAAGTCCTCCAAGCTAGATCAGTCCGTTGATTGGCAATAATCCGTAAAATTTCTTCCTCTTCGTAATGCATATCCATGATTTCCAAACCAGCAGCAGCCGCTTCTGCACTGACAATAAGATAAATTGCCATGAGAACTGCCAATGCGATGACAGGCATTAAAGAAATACCTGCAGATTGGAGTTGTTTTCTCCAGGGTGCTTGCTGATATGCTTGTTTGCTTTTTTTTGCCATCAATAACTCTGCCTGTTATTTGGACGATTTGATGCTTTATATTTTTTCTGCCACCCGCAACTTTGCACTTCGCGCGCGTGGGTTATGGGCGATTTCCTCCTTAGAAGGGGTAATCACCTTTTTTGTGATCACCTTCAAAATTGATTTGTGGTTGCATGTGCACCTCACTTGTTGGGGTGGGCAAACGCAATCACGGCTTTCGTGGTGAAAATATTGCTTAACAATCCTGTCTTCCAATGAGTGAAAGCTGATAACTGCCAATCTGCCTCCAGAGCACAACCCAGAAATACAGCGTATTAATCCTTCTTTTAATCCTTCTAATTCGGAATTGGTTGCAATGCGGATTGCTTGAAAGGTGCGAGTGGCTGGATGGATTCTATAGTGTTTATCGCCATACACATTTGCAACAATTTTTGCCAACTCAGAAGTTGTGCGTATCGGGCGATTTTTGACAATGCTGGCAGCGATGCTTTCTGCGCGAGGTTCTTCTCCATATTCCCGCAACATTTTGGCAATTTGCCGGTGGTCTAGTTTATCGAGCAACTGACTGGCTGTAATGCCTTTTGATGGGTCAAAGCGCATATCCAATGGTGCCGTCTTGCTAAACGAGAAACCGCGCTCAGGATGATCGAGTTGCATGGAAGAGACACCCAAGTCTAAAAGAATTCCATTCACGCATTTCCAACCCAAATCCTGTAAGTGTTGATGAAGATGGGAGTATGATCCCTGTTTCAAAATCAGACGGTTTGCATCTGTAGTGATCCTGGCTTTAACGATTTCAAGTGCACTTTGGTCTACATCAAGACCGAGCAAACAACCCTCTGGCGCACTTGCGGTTAAAATGGCAGCTGCATGACCGCCCGCACCGATTGTGCCATCCACGTATTTTCCTGGACTCTTCGGTTGAAGGTGATCTATAATCTGTTGGTAAAGTACTGGTTGATGAAGAGATGATTCTTCAGGGTAATGGTCTATCATTCTTTAAAATGAAAGGTTCTTACCTTTAAACTGATTTGCACGATACTCATCATCATTAATCAAAGTCTCTTTCTCGATCCAATCATCAGCGCTCCAAATCTCAAAGCATGTGCCAAGTCCAACCAATTTCACAGCACCATTTGTTTTTATCGCATTCCGTAAAAATGGCGGTAGTAATATTCGCCCAGTTTTATCCATTTCCAATATGGCAGCGCTTCCAAAGAACATCCGTTCAAGGTCGCGAGTGTCTTGATCTGTAAAGTCATATGATTTGATTTTCTCGTAAAGTGAATTAAAATTCTTAGCCGGGATGACAATTAAATTTCTCTCAAACCCACGGGTTATATAGGCACCGTCCGCCAATAAAATCCTGAATTGGGCAGGAATGGTCAAGCGCCCTTTTTCATCGATATTATGATCAAATTGTCCAAGAAAGAACATAAGTTCTACTCCGGTATATAAGCCGAAACGCCGGATAATTCCGGCGTCCCACTTTCTACCACTTTAATCCACTTTTATCTGATTATAGCCAATATTTTTACATAATTCAAGTGTTTTTCGGGATTTGAAAAAGAGGTTAGATGCATTATCCAGATCGAGAATTGAGAGGATTATAGAAAAAGAGTATTAATTGATTATGAATTTGAAGGATAAAAAAAAGCGCTTCCAAGAGATGTTTGGAAGCGCGAATGAGTTAAAACAAAGGTGATTTATTTTAAACAGGGTGAGGGCATAGTAGCACTCAAACGATTGCCGCAGAAAGGTACGCCACCTCCCATATTGCCCGAGAATGAGGATACAGCACCTTCTAAATACATTGTAAAAGTACCGGATGTACCTTTGGTGGATTCCCAGGTGCCGCTGACATTCTGGCCATCATGGCTAATGGTTCCTTTGAACAGCATGCTATGACCATCATTAGTTGCTGCATTACCAACAATAGAATAACCATCTTGCATGAAATCAATTTCTAACTCTTGTTGTGAAGTACCTTGCCAAATGGTCCAATTACCATCTAAATTCACAGAAACTGTTGGGGTCACATCGAACGTAGCGGTTAGAGTTGGTTCCGCTGTGGCAGTATCGGCAGCTGACTCTTCCGGTGTTGCGGTAATAACCTTTTCTACTTCTGCAGGAGTTGTGACGATATAAACTGGAAGCGTGCAGGACAGCAAAATGAGAAAAAGGGAAAAGATAGCAATTCTAATGACAGTGGTTTCTCTCTTCATGGTACCTCCTTAAATACTCTTATATTGTATAGCAAATCTATCTTTTTTTATCAACTATTTTAATCCTAAATCTTGACATATATTACTTATTTTTCTTTGATCCCAAACCACGGCGAATCAATCCAATAGCAGATTCTGAATAGATATTTCGATAGAGCGCATCATTGTCTTTGAAAACCTTTGGTTGAATATGGCGTGGTTGCATGGATAATGCTCCTTGTTTACAGACGGACACACATAAACCACAACCCAAACATTCTCCGATGTCTTGGATCAGTTTGTTATTGGATATGGATAACGAACCCGCCGGACAAATTGTCAGACATTCTTGGCACAGTGTACATTTCTGGGGATTTATATTCACAATAAAGCGTGAGGGTGAGGTGGTATTACGCATGCCGCGTTTCCATGCTTTGAGCACTGCGCATGAGCAATCACAGCAATTACACAAAGTTTGAATTTTTCCCTCACAATTGCTGACATTATGCACTAAGCCGTGTTTTTCGCATTCATACAAGATTTGCATTGCTTCTTCATATGTTAACTGACGAGCGTAATCTGTCTGCAACTTCATTTGTGCCAGTTCGTCGAAATAAAAGCAAGTCTCCAAAGGATGTTCACACGCTTCACCAATGATTTTTTTCGCGCTGCGGCAATAACAATTCGATAGAGCGATTAGATCTACTTTTTTCAGCATTTCAGATATAACATCCAGAGGAAGGATCTGTCGTGGATCGGGGATGATGGCGTTCACTTCGATTACCGTTGATTGAGAATTGCTTTGGATAGTTGGTTCTACAGGCAGCACACGGTAGTAAGGTGTTTTAGTGGGTATGGTTTCAGCTGCACCCTCAATCAGATCATTCATAACTTCAGCAGTAACCTGGCGAAATAATGTATTCTCTTTCTCACGAACAGCCATTTCTAAAACAACGATGACAGGTGCCCGCTCATAACCCCATTGACCATTTTTTTGGAATTTATCTACCAAACCCTTAGGGATTAACCGAACCAGCGAATCAATCAAGTTGTCTTTAGTAATATTGGTTCTGGAAAGTTTTTTCAGCAGTTTTATTTCACTGATGAACCCCAGATAAGGAAGCTGAAAAAAGATTTTCAGGTCATCCTCAGAGAATGTTTTTTCTAAAGCCTCTTTGAATGCTTTGCGGCGGGGCATTTGCCCAATCTGAAATTCATAATAACGAATCAATTTTTCAAACAAATCAGTTTTTGCCATAAGCCCCTCCCTGGGATGCTTGGTTTTGACACATGATCTATTAAATATGAAATCCCTCAATTATGTCAATACAAAATAATGAAAATCCATTTGAGAATTTCAGACTTGTTATTGGCAGAATTAAATTACCCAATCAAAAATGGGTGAAAAGGAAGGTTATAAAAAAAAATAAAAAAATCGTTACATAAACAGCTTAAGATCCTCTTTTGAGAGGAATTTAAACATTTTTACGCCAGTATCTGGATCGATAGCTTCGGCGGCTTTACGGCCATTCTTCATTGTTTTAATGGTCACTTTACTGCTATCCACCCACACTTCTTTTTTGGATTTTAATGAGTAGAACTTTATCGTTGCCATTTCTCATTCTCCTTTCAGGATTAAATTTAGTGCGCAATGAGATTATGATGTTCCCCTACTTAATAGTTCCGCTTCTATTTCTATTATATACGAAGTAACTACTGAATTTATGACCACCGGTCATATTTTACAATCTCATCAAGGTGCATACGTTTTTTATTCTGAGGGCTGGTGTCTGCCGGGTAGCCCAATGGCATCAATTCAATAACTTGGATTTCCTCAGGGATTCCCAGGAGGGCTTTTACTCTGCCGGCATCAAAATGTCCAATCCAGCATGTCCCTAGACCCAGTTCCACAGCCATCAGGCTAATGTGATCAAGCGCAATCGCCACATCGATGAGGTGACAAGGGTGTCCGCAGCGCATAATATGCCCATCCGTTTCAGCGCAGGCCACAATAACGACCGGCGCTTCACCTACAAAAGCTTGTGAACCTGCAGCATCCGCTAATTGTTTGCGTGTCTCCTCATCAGTTACGATCACAAAACGCCATTCCTGACGGTTGGAGGCTGAAGGTGCCAATCTGCCTGCCTCGAGTACCTTTTGCAGCTTTTCTTCTTCTAGAGGTTTTTTAAGATATTTGCGAACACTTTTCCTGGTTATAATGGCTTGTATGACATCCATTTTTACTCCTAAGCTTTAGGTTATATGGTTTCTCAATAAATAAACACCCATCGGGTAAAATGCTGAGCTGACAAGAAGTAATTCATTATATACTTGGAATATGAATGATTATACAATGTTGTCTATTTTGCATAACAACGTTGATAAAGTTTTATTTTAAGGAGGTAAAAAAGAATGAAAGCAATGGTGATTTATGATTCTGTGTTCGGGAACACAGAAAAAGTTGCCCGGGCTGTCGGCAAGGCATTGGGTAGTTCAAAGGATGTAAAAGTATTTAATATCAAGGATGTGGATGTAGAACAATTGAAAGGTTTGGACGTGCTAATCGTAGCCTCGCCCACGCGAGGTTTTCGACCAACGGAAGGGATCACAAATTTCTTAAAGAATCTTCCCCAAAATGCATTAAAGGGAATGCGGTCATCAGCATTTGACACCCGTATCCGTTTAGACACCATCAAATCACCCATTTTTCGTTTTATTGTCGGCAAAGGCGGTTATGCCGATAAAAGAATTGCAGAGGCACTGCAGAAAAGGGGAGCGGAATTATTGTTGCCTACTCAGGGATTCTTTGTAAAGGAATCCGAGGGCCCTTTGGAAAATGGTGAATTGGAAAGAGCTGCTGCCTGGGCAACATCCCTATTAAAAGAATCATGATAATATGCCCCATAAGAGAATTATCTTTTCCAAAGATATTAGATCCTATTCTTTCTAAACCAGCCTATTCTTAATACTGTCGTTAATAAGAGTAGAAGGATAGTTCATCTGTTAGATAAATTGATATTTTCATTTAACAGTAATATCCCTCTTGCTTTATGGTTATTGCTTTGAAAATCAATCAGGAAGAGTGTTCACAAACGACACTTTTTTTAGTTCATGTTAATTTATGATAAATGGATTTCTTGCTAAATTTTCAAATAAAAAAAGAGACTATTGAAGTAAACTCTGAAAGATGTCAAACTCCTTGAGATAGTTCGGTTGATCATTGAAGCGGGGTAAGTAAAACTTCCGGACTTTATTCTTTCTGCGATAGTATAAAAAAATTGCATAACGTGTACCATAGGGTACTTGTATGTTTATGCTCTCAATTTCATCAATCTCTACTCTATTTATTACCCAGAATAGAGGGAAAATTTTCCAGGGAGTTCTGTGTGTAACTTGAGTAGTTGAAAAAGTCACGCGTGTCACTAATCCCTCCATAAAGGAATAAATGAAAATCCATCCGATTAAATACGAGGGCAAACCTAAGAAAAGATAAGCAATGACCATGGAGGTACTTCTTTCTAAGCCAGTGCTTTGTAATCCGCGGAAGATAATAAATGGCAAAATCCAACAGATTAGACCGACTGGAAGGATGATAGCCCATATCCAAAACCGATCTTTGATGAAGTCAAAATGGTATTTTCTGATTTCCTCGTTCATGATTCCTCAAAAATCATCTTCTGGTCATGGTACTGAACTTTTATTGATAAACTTTTCTTCCTGATGTATTAAACCATTTTCTTATAAATAGTATAAAGAAACCTTGGTTGAAAAGCAATCGAATTAATCATATACTTCAAAAAACATAGGAATTATTCAAGCTTATTAACAGATTTGAAAATTTGAAGGAGGTTATGATGAAAGAAGGATTTAAATTCTTTCTAAAATCCTTTTTTGGAGGATGTTTTGGCTGCTTGGGGGCAATTACGCTTTTACTTGGACTTGGTTTGATAATTACACTAATCTTTGGTCCACAATTGATTGCCAATCTTGAGGCTATTGTTCAATCCATTCCAGAGAACCTTATGGAAAAATTGATTGGGGACAATGGTTCCATAAACCAAAGCTTTTCAGGTGAGGTTCCCCAGCTAGAAATATATCTGACCGATGGGGATGATCCAAGTTCTGAACACATTAATGAATTCAAATCAGCTGATTATGCGAATATCCATTTCTGGGTTCGTGCTCCAGAAGGATTAGCCATTCCATTTGAATTGCTTCTAACTTTGCCGGATCAAAACCAAGTTCAATTCGGCCCGGTATTTCAAACTGATCCTTCCGGGCAGCCGGTTCATTGCGGCCAGTTTGGAGATGCTGAACCTTCGATCGGAGATTATAAGTTAGAAATCATTCTTGCAGATTCAACACCTTCAGCGGGTATGGTTGAATTTTCCGTTACGAATTAAAGAAATTGTGAAGATCCATTGAAAAAAATTGGGGATTGAACCGCAAATCCGAATTTGCTATAATCTTTATACAAAAAACCCTGCTCGTGTCATCCAAAGGAGGAGCGAAAGATTCATTAGCAGGGTTTTATTAATTGTTTAAACCGCTCTGGTATAATCCGAGCCATGTTCCCCATTGTAGCCCTTGATCTTGAAACCACGGGGTTAGATCCTCTTAGAGATACCATCTTGGAAATTGGCGCGGTTAAATATGATGGAAAACAGATCACAGGGCGCTGGCAATCCCTGATCAATCCCCAACGCTTGATTCCTGCGCCCATCACCCAATTAACCGGTATCACCAATGAAATGGTTAGAGATGCACCTCCCATAAAAGCTGTACTTCAAGATTTTGTCGATTTTGTGGGCGACCTGCCGATTGTAGGACACAATGTAAACTTTGATCTTGGATTCCTGAGAATTCATAACGCTTTCAACAAGAATCCCGTGAATGATACTTTTGAAATTGCAGCAGTATTGCTGCCAGAAGCTCCCCGCTATAGCTTGGGTGCCCTGGTGGACCGCCTGCAGGTCGAGAATCTCCAGCCACATCGCGCCCAAGAGGATGCCGAAGCTACCTTGGCTGTTTTTACAAAGCTGATTGACAAAGCCAAAGAACTACCGGTTTCCCTGCTTTCTGAAATCGTACAGGATTCACAAAGGATCACTTGGGATGCGGCATGGTTCTTCGAGCAAGTGTTGCGTGAGTGCATAAAAAAACCTGCAGTGGCTCGGAAAGCAACACAATCAGATTACGGGATTCTGTTTTCAGAACCCTCCGAGTTGTTTACGCAGCCACTAAAACCAAATGCCACCACAACCCCCTTAGATGCAGAGGAAACAACTGCCATTCTCAGCTCGGGTGGTCTTTTTTCAAAATATCTCGAGAACTTTGAAAGCCGTAATGAACAGATCGAAATGGCACAAGAAGTATCGAACGCTCTCTCCAACAGTCAACACCTCATGGTAGAAGCTGGTACTGGAATTGGAAAATCATACGCCTATCTAGTACCTGCAGCTTTGTGGGCAACACGCAACAATTTGAGGGTCATTGTTTCAACAAACACACTCAATTTGCAGGATCAGTTGATTCATAAGGATATCCCAGAACTGAGGAATGCTTTAGGTATTGACTTGCGCGCATGTGTTCTGAAAGGACGCAGCAACTATCTCTGCCCGCGCCGTTTGGAAGGACTGCGGCATCGTAAACCGCGCGATGCAAATGAAATGCGATTATTGGCAAAAATCCTGGTTTGGTTGGAAGAAGGAGGCAATGGTCTTCTAAGCGAGATTAACCTGACTGGTCCGGCTGAAAATGAAATCTGGAATCGGCTTTCCGCACAGGATGAAGCGTGTACACCCGAAGTATGCCTAAGCAGGATGGGCGGAATCTGCCCTTATTACAAAGCACGGCAAACGGCGCTTAGCGCGCAAATTATTGTGGTCAATCATGCACTGTTGCTTTCTGACGTTGTATCAAATAACCGTGTCTTACCGGAATACAAATATCTCATCGTAGATGAAGCCCATCATTTAGAAGATGCTTCCACCAGTGCGTTAAGTTTCCAAGTGTCACGCAGTGATATTGAACGATTATTCGAAGAATTGGGCAGCAGCAATAACGGAGTATTGGGACAAATTACTGTAGATCTAGCGAGGACTCTTAAACCAGCGGAATATTCGGCAGCTCAAAAAGCAGTTGAAAAAATGACGGATCTAGCTTTTCGGGTTCAGACGAAGTTCAAGGATTTCTTCCAAAAGGTGGATGAATTCTTAATACTAGAGAGAAATGATAATGATGTAAGCGATTACGGCCAACAAGTTAGGATCACGACGGCGATTCAGCATCAGCCGATATGGGATGATGTAAGCATATGTTGGGAGGAGGTATCTCAGCCTTTGGAACATCTACAACGTTTGCTTTCCTCCATGATTAATGATCTAGCTGACATGGAAACTCAAAAAGAGAATGAAACAGAGAGTTTTTGGGGAGATTTATCTGCAATTCTTCAGCGTTTGCAACTTGTGCATAACAATATCAACAGCATGGTGCTGGAGTTAGACAACAACACTATTTATTGGATTGAACTAGATCCCAAGTATAACCGCTTGGCTTTGAATTTTGCACCATTAGAGATCGGTCCGCTGATGGAAAATTATCTCTGGCACACGAAGGAAAGCATTGTGATCACCTCTGCGACAATGACTACCAATAACAACTTTGATTACATCCGAATGCGCTTGAATGCTGATGAGGCTAATGAACTGCGGTTGGGTTCGCCATTCGACTATGAAAATTCCGCTTTGCTTTTCATTCCTACCGATATCCCCGAGCCCATTGATGCAATAAATTATCAACGATCGGTAGAAAGAGCAATCCTGCGGACAGCACGTGTGACAGGTGGACGTATGTTAGTGCTTTTTACCTCGTACAGACAATTAAAAGCTACTTCTCATGTGGTTTCACCCTTATTGGCGAAAGACAACATCCAGGTGTTTGAACAAGGGGAAGGAGCTTCAACCAGTTCATTGTTGGATTCTTTTAGGAATACTGAACGGGCAGTTTTATTGGGAACACGATCGTTTTGGGAAGGAGTGGATGTACCGGGGCAAGCGCTTTCAATTCTGATGCTGGCAAAATTGCCGTTTGATGTCCCTAGTGACCCCGTTATCGCTGCACGTGCGGAAATATTCGAAAATGCTTTCAGTGAATATACGCTACCCGAAGCAATTCTGCGTTTTCGCCAAGGATTTGGTCGACTGATTCGTACCCAATCCGATCGCGGTGTTGTGGCAGTACTTGATCGCCGGGTGCGCTCGAAGCAATACGGAGAATTTTTTTTACGATCATTACCTAGTTGTCATCTGGTTGAGGGCTCCATTGAAAACCTACCAGATGAGGCTGCCAGATGGATGAATTTTTAGAAGAGAGTGGTTTTTAATCAATCACTCCGATAATAACCTGATCACACAACTTTTTTCATTAAACCATTGATGCTGAAAAACCAAAAAAAGAATTGAAAATATTTTCAACCCTTGTTGGTGAAGAAAACAAAACCAGCCATCAATTTCTATTTGATAAAAATTTTTAAATCCATCGGTACAATTTGTTTGAACATTGCCTGAGCGGGGCAGTATTTCTCTGCAGAAAGTTGAACAGCACGTTCAACCGCTTCTCTGGATAATTCATCTCCGCTGATTATATATTCGAGAGTCAGGTGAGAAAATACTTTTGGATGTTCATCTTGCCGCTGTGCTATGACTCTCACTTCAAATCCTTTCACCTTCTGCCTTTTTTTTGCGAGGATAGAAATTACATCCATTGCAGTACAACCGGCCAAACCAATTGCCAGCATTTCCATTGGGCGAAATCCGTCATTATCGCCACCCACATCGGGGGTTGTGCCTAAAGCCACTTTAAAGCCAGAATCTGCTGTTCCTTCAAAACTCATGGCATTTTTCCAGACAACTTTGGCTTCCATCTTTCTCCTTTTTTATTTTGTTGAAAATAACCCTCACCGAGGATAGAGGAACTATCAGGTAAAACTGCTGTTGATTTCGAATCCACATTTTGGGCAATAAAGATTCAAATGACTGTTATATTCTAGTTTTGCTTTCCCACAATTTGAGCAAATGTACTCAAAATTCTCCTGCAGGATAGGCCAAGATTTCTGTTTCATCTTCCTGTTATTTTTTCTAATTTCTTGCTCAATATACTCTAACATTTTATAGACTTGTCAATGGGAAATTTGGCATCACGTCGATATCCAGAGAATCACTTTGTGAATGAACAAAGTGCTGATAAGCTGCGGCAGCAATCATGGCTGCATTGTCGGTGCAATATTTCAAAGGAGGAATGGTGATAGCAAATCTATTTTGCTCAATGAAAGCCTTTCGCAAGGCGTGGTTTGCGGATACTCCACCCCCAATGATGATATGCCGTGCATGGAAGAACTCAGCGGATTGGAGGGTTTTTTCAACAAGGACATCCACCACCGCAGCCTGGAAACTGGCAGCGAGATTCTCAATTGGGATGGTAATTCCTGAATTTTTCATCGTTTGCACTTCTCTCAACATGGCTGTTTTCAAACCGCTGAAGGAAAAATTCCAACTGCCCTCTAAGCGCGCTCGCGGAAAATTATAAGCGGAGGAGTTACCGTACTCAGCAGCCTTTTGTATAGAAGGTCCACCTGGATAAGGCAGTTCCAGTAAACGCGCAACTTTGTCAAACGCTTCTCCGGCTGCATCATCGAGTGTATTCCCTAAAATTTCATAATGTAGATGATCCTTCATAAAGATCAAGGTGGAGTGCCCACCAGATACTATCAATCCTATTAGGGGAAAATCCGGCTGGGCGGGAGAATTATTTTCTGTTTGAATCCAAGCAGAATATAAATGGCCTTCAAGATGGTTTATACCGATCAACGGTAATCCACTACCCAATGCCAGCGCTTTGGCCATATTCATACCCACGACAAGAGAGCCAGCCAAACCAGGCCCCCGTGTAACCGCAATCGCATCCAACTCGTTGAGGACAAGGTGTGCTTGAGTTAACGCTTCTTCGACAACTGGATAGATTGCCAGAATATGCTGGCGAGAAGCCATTTCGGGAAATACGCCTCCATATTTCGAATGCAAATCTATTTGAGAGGCGACAATATTTGATAGAACCTGATTGCCATTCAATAAAACCGCAGCTGCAGTTTCATCGCAGGATGTCTCAATTGCGAGAATTCGAACATTGTTGCTTGATGCTTTTTTTGGATTCATATTAGCTTTTTATTGGAACAATCAAATCATAAGGGTATTCCGCAAGAATCTCAAATTGATTTTCTCTATTTAGAAATACCGTATCCTCAATTCTTACCCCTATATCCCGGGAAGGATAATATAAGCCTGGCTCGATGGTGAAGACTGATCCGGGCAACAGAACATCGATTTCTGATGCCGATAGACCGCTAAAAGGATTCTCATGCACTTCCAGACCAAGCCCGTGCCCAATACTGTGTACATACCCCTCGCTAAGGTTCGTTTGGTCTTCGATGGTAGCATGCCCTCTTTGACTGAATAGTTCACATGCTCTAGTTTGGTAGCTAGCAAAAGGTTTCAATGGCTGCAGTTCTTGGAGGATCTGATGATGCACCTTTAACACTTGCTCATGTAAAGTCAGCACTTCAGCAGTGGCATATCCTAAGCACCAAGTGCGGGTGAAATCATAGAAATAGCCCCCGCCTTTTTCTCGCGGAAAAATATCAAATACAATGGGGATACCTAACCGGAGGAAGTCTTGTGGATTTCCAATATTATGAGGAATTCCGGCATCCCTTCCGATAGAAAAGATGGTCTCCTCAGGATTTTCAGCACCAAGTTCAGCCAACCAAAGATTGATCCGTTGCTTAACATCTCCTACTGTTAAAAAACCGCCATCCTCATCTAGTAAATAATCATTTTGAAGTTTTCTTGAGGAAAGGTATTCTGTGATACGGTTAACAACTTCAATGGTTAAATTCCCCATTCGGCGTATTCTTTCAATTTCTTCATTATTTTTTGTCATGCGCGCTTGGCGGATGGGGCTATTGTTGATAAAGCTGCAGAAATCAATATCAGGAAGGAATGATTTTAACTTGTCCAATAAAGTAAAAGCATAAGCCAGGTTATCAAATCCTGAAACTGCGATCCTACCTTTTGTCAAACCCAACTTCGTAAATACTTCTTTTAACCTGGCAGCCAGGGCAGTTGGCAAATCGTTATTCCATTTTTTTAAGTAACTGGATAGAGGAAAATCTTGGTCATAAAAGCGGGTCTGTAAACCAGATTGAGAGGCTTCTTCACGTTCCATGGCGGAAAAATGATAAACAAGGGGTTCCCTGCCTTGTATTTTAATGAGATCGGCTTGGCTGACATGGTGAATGCCTGTAAAGTAAACCATATCTGGATTATTCATCATGGCACCCATCACCCACAATGCATCCACCCTTTGTTCATGCATAAATTGGTCAATATTTTCTTTCATCCGAATTCCATACGATCCTGAGTCTAATTAAGCAGAAATAAAATTTTAGCAAGTAACTCATCATCCTGGTCAGGTAGGACAGTGCGGGGATCCAAGGTAATGCAGTCATTCTCAATTCTGGCGATGACATGCGGCTCAGGTTGTAATCGTAGAGATGTTAGGAATTTATTCGGGTTTTTAACCGCTAAAACTAACAGGAAGGTTGGCAGGGTTTCTTGAGGCAAACTGCCCCCCCCCACCATAGATTCACCTTCAATCAGCTTTCCCTGCCCGAGCCTATCTTTCCAAGAGATAGCGCGCTGATGTATTTGCTCTTTTGTCGCTGCAATCATCTGCCAAACAGGAATCTTTTCTGCGGCTTCTCCCTTTAAATAATGGTGGAGAGTTGCAGTGATTCCTGCAAGGCAAAGCTTGTCTGCCCGCAATGCGCGCGCTAGCGGGTGACGTTTTATTTTCTCAAGCAAATCCTTACGTCCAAGGATGATTCCTGCTTGGGGACCGCCCAATAATTTATCACCCGAAAAGCAGACCAGATCAGCACCAGCATGTAAGGCTTCTTGAACAGTTGGTTCATGTCCTAAGCCATATTGACTGGTATCCAGCAAAGCTCCAGAACCCAAATCATTTACCAGGGGTATTTCAACATGGTGGGCTGCTTGAACTACCTGGGAAAGGTCCGGCTCGCTGGTAAATCCCTTAATCTGAAAATTTGAATGATGAGCAGTCAGTACCAATGCTGCCCCTTCGCGTAAAGCATTTTCATAATCAATAAGATGTACCCTGTTGGTTGTCCCTATGGCGACAAGTTTTGCGCCAGATTGACGCATAACGTCTGGAACGCGAAATCCGCCACCAATCTCAATGAGTTGAGAATTCGCGATGATGACTTTCTTTCGATTGGCAAGCGCGCTCAATACCAATAGCACAGCGCCCGCATTGTTATTTACAATTAATGCACCTTGTGCACCAGTTAAATGACAAAGGGTTGTTTCAGCATGCTGCCAACGTTTTCCTCTCCTCCCTGTTCTTAAATCAAACTCAAGGTTGCTGTAACCGCTTGAGACTGCCTGCATGGCGAAAAGAGTATCTTTGCTGAGCGGTGCGCGACCTAAATTTGTGTGTAGGATAATGCCGGTGGCATTGATCACTGGAATAAGAGAAGGCTGCAGCCAAGAATCGATGGTTAGAGAAGTGCGGTCGATTAAATCCTTCAAAGGGGACAGCACCTCTCCATTATGAATAGCCTGCCGTTCTTCATCTAGAACCTGCCGCAAGGCATTCAACGTCAATTCGCGTCCACATTGATGTATCAGGTTTTTTATTTCGACATGCTTCAAAAAAGCGTCAATAGAAGGAATGGTTTGCAGGTTATTCATGGATCAATTCATCAGGGTGGAAGGTAGCTTTTTCTGCCAGACGTAAAAAGAATTCAATCAGGATAAAACCTGCAGCTAAGATCAGAATGATCAAGTTCGAGATGATTCGGCCAAGCTGCATCCATGCCAGCAGGTCAATATAAATTGCAGTCAGAATCGCTTCTCTCATTATTACAAAAACGGTTACCTGTTGTCGGGCGAGCCGCCTCTGCAGGATAAAAATGACTGGTAATGCCACCCCTGAAGAAGCAATGGTAAGGAAAAAAAAGAACAACCAGCGAGGAGCTAATGTAGGTTCAAGATAAAAAACAATAAACAACAATCCGACTATTCCCAGTAATGACAAAATCAAACTGGTAATGAAAATTTTACCGAAAGGGGGCAGGAATGAACGTCGGCTCATATCCTAGGATTATATCCTAAGCATATTTATATTGAACGATGTCCCATTGTGACATAAAAACCACATAATCATTTGAAGGTTATAATTGCGTCTTTCCAAAGGACATTTTCGATAATGCTGAAAAGGTTCAAAAATCTCTATTTTCGTTTTCCACTCACGTTCCGAATTCTGGTTGCCGGTACCTTTATTGATCGGGTGGGCGGAGCACTAATCTTTCCATTTCTCTCTTTATACGTCGCGCAACGGTTCAATACAGGAATGACAGAAATCGGATTGTTGTTTGGTCTCTGGTCCGCCAGCAGCTTGATAGGCAGCATGATTGGGGGTGCCTTGGCAGATCGATTTGGACGCAAAATTGTGATGATCTTTGGTTTGATATTCAGTGCCTGTTCAGCACTGATCATGGGCTTTGCGGATGACATTCGCGTATTTTATTTTCTTGCGGCTTTTGCAGGCATTTTTTCTGATATTGGCCACCCTGCCCAACAAGCTATGGTAGCAGATTTATTGGATGGCGACCTACGTGCAGAAGGATTTGGTTTATTAAGAGTCATTGCTAATTTAGCAATCACTATAGGTCCAGCCATTGGCGGTGTGCTAGCAGGTTTTTCGTATTTGTTGCTTTTCATCATCGACGCATGTGCCAGCTGTTTGACAGCTTTGATTGTTTTTAAAACCATACCCGAAACCAAACCGGAAAATGCAGATGGGCATCAAGCTGAAAGTATGCTGAAAACAGTGATTGGCTACTCGCGCGTCATTAAGGATAGACTATTCATGGCTTTCATCGCAGCAACTGTCATCATGATCCTGGTTTACACTCAAATGTACAGTACGCTATCAGTATTCTTAAACCGCATACATGGTGTTTCAGCGCAGGGCTTTGGATACCTGATGAGTATGAACGCGGCCATGGTTGTCCTAATGCAATTCTGGATTGCGAAAAAGATCAAAAATTCTCCACCCATGCTGATGATGATGGCTGCCAGTTTGTTGTATGGAATTGGTTATGTATTGTTCGGATTTGTGAATTCCTATGGATTTTTCATGTTAGCCATGGCAACCATTACGCTTGGTGAAATGCTGCATGTGCCAGTTGCTCAAACGCTGGTGGCATTTTTCGCGCCTGAGGATATGCGTGGACGTTACATGGCAGTCTATGGACTTGGATGGGCAATTCCGAATGTGGTGGCGACTTTCTTAGCTGGTCTTGTTATGGATCATTATGATCCCCGCCTGGTCTGGTACCTGGCAGGTTCACTCGCGCTTGTTGCGGTTGCCGCATTTGGTTTTCTTCATAAACGCACCCAGCACCGATTCAAGAATCAACAACTCCATATGAGTGATTAGTACTAATTTAAAACAAATTAAAAAGCATCGTCTGATGAGCAATAATTAAACCTTGTGGAGGAATTTTTGTTTAACAATCTTCTTCTGATGGTAGGTTTATCTAAAATCCCGCAAGCAAGATGAAATCTCTAAATAGCAAAAATATCAAGGTGTATGATTATGTAAGGAAAGATAAAAAACCTTATGGCATAATTACATTGATATACCCCGAAAGGACCTTTGCGACAAATGAATGACCATTCTAAGAAGGCGCAATTTTCACCTATTGAACTAGTGTTAAAACAACCCGTCCCTCCTGATATTGAAATAGCCCAAAACGCGAAATTGAAACCTATTAACCAGGTTGCCAGCGAGCTCGGTTTAAACCCTGATGAGATTGAGCAGTATGGTCAATTTAAAGCGAAAGTCAAGCTTGATGTCCTGAAGCGTTTGGAAAATGCTCCTGATGGGAAGTATATTGATGTAACTGCCATAACCCCGACACCTTTAGGAGAGGGAAAAACGACCACCACTGTCGGTTTGAGCCAGGCATTAGGAGCTCACCTGGGAAAAAGCGTTATGACATGCATCCGTCAACCCAGCCAAGGGCCAACTTTTGGAATTAAAGGTGGAGCGGCAGGCGGGGGATATTCGCAGGTTGTTCCGATGGAAGATCTAAACCTGCATCTTACCGGCGACATTCACGCCATCACCGCTGCGAACAATCTGCTGGCTGCGGCAATAGATGTTCGTATGCTTCATGAAAATACCCAATCGGATGAAGCGTTGTTCAAGAGACTTTTCCCCGAAGATAAAAATGGAAAACGTTTTTTTGCCCGGGGCATGATGGAACGGAAATTAAAACTAGGCATAAAAACAGATGATCCAAATGCTATGAATACAGAAGAACGCAGTCGTTTTGTGCGTCTTGATATTGATCCTCAAACCATTACATGGATGCGAGGAATGGATACAAACGACCGCTTTTTGCGGGAGATTACGGTTGGTCAAGGTCCGTCAGAAAAGGGAATGGATCGCAGAACCGGCTTCTATATCACTGTTGCCAGTGAGATCATGGCAATCTTGGCATTGACAACTGATTTGAGAGATATGCGCCAGCGCTTGGGAAAGATTGTAGTAGCCCTTGATAAAAAAGGGAATATGGTTACTGCGGATGACCTGGGAGTTGCTGGCGCTTTGACTGTGTTGATGATGGATGCGATTAAACCCACTTTGATGCAGACCTTAGAAGGAACCCCCGTTTTTGTGCATGCGGGACCTTTTGCCAATATCGCCCATGGCAATAGTTCTATTTTAGCTGACCGCATTGGTCTGAAGCTGGCGGAATTTGTGGTTACAGAATCCGGTTTTGGCGCCGATATGGGAATGGAAAAATTTTTTGATATAAAATGCCGCTATTCTGGATTAACTCCATCGGTTGTCGTTCTGGTAGCAACCATCCGAGCTCTGAAGATGCATGGCGGAGGTCCTAAAGTGACTGCAGGCACTCCCCTAGACCCTGTTTATAAGCAGGAGAACATTGAGTTGTTAAGAGAAGGTTTGAAGAATCTGTTGCACCATATTTCCATTGTAAAAAAATTTGGAGTGCCCGTTGTAGTAGCTATTAATCGTTTCTTTACGGATACCCAAGGTGAACTGGAACTTGTGCGCAAGGTTGCGATTGAGGAGGGAGGTGCCTTTGATGCAGTTATCAGCAATCATTGGGAAATGGGAGGGGAAGGAGCGATTGCGTTAGCTGAAGCAGTAGTAAAGGCTTCTCAAACCTCAGCAGATTTTAAGTTTCTGTATCCATTGGAATGGCCAATCAAGAAAAAAATTGAAACGATTGCTTCAGAAGTGTACGGAGCTGATGGCGTGGATTATTCACCGCAGGCAGAATTACACATCACGGATTATACCCATTTGGGTCTGGCAGAATTACCGATCTGCATGGCAAAGACTCACTTGAGTTTGAGTCATGATCCGAATCTCAAGGGCGTTCCAAAGGGATTCCGTATCCCGATCCGAGATATCCGCGCATCAGTTGGGGCAGGTTTTTTGTATCCATTACTGGGAGAGATCAGCACCATGCCAGGATTGCCAACCAGACCTGCTTTTATGGATATTGATATTGATCTTGAAACTGGGCAAATACTAGGGTTGTCATAAATATGATGCAGCTTATGGCTGCATTTTTTTCAATTTGAGAAAGATGCCATGATGAAAAAGACTCATATAATTTTCTTTTTATTCCTGATCGCAAACCTGATTCCCCATGTGTATGTGGCATTAAAACCGGATGAAAACCTCTTAAATTGGTATTTGACAGATGACGCATTTTATTATTTCAAGGTCGCACAAAACATCAGTGAAGGGCAAGGAATTACGTTTGATCGAATTGCTCCAACAAATGGCTTTCATCCACTTTGGATGTTGGTTTGCATACCAATTTTTTATTTTGCCCGATGGGATCTATTTCTGCCACTAAGGATATTAATTATTGTGCAAGCACTGTTAAATGCAGCCAGTGGTTATTTCTTATTCCGACTTTTCCATGATCACGAATCAAAAGTGGTAGGTTGGATGGCAGCCATATTATGGATGTTCTTGCCTGCAATTCACGGCGTTACTACCAAACTAGGATTGGAAACGGGTTTGAATGCCTTTGCGTTGTTTTTATTGCTTTTCCGCGTAGCAAAACTGAAAGCATCAGAATCAGAACAGAACAGTTTGATGCGAAAAAAAAATATCATATGGGTGAGTCTGGTAGCGATCTTGGTTTTATTCAGCCGCCTTGACAATATTTTCTTTCTCATTTTGTTAGGTTGTTGGTTGACTTTTCGCAATAACGATATGCGTTGGGTCACGCAGGTTGATTTTTTCTTAATACTGGTCGCCGCAGTAACCAGTTATTTCATCCGGATTCAATCTACCAGCAATATCTTCAATTTTTTACCATTCGCATACCTATTACTTGGCTTTGCCCTGGTGATTAAACCTATCTGCCTGTATTTCTTTGGAATGTATGAATTCAATGGAAAGACTCATCTGGCTCGATTTTTAATAAAAACAGTTGCTGCAGTCAGCTTGGCAAGCCTTCTCACTGGAATTACTTTTTATATCCTGCATGATGTCTTGCATGCGTTCAGGGGTATTTCTCGCGCAGTATTGATCCTAGACTGGCTCATTTCAATGATTTTGATTGTGCTTTTCCGATTGATTCTCTATAAAAGATATCATCAAGAGTTGGGGGAAGAAAAAAATAGTCTCAAGAAAAATTGGCGTACTTGGCTGGGAAATGCTTCAGCATATTTCCTGCCCTTGCTGGTTGCACTATCAGGATACATGCTCTGGAACAAGTCCTACTGTGGCAGCGCGATGCCCATTAGCGGTCAAATCAAAAGATGGTGGGGATCGCTTCCCAATACAGTCTATGGACGCCCGATAAAAACTCTTTCGGGTGTAATAAATTCAATCTTCAGCGCTGAAGGTGAAAGCAGCCCATACTGGTTATTAACTAGACCTCTGCATCAGCTCTCTAGATGGTTGGGAGATTTTTTTGGTATGCGTTCGGATTCTTTCGCTGATTCATATCTTGTGGTTATGGTTTGGCTTATCTTTTTGACTGTTATTTTTGTGATTGTTGCTAGGTATTGGCGTGCTATCCATAAATTAAGCGAACGATTTGCCTTGTTACCCCTTTTTGTTGGATTTTTTTTCCAAACAATATCTTATAAAACCACTGGCTACCTGCATGCCAAATTCTGGTATTGGGTGGGAGAAATGATCTTCGTCTTTATTTTCTTTGGAGTTATTATTACGGCTATTTTCAATGAAACCCCAAAAAAGAATGCTGTAATTGTTTTAGAAAAAGGGGTAGTTCTTGTTGGGTGCTTGCTGATCTGGTTGAATTTTGCTTTTTCTTTGCTGCAGGCATTCCCGATAAAAAAATCAGCACCAGCACTGTATGATTACCAGGCAGATTTTCAAGTATTGGAAAAATATACCCAAGCAGGTGATGTGATTGGTATGACTGGGGGTGGGATTTCATCATATTTTATGCCCGACAGGACTTTTATTAACCTGGATGGCTTGATCAATAGCCCGGCGTATTTTGAGGCAGTGAAAACCGGGAATGCTCAGGATTACCTTAGGAATGCAGGCATGCAGTTCGTTTACGGAGAAGAACAGGTTCTACTCGATTCTGATCCTTATCGGTGGATTTTTACTGATCGGCTTGCTCAAATTCATCACAGCGAGTTCTTTAATCTTTATCGCTTTTGCCCTGATACATGCCGGTAGATTAAGAGCGGGATTCATGTGATCGTTACCGAAAACTGTCAATATCAAGTGCTCATCCCCGGTCAGGGAATGGGTTTTGATATTCTATCTGCTGATTCTAAGCATCCATCACTGATAAGCAATATTATTTATGTCACGGGACGATATCAAAATCAGAAATCATTTACATTGAGATTGGATCTGAATGATTCGACATTTGTTCAATTCTCCAACCCAAAACTCAATTTTCAAGGAAAACATGCAAACTCTGGCATTGAATGGTTTTTGACATTTGACCTAAATAAAGATTCCTCATTTGTAATGTGGAAACTCACCTTATCCAATAGAGGCAGTTTTCAAGTTTTCATCGACAAAATTGTCCTGTTAGATTCAAGTGATGTAGGCAAGCAAAATATTCTTTTCTCACAGGCATCTGATCAGTCAGTCCTTTCATTTTTTTCAAATGGCTGGCAATCATGGTCAAATACGGCGGTCTATAAAAAAGAAGATCGTATGCATCAATCCCGTCTTGGCTTCCTTCAAGAACCGATGGTATTGAACCCCGGAACACCTCGATACACAAAACGGGGAAAGTTTTCAAGCGATTTCTTTGGAATTCTAGGAAACCAAACCAGCCGAACCGGTTTAGTATTGGGTTTCCTTTCCCAGAAGGATCACTACGGAAGTATCACGGCTGATTTAGATTACAAGCTTCAAATGCGTTTATGGGCAAATGGAGATGGAGCTCGACTTGATCCTGGTGCTTCGATCAGCACAGATTGGGCGGTTTTTGGCACCTTCAATTTGAGTGATGTGCATCCTTTGGATGCGTATACGCAAGCAGTAGCAAATGAGCATGGCATAAAAAGAATACATGCCTCCCCTGCTGGCTGGTGTTCTTGGTATGCATATTATCAAAATATTTCAAATGAAATCATCCGGGAAAATTTCCGTTTCATTCAATCTCTGGATTCCCATCTTGCTCTGAGACTTGTACAAATTGATGATGGCTTTCAGGCACAAGTGGGTGATTGGATGGATTTCAGTTCAGGATTTTCGAATGGAATGAGCTCTTTAGCAAAACAAATAAACACCGCTGGTTATACTGCCGGTCTATGGCTGGCACCTTTTATCGTTCATCCTTCATCACGATTAGCGCATGATCACTCTGATTGGCTGTTGCGCAATGAGAATGGTGGTTTGGTTAGAACAGGCTTCGTTTGGAATTCGCTGGGATCAGCGTTAGATCTCACAATACCTGCAGCACTGGATTATGCCTGCTCGGTTTTAGATACCGCAGTGCATGGCTGGGGTTTCCCCTATATTAAGCTTGACTTTTTATACGCTGCTGCTCTAAAAGGTTCCTATCGTGATCCCACTTGTACACGCGCACAGGTGCTGCGAAAGGGGATGCAGGCTTTGCGGCAGACTGTCGGAGAAGAAACGTTTTTATTGGGTTGCGGTGGCCCGTTAGGATCGATGATTGGCTTAGTGCAAGCCATGCGGATTGGGGCGGATGTAAGTTCTACCTGGACCCCATCTTATTTTAGGGTCAGCGCCCCTTTCAAACACGAACCGCACATGCCCTGTGCTCGTAATGCCATACAGAATACCCTCAC
>CAYVJI010000025.1:0-23313 GCA_964451805.1 uncultured Pelolinea sp. | reverse complement strand
GTTTTCCGGGCAGATAATTGAACCACAGCACTACCGGAACGGCTAAAAATCCATTCAACGCACATTTTTCAAATAGGAGATCAAGGAAATTGAAAAATTTATCATTATATCGATCTAAATCTGTTTTCCCGTTTATGCGTTGAAAGGGTTCACGATGATAAGGAATCGTGGATTCCCAATTCAATAATGTATTGAATTGAGCGACGCTGAACCCTTGTTTTTTTCTGAATGAGAAATATTGGTCTAATTCATTCTCTTGGGCTTGCTGCGCAACCGCCCACAGACCCTCCCCCAACCAGAAAAAAGGAGTGCCGTCATAGTGGGCAAATGTGCGTTTATTCTTTGCAATTTTGAGTGGTCCATGCTTGAGAAAAATATTGTCACTATCAGCTTTTTCTACGACAAACTCACCCTTTTGATCATCCAATTCGGGAAATGAGCTTCCTGTCCGCCAAGTAAATTTTCCGGTCAGCAAAGGGGAAAACCGGAACATCCAGCTTCCCCCGCCATTGCAGAAACCTTCACCGCTGTAAACACTGCCATCCTGGTGCTCGATCGTCACTTCCAAGGATGCATCGATTGGCGCGTTTTCAGGCTGCGAGTGTGAGATCAATTCTATTTCCAGGGGCTGGAATAAGACTGCTTGAGAATCTGTTTTGCTGAGAATTTTTTTAAACATCAATGCCTTTCCCATTGAATTCCTAATACATTTGATGGATTGATTGCTCCCATCGTAAAAATCTCATCGGCTGTGAAACCGGCTGCTTTCAGTGCATGCACGAATTGGCGGTAACCTTCGGTGAAATCCGGCAGGGATGCAGCTCCATAATCAGTGCTGAGAATGGTGGAATCAACGCCAACCTCTCGCATGGGCTGTGTAATGCGATCGAATGGAACACTACCTCCGATTTCCATGATGGAAACGTAACATCGTTCAAAATAAACACCATATTTTTTCAAAGAGATCTGCTGTTCAATCGAGAGATTGATCCAAGGAACCTCGGGATGGGTAATTACGATCTTTTCAACGCCTGCTTCGCAAGCAACCGGCACCAAGGACTGGATCTCATCTGCTGAAATATGACCAGTGGCTAATATCGCTTGGCTGTCTTTCATACATTCCAGTATCTGAAGCATGCCTGTTTGCAGGCTTCCATCCGGCGTAAAGATCGAGATACCACCCGATTCACCATGATAAGCCCTATGGTTTCTGGCGGAAATAGTAGGCAGCCAAATCACCTTTGCATCCAATCCCAAAGCAAATTCAACCGCAGCAGGATTCAATCCACCCACTGCTTCATTCAACACTAAACCCCCAAAAATGTGGATTTGCGGCACCAAGGTTTGAGCGATTGCCGCCCGGTCCGCAGTCAAGGTGTTATGCGATTTCAGACCAATAGCCGCCATGCCAACTGCTGCAGCAGCTCTGGCCGCCTCGACATCATTCATTTTACGCGGCCGGATATCCGGCGCGGTATGGATGTGCATATCAATGAATCCCTTCAATTCATTCACAGCAACCCTTTTCGCTTAAATAATTATTAAAATCAATCACCTGATTTTTTTCAGCTGACTCGTATGCAGCAAAAACCATCGCCAAGGTTTTCAGATTATCACGCGCATGTGTTTCAGGCAGGCAGCCGCTGCGCAGACAATCAATGAAATGCCGCTGAGCCTGGGTATAGCTGTCCTGATACGCTTCTTGGCTGGAACCCGAATATGCGGGTTGGGTGGTTATGCCTTGGCGGTTTTTTATGCGGATTTCTTCCTGCGGTTTATCGCATAGCGATAAAGTGCCCTGATCTCCTTCAATGATCACCTGCTCCAGCTGACTCACCTCATCTGATGTAGAAACCGTAGCCCAGCTCATATCCAGGAGAGCATCCAAACCGGGAAATTTGATCTGCAGGATCATGCGGTCTTCACCTTGAAATTCTTGACTGATCCTCTGGCTGCTGGCATACAAGCTCAGAGCGTTGCCAAAAAGAAACCTGGCTAAATCAACAACGTGGATGCCCCACTCAAATAGAATCAGGCGCTTTAGATCTTTGGTATAAGGCTGCTTGACCAACAGGGCAGGTGCTGCGCCCCGCATGCCGGGCAGTGTTCCATTGTTATGCCGTCTGATATAGAGATAATTGGGTGTTCCGATAGTTTTTGATGCCAGGATTTCTTTGATGTGACGATACCAGTTTCTCCAGCGCCAATTTTCATTAATCGATAAGAGCACCCCTTTCATTTCAGCCGCACGTGTCATAACGAGTGCCTCATCCAAAGAGGACGCGAAGGGTTTCTGGCAGAGAACGTGCAGGCCATTTTCAACCGCGGCTAGAACCTGGCCAGCGTGCATTTCCGGCGCGGTAGCAATATCCACAAAATCAAGCTGCTCGTTGCTGATTAAATCATTAACCGATTGATAAATGTGTTCTCGTGGAATTTCATATTTCTTTCCAAGCAGAAAAGCTTTTTCGATAGTGCGGTTCGCCAGAGCAACGATATCTACTTTTTTAATTTCACGCCAAGCATGCATGTGAAAAGCAGAAACCTGCCCGCAGCCAACGAGAGCCCCGCGCAGAATTCGAGAGGCAGGATATTTCCAACGATTGGTCATCCCAACACCTCGCGCGCTGCTCCTATCCAGTTTTTTACAGCCTGCAATTCTGTACCCACATCACGGATAACTTCAATGGAATCGACTTTGATGTAGCAATTCGTCTCAGCTGGAATTTGCGCGGCGACTTCTCTTAGATACTCGCGCATCTGGCGCGGGGTTGCCATCTGCACAAGATCAACTGGCTCAATCATGATCTCAAGAGCAGTATCAGTATCCGCAAAAGTCTGGCAGGCTTGGCTGATATCTGTCCAAGGTCCGCAATGAAATAAGGATAGTTCAGGGATTTCTGATATGTAAGGAAGCAGCGGAGTTGTTCTACCGCAGCTGTGCCAATAATACAAACCGCCATAATACCGTGATAAATCCTTTTCAATCGGGAGCAAGAAATCCCGATACAATGCCGGCGACAAGGTCGGGCAGTTCACATCGTCATTGCCCAAGAGACCAAAATGACGCTGGATTCCCAGAAATGCATCCAACTGAGCCTGCCAGTGCTGGCGCGATTTTACAATATGAGCCAATAGCTCTCTTATAAAATCAGTATCCAGAACCATATCAATCAGCAGTCTATCAAAACCGCGCATTTCAGCCGCAACCCCAAAGGGACCCATGATCCAATCAGGAAATTTCACCCAAAAATCTTCATCTAGGGCTTCGCTGATCTGGGCATAAAAACGATGCAGCAAAGGCATGCTGCCGGTTTGGAAAAAATCCGGCAAAGGCAATTTGCTCAAATCTTCATGAGTTTTGATCGGCGGATGCTGGTAATCCAACCAGGGATGTCCCTCCTCTGTAAAACCAAAATTGACACCCATCAATGTGCCTTCCAGTGTGGTTGCGATCAACAGCCGAAAGCTTGAATCCAGCCAGGTGTCATCCGAAAAATGCTTTGCGTGGAATAATTTCATTTCCAATTGCGCGGTTGCATAGGTCAAAGGATCATGATAATAATCACGCAGATTAAAGCCCAGAATTTGAGACCACATGCCTAAGCCCAATTCCAGCACGAAAGGGATCTTGCCATTCTTCTTCCGATCGGGCAAAGTGCGAATAAACGCCGGTTCCCACGTTTTTCGGTTTAGAGCTTGCCAATATTGGCGATTATTCTGGTTGGTCACGCTTGCTAGAACCTTGCGCACTTCATCCATGAGGGCTTTCAAGCGTGATTTGCTGACATCCATCAATGCGCCAACTCCCTGATCCAGTTCTGGCTCTCTCCGTCGAATCTCCAAGATGGATCCTTGACCTGCAATGGATGCCTTGACCAACCTTGCGCTATGCGCTGTTGGGTGGCATTCCATTCTTGAATTCCACTGACGGTATCCAGCGCTTCCACGCAGCAAGCTCCCACTGCTACCGCCATAGTGGCAGCCTCTTCAATAGGCATACCTCTGATCATCGCTGAAAGAAAACCAGCCACAGTGGCGTCGCCCGAGCCAGCCGCGCCCACAAAATTTGCTTGGAAGCAGGGAGCCCAGATCTGCTTCATTGACCAGTTATTGGCATCAATTGGCAGCAGCTGTGTAATTTCTTTCAGCATGTCCTTCGACCCAGAGTGAATGAAAAAACCGCGATCGCCCAGTTTGAGAGCAATTATTTTCGCTCCCCAAGCGCTTAGACGATCAACCAATTTATTTAAAATTTCTAGTTCAATCAGCGGCAGCAAATTTCCATTCAATGCTCGCTTTGACAGGTCCGTGAATGTTTGCCGGTCAATCATGTACAAGATTTCTTCAATACTGGGAGCAAAGATATCCACGAAAGGCAGTGTATTTTTCAAGATGGCTTCCCAATCTGCTTTGCCTGCGTCTGAATTGGGGTCCGGCCAGGCCATATCCAGGCTGGTGATCACATTACAGTCTTTAACACGCCGATAGATCTCTGTTAGGTGTGCACCCTGCTCTATAAACATCATCTTCATGAGCGGCGGATAACCAAAATGAAAAAGGCGGCATTGGCTGACTAAATCATAATCAATATCATCCGGAATGTAAGAATCATTGGTGCCAGGATAGTGCAGGAAAATGCGATCGATTCCCGGAGCACTTAAGATGATCGTGTATGAAGAGCCAGTTTCGGCTGAGAGGATCAAATTATCACCCATATGCGGATGATGCTTGCGCAAGACATCCGCAATGATGCTGCCGAATGCATCTGCACCCACCTTGCCCATGCAGCGGACTTTCACTCCCAACCGATTCAATGCCAACGCTGTGTTAGAAACCGGCCCGCCAGTGCAAAAAGACATGTTTCCCACTGAGAGCAATTTGCCCGGCAGCAAGCGATTTACGAAACTTCCCCCCTCAAACTTTCCAAGGTCGGGATAAAGATCCAAGCATAAATGACCCGCTACAACAATATCAACCGGCTTCATTCCATGATCACGCATACTGATAGTACTTGCCATATTCGTTGCACAAAAGGTGTAGCGGGTCTTCATCTTCCTCAATTTCAGGCATTCTTCCAGCCGCCTTCAGAAAACGATTATCCAGGTTGTCATCATTGACCAGAGAGACTTCACCAATCAAAACTTTACCTGCACCGCCCCAGAATTTATGGTAGAGACTTTGCGGAATGGAGATGCTTTCACCGGGTTCCAATTCCAGAATCGCACCCGCTTCCACAATCCGCACCACGCCATCCAAGCTGACACTCACTTCATTTTCTAAATCCAGCTCTTCTTGAGGATTTGAATTAAACACCTGGATCATGAGTTTCGCACCCCCGCGGTTGATAATATCTTCCATTTTATTCCAGTGAAAGTGCATAGGGGTAACTTGATCTTCATCTGAGATCAATATTTTTTCGGCATACAGTTTCCCTCTGCCGCTTTTCAGGTTCGCAGGATCTCCATTGCGGATGGTAAAGAGGAATAGACCAATTTTTTTATAATCGCCAGAACCGAAATCTGTGATATCCCAACCCAATGACCGCTCAACAATTTCTTTCACTTCCGGACCTTTTTGAGCCCATTGCTGAGGTGTCCAATATGCAAAGGGCGGTAGATGAAAACCCTGTGATCGGATAAATTCATCCGCTTCCCGCATAATTGCATTGATCGCTGATCTCTTCATAACGACCTCCTAATCAAAATCCTATTATTAGATGCTTTCCTCATCCTTTTAAAGCGCCAGCCGTCAACCCGCGGATGAATTGTTTCTGGAAAAAGAAATAGAAGATAATAGGCGGCAGTGATGCCATGCTCAAAGCAGCCATCATAGGTCCCCAGTCTGAACTCCAGTAATCACGAAAAGCCATCAACGCCAAAGGAATGGTGTTCATTGATTCTGTTCTCAGAAAGGTTAAAGGATAGATAAAATCATTCCAAAGAAAGACAAAATAAAAAATCGCAATTACCGTTAACCCGCCGCGCGCCATAGGAATAGCCACTCTCCAGAAAACCGAAAATTCGGAACAGCCATCGATGCGTGCCGCTTCCAGAATCTCTGTTGGCACGGTATAAAAGAATGAGCGCATCACGAAAACCCCAAAGGAAGTAGAGCTGAAATAAATCAAAAACAGGGATAGGAAATTGTTGATCAATCCCAATTTATCCATGATCACGAAATTTGGAATGATGGAGACATGCGGCGGCACCATCATGCCCATTAACCAGAAATAAAAGATAAAGTTTTTACCAGGAAAATCAAGTTTAGCAAAGGTATAACCACCCATACATGAGATCGCCAGAATACCAGTCAACGATACAACAACAATGACAGCGCTGTTGAGAAAAGCCTGCCCAAATTTTGCCATCGTCCATGCTTCTGAGTAATTCTCAAAGGTCCAATGGGTTGGCAGACTGAAGGGTTGAGTCGTGACCTGCCAACTGGGTTTTACTGAACTCAACAGCATCCAGATCACAGGATAAGCCACCACGAATAGAACAACAAGGCAAACCAGGTAAAAAAAGGTCATGGATGGGAGTTGTCTTAAAAATTTCATCGGTTTCCTTTATTGATTAATAATCCTTAAATTCCACTTAATTTCAATATTCAACCTTTTCACCACGGCTGCGGAAGTAGAACTGTATGGCGCTGATCAAAAAAGTGATCAGGAACAACACTACCGCTATGGCAGAGCCGTATCCGATCTTTCCATATTTAAAGGATTGCGTATACATGCGAGTTGCCAACACTTCTGTAGCAAAAAAGGGGCCCCCTTTGGTCATGACCCGCACCAAATCGAACAGTTTGAAGCAGTTGATGGTCGCCATGATCATCACCACATACGCGGTTTCTTTTATCAACGGTAGAATGATATTGGTGAAAACCTTCCAGGTACCGGCGCCGTCCACTTTGGCAGCATCAAAAAGCTCATCCGGAATAGACTCCAAGCCGGCAATAAATAAAAACATACTCAATCCAAATTCCTTCCAGATTGTCACCACCATCAGGACAAACAGCGCGATTTTAGGATCTCCCAACCAGGCTGGAGGATTCTGTGATCCCAGCATGCGCAGAAAGGTGTTCAGCAAACCTTGCGAGGGAGAAAGCACAAAACTAAACAACAAACCCACCACAACCAGCGATAACACGGTAGGCATAAAATAAATCCCTCGAAAGAATTTTGCCAAAGGCAGGGTTTGTTCCAAAAGGATCGCCAGAAATAGCGAAAGCATTGTCTGGATCGCCACGACAATCAACACAAATTGGATATTGTGCCAGAGTGCCTGCCAAAAACGTTGATCGCTCAGTATTTCGCGGTAGTTTGCCAATCCAACCCACTGCATGGTGTGAAAGCTATAACCCTTCCAAGAAATCAGGCTCAATAGGATCACACCCAAGATCGGCAGAAAATGGAAAGGGATATACATGGAAAGCCCAGGCAAGAGCAGTGAGTAAGCAGCCAAACTCTGTTTTGCTTTCAGAGAATATTTCCGGGGTGTTTTATGAAAAAGACCAAGGCTCTTTGATGACATTTGATAATTCCTATGATTCCATAAAGAGGATCAAAACAGGCTGTTTGGTTTACAATTGAGCGTGTTGGGCTTCCCCTTGCCACGGATGTGGCAAAGGGGAAGCCGACGTCATTTATGGGATTTTATTCAAAATCCAGATTACCCGTGGCAGCTTGGGTATCAGCAATCAATTGAGCCCACTCTGCCGCCGTCAATTGGCCCGAAAGCACTCCTTGCGCTCCAGCCCACATACCATCTTGAACGACTTCGCGTGTGAAATAGTTCTCAAGCAGATTCAAAACATTGCCTGCTTCGACCCATTTGGCAATCGCGACCATCTGTTCTCCAGCGGTGTCATCATTTACCGAACCGCGGACAGCGATGAATTCCTGCGCGCCTTTGACGCGTGCAGCGGATTGTTCCAGGCTGGTGATGTGATCCAGGAACATCAAGACTTCTTCCGGATGCTCTGTCTTGTTAGTAACAGCCCAATGCTCATTGGAAGTTGAAAGAACTGCATCCTTGACGGGGGAGTCCGCAAAATCTGGGAAGGGGATAAAGTTGAATTCGAAATCGGGCGGCACACCCTCTGCCCCAAGCTGGTAAAGATGCCAGGAACCAGCACTGAAGAAACCACCTTCGCCATTAAAGAAAGCTGCTTGCGAAACATCCCTAGTATCAGCCGCTACTCCAGACTGGAAGTAACCGGCAGTGTACATCTCTTCCAGGTTACCCAAGGCAGCTACAACATCCTCATCCGTCCAGTTCTTTTCGCCTGTGGCAAGCTTAAGCCAGTCTTCTTCCGTTAAGCTCTGCTGAACCAGGAAGTAAACAAAATGTCCCGCAGGCCATAAGGAACCAGCGCCCATTTGGAAGCATGGAATGCCGTCAGACTTCAATGCTTCACACGCGGACATCAAATCATCCCATGTCCCAATCGCGCTGCCATCCACTCCGCTGGCTTCTAGTAATGCTTTGTTGTACCAGATCAGGTTGACATGCAGGATGCTGTAGGGAATGGCATAGCGCTTGCCGTCGATGACGGTATTGAAGTCATAACCCGGAATGAAACGGTCAGCTCTCTCATCGTACCAAGATGTCAGATCGTATAAAAGATCCGCTTCAACATATTCCATGGTTTCTGCGCGTGATTCTACAATGAACATATCTGGCGGTTCCCCACCCAGCATGGCTGTTCGCAGAGTCTCTTCCCATTCTTCATTGCTGATGCCTTTGTGTTCCACGGTAACGTATGGGTACATTGCCTGGAAACTCTCGATCCATGCATCCATGATGTCCGTCTTTGGCGGAGCCGTGTACTCCGTCCAAACCGTGATGGTCACCGGTTCTTTCTCAGCTTCTTCAGCTACTTCTTCAACTACCTCTTCTGCTGCTGGTTCTGCAGCGGGTTCAGCTGCTGGTGCGCAGCCGATCAATATCGCTGCCATAAACGCAGCCAGCACCAGAATTCCAAGAACTTTCATTTTCTTCATGTGATCCTCTCCTTTTTATTATTCTCTTGCTGATAGTTATATGAACTTATTTCCGATATTCACCTCCTCAATCGCATTAATCCATTAACACCCTGCAGGCATTCACAAACTCTGCTTGCGTCGTAGATGATCCTATGAGCGCTTCAAAATGCAACACCATGCGTTGGGTAAATTTTTGTTCGTCAATTTCTTGCGGCAATTCACAAGCTAAAGTTGCATCCCGCACCAAAATGAGGTCGTAACCGCGATACAGTCCATCCAGAACAGTGCCCATCAAGCAGGCATCCAGGCGAAATCCGGCGCAGATGACCGTTTTAATTTGGAGATTTCTCAACAGAGTATCCAACGGAGTATTGAAAAATCCTGAATAGACCGTTTTGCCTATGAAGTAATCACCCTTCTGCGGTGCAACCGAATCCAGAAAATTCAACTGCGAATCTGCTTTTCCAGCGCTTTTCTGGCTATCCAGAACGATCTCATTAAAAGCATCCTCTATTTGAAAACCAAGACTTTTTTCAATCTTTTTCGCAAATGCGGACCCCTGCATGGGTACGCCGTCGTTTTTATTGCAGACGTAAACCACGGGAATTTGCGCATTCCTGGCTGTGCTGATTAAAGGCGCAATGGCATCTTCGATGATCCCACGCCATAAGCGGTAATCTTTGCTGGATAGGTGGCTGTATTGTCCTTCAACCGGTTTTTGCGGATCGAATTGATCTGGCAAATAAACATCCACAAGCATTAATGCTGTGGATGCGGGATCGCAGGTATTCACCTCCACAGCATACCCCAAGTGTTTTTCTGGCGGATACCAGCGATAATGCCGGGTTTTCAAGAGGAGGTTTTTCTTCACGCTCATTCTGCATTTACTCTTTCTGTTGGTTGCCATTGGGAACCATGAAACGAGTTCGCAGGTGATTCAACATGCAAGTGCGGGCTTTTTCGGCATCATGGCTCTTGATGGCTTCCAGAATCTCACGATGACCTACCAGCGATTTGCCAAACCGACCGGGAACTTCAAAGAAGCGCTGCACCGGTTCTTTCGAAGATTTAAGCAGCAGTTGCTGCATCTCATAGAGCACATGATTATCCACAGCTTTGGCAATCGCCAGATGGAATTCGATATTTTCATCAACACCGCTAGATCCCCGGCGGGTGCTTTCTTCCATGCGCTGCAAGATTCCCTCCATGCGGGTGATATCCTCATCTGTGGCGGATTGGGCAGCCAGATACGCAATTTGGGGTTCAAACATCTCGCGCACTTCCAGCAGCTCCACCACGTATTCATCCTCCTGAAGCATAGACTGCAGAACTTGGGCGCCGCGCTTGGAGGTATTCCGCACGCTGACAAAGGTTCCCTGTCCGGACCGAATTTCAACAAATCCCATCACTTCCAACACACGCAGGGCTTCACGGATGGAAGGTCTGCCAACACCCAGCTGCTCTGCTAATTCACGTTCCGAAGGTAATCGATCGCCCGCCGCCCAGGTGCCATTCTCAATTTGAGCTTTTATCTGATCCACTGCAGCTTCATAAATCTTGATTTTCTCAATACGCGTCAACATTGTTAGGAACCTTTATGGTAAGATGGTAAGGTGGTAAGACCACTTATTTACAGTATACAGCCTATTCAGAAAAAGTCAAGGACCATTTCGCAAAATTTCGCTCAATAGTGTTTTTTAATGAAATTTTCAGGATGAAGATCAGATCGAAGAGCAAAAAAAATGCATACACCCAAACATGGGGACGAGGTGTTAAAATAAACAAGTTAAATATTTTTATTCTATTAAGGGAAGGAAGAATCCAATGACCGAACGTTCAGATCAAAAACAAAAGAAAAAAGCGCAATGGGCTTGGTATTTTTATGATTTTGGCAATTCCGCGTACGCTGCTGTGGTTTTATTAGCAGTCTACGCGACGTATTTTAAGCAGGTTGTCGTTGGCAGCGCGCAAGGATCCGCTTTATGGGGTTTGGCATTGACCATATCGATGTTGGTCGTGGCTGTCATTTCTCCCTTTTTAGGAGCACTGGCAGATTATTCAGGCAGAAAGAAAGCATTCTTGTTTGTGTTAACTGCCATTGCAGTAGTTTTCACTGGACTTTTATTCTTCGTAGAAAAGGGTGAAATTTTCCTCGGTATGCTTTTTTTCATTGTTGCGGAAATCGGTTATCGTGCCGGGCAGGTATTCTACAACTCGCTGTTGATGGATGTGGCCAATGAACATGAAATCGGAAAAGTGTCCGGCAATGGCTGGGCATTCGGTTCATTTGGAGGCATCATCTGCCTGGTAATTGTCTTAGCAATGATTCAGTTGAATCCCGGCAACCAGATGATCATACGCTTGTCGCTATTGATTACAGCCATTTACTATGCAATTTTCGCCATCCCCGCATTTTTATTTATCAAGGAAAGCCATCGACCACAGGACAGAGCAGGCAAAAGCTTATTTGGAATCGCCCTCGAGCGGTTGAAAAGAACCATCCAATCGGTAAAAGATTTCAAGGAATTTATCAAACTCATGATCGCGGTTCTGATATACAATGACGGCATTATTGCGGCTTTGGATTTTGCCGCCATCATTGGCGCGGTCATTTTTGGAGTCACCAGCACCGAGTTGATTATTTTTGTGATTGTCATTCAAATCACCAATGTGGCTGGAGCCTTTTTCTACGGTCAGCTTGGAGAGAAGATTGGATACAAGAAGAGTTTGGTCAATTCTCTGGTCCTCATGATATTTTCCGTGCTAGGCATGCTTTTTGTCCCAAACAAAATGGGTTATTTTATTGTGGGATCAATCGCTGGTTTCGCCATGGCAGGCGTGCAATCGCTGGATAGAACTTTGGTGAGCGTTTTCGCCCCTGCGCATAAAAATGCCGAATTTTTTGGTTTCTTTTCCCTGACCGGACGCACCTCCTCCATTATTGGTCCCGGTGTAATGGGTCTGGCTGCGACAGGTTTATCAAATTGGGTCTTCAAATCCATGATGAAAGCCAACCTGGTAGAGGCAGGCAATGAAAGCGCTATGGTGATTGCAGAACAGATCGGTCACCGTTTCGCCTTGGTCACCATCATTTTCTTCTTGCTGGTAGGTTTGATGCCGCTGCTTTTTGTGAACGAAGATGAAGGCCGCAAAGCAGCCAAGAACAGCCAGGTTTAGGTGAACCCATTGGCAGGCAGCAAGTTCACTCGATCATCCGATCCGGTTTACCGACCAAATCGTCCTTTAAGGCGTTTGCTGCAATACTTGGCGCGCGGAGTTTTCAAAGTGCTGACGGATATGGACATTGAAGGTGAAGAAAATTTTCCTCCTTCAGGTCCATTGATCATGGTCGGCAACCATTTCAGCTTTATTGACCCGGCTGCTTTCGTCAGCATCGCTCCCTGGCCGATGGATTTCATAGGTGGAGCGGTGACGCCGCACGCACCCAAGATCGTGCAATTCATCCCACGCTTATGGGGTACTTTGCCCGTCTACCGCGGAACCGGTTCTACCTATGCGCTGAAAGAGGCTGAGAAAATCCTCAAATCGGGCGGTGTGGTGGGCATCTTTCCAGAAGGAGGCTCATGGGCGCAAATGCTGCGCAGGGCGCGTCCGGGTGCCGCATTGCTGACTGCAACCGCAGGTGCTCCACTGCTGCCCATCGGGCTGATCAATTTCCCCAAGATCTTCCCATCCTTGAGACAGGGCAAACGCGCCAAGGTAAAGATCCGCATCGGGCGCCCTTTCGGGCCTTTTAGAATCTTCGGCAGCCGCTATGAACGCCGCCGCCAGCTGGATACCATCGGGGATGAGATCATGCAGCATATTGCCGAGCTGATTCCCTCCGAGCAGGCTGGTTTATTTTCCAGCGATCCAAAAGTCCGTGAGGCAGCCAAGGAAAGTGATTATTATCCCTGGGAAGGCATTCGAGAAGGGCAAGATCAATATCCCACCACATAGATTCTATCCCTACTGGAACGATTTCAAAAAAAACATCCCTATAAAGGGGTGTTTTTCTATCAATGATATAATGCAAAACTGTCTTATAATATAGGTATTATGTTCTAATTACGAGGTTGGCATGTCTCAAGACAAGATTCGGGTGGTAGGCGCCCGCGAACACAATCTGAAGAACATTACGGTTGAAATTCCGCGTGATAAATTTGTGGTCATCACAGGTCTATCAGGTTCTGGCAAGAGTTCCCTGGCATTTGACACCATCTTCGCGGAAGGGCAGCGACGCTATGTAGAGTCGCTCTCTGCTTACGCACGCCAGTTTTTAGGTCAGATGAACAAGCCTGAAGTGGATTATATTGAGGGTCTCTCGCCTGCCGTTTCTATCGATCAAAAAGCTACCTCACGCAATCCGCGCTCAACGGTTGGAACGGTAACGGAAGTTTACGACTACCTGCGTTTGCTGTTTGCCCGCATTGGCATCCCTCACTGCCCGATTTGCGGACGCGAAGTTGTCAAACAATCAGCGCAAGAGATTGTGGATATCATTGCCAGCTTAGCGCAGGATACAAAGCTTCTGATTCTGGCACCCATCATTCGTGGGCGCAAAGGCACCTACCAGGCGGTTTTTGACGAGATCCGCAAGGCTGGTTTTATCCGCGTCCGAGCGGATGGACAGGTCTATAACCTGGATCAAGAGATCGAGCTGGACCGTTACAAAATTCACAATATCGAAGCATTGGTGGATCGTTTGGTGGTGCAAAGCGAGGGGAACAAAGAAGAACGGCAGGCATTCATGAGCCGCCTGACCGACTCGGTTGAAACCGCCTTGAAATTCGGCGAAGGATACATGATCGTGCAGAATATTTCGGCAGACCCTGCCCAAGACCTTTTCTTTTCAGAACACCTGGCTTGTTCAGAGCATGGCGTCAGCCTGCCTGAAATTGAACCGCGCAACTTTTCCTTCAATACACCGCACGGCGCGTGTCCTGCCTGCCAGGGTCTGGGAATCCGCCAGGAAATTGATCCGGACCTGATCATTCCCAACAAGGATCTCTCTTTCAACGATGGTGCGATTGTTGCTATGGAATGGAACGATGCCCGTGAACAAGGCAAATATTATTGGCAAATGCTCTCAGCAGCCGCCAAAACCTACCATGTCAATTTAGATACGCCTGTCCGTGATCTTCCAGAGGAAAAACTCAATCTCATCCTCTTTGGAAATCAGGGCGAAGAAATTGAAATGGATTTGCGCGGATCAGATAATCGCCGAACAGTCCTAAAGACGACGTTTGAGGGTGTAATCCCCAACCTGATGCGTCGCTTCCGTGAAACACAATCCGAGTACATCCGCACGAGAATCCAGGAATACATGAGCGACCAACCCTGCCCGGTATGCAACGGCAATCGTCTGAAACCCGAATCGCTGGCGGTTACTGTTGATAACTACAACATCATGCAGGTTACAGATTGGCCGGTGGAACGCACCCTGGTGTGGATTAAACACTTAATGGGAAATGAATCTCCGCTATCGGAAAGAGAAAGAGCAATCTCTGAACGCGTATTGAAGGAAATTCATGATCGTCTAGGTTTTCTGGTCAATGTCGGCTTGGATTACCTGACCCTCAAACGTTCTGCTGCCACTCTTTCGGGCGGTGAAGCCCAGCGCATCCGCCTGGCGACCCAGATCGGTTCGCGATTGATGGGGGTTCTCTACGTACTGGATGAACCGTCTATCGGCTTGCATGCGCGCGACAACGCACGTCTGCTGGCTACACTAGAGGAATTACGCGACCAGGGCAATACCGTACTGGTTGTGGAACATGACGAGGAAACCATCCGCAGAGCCGATTGGATCATTGACCTGGGACCAGGGGCAGGCGAACATGGCGGTGAGATCATCGCAGCCGGCGATGTAGCGGCGATCCTGGCGCATCCGAGGTCATTGACCGGAGCATATCTATCACATCGCCAAACCGTCCCTATGCCCAAGCAGCGCCGCCAGGGCAACGGCAAGCATCTGACGGTAATTGGGGCACGCGCGAACAATCTTAAAAATTTGAACGTCGAAATTCCCTTGGGCAAGCTGGTGTGCATCACCGGCGTGAGCGGATCGGGCAAATCCACGCTGATGGTGGATATTTTGTATGAAGCCCTGGCACGCGAATTGAACCGTGCCCACACCAACCCAGGCAGTCACGATCGCATCGAAGGCAGCCAGTTTTTGGACAAGATCATCAATATCGACCAAACTCCCATTGGGCGCAACCCGCGTTCCAACCCGGGCACCTATACCGGCTTGTGGGACGAAATCCGCAAGCTTTTTGCAGAATTGCCAGAAAGCAAAATGCGCGGATACCATGCCGGCCGGTTTTCTATTAATGTGCATGGCGGCCGCTGTGAAGCCTGCCAGGGGCACGGTCAATTGCGCATTGAAATGCAATTCCTGCCGGATGTGTATGTGCCCTGCGATGTCTGCCATGGAGCACGTTTCAATCGCGAAACCCTGCAAGTGAAATATAAGGGTTTATCCATTGCGGATGTGATGAATCTGACCATGGACAGCGGCATGGAATTTTTCGCAAACATTCCACGCATCACCCGCCGCCTGCAGACTTTGCAAGACGTAGGATTGGGGTACATTCGCATTGGGCAGCCTGCCACTACTCTTTCAGGCGGTGAAGCCCAGCGCGTGAAACTCTCCAAGGAACTCTCGCGGCGCGCGACCGGCAGAACCCTTTACGTGCTGGATGAACCTTCCGTGGGGCTGCACGCTGCGGATGTGCACAAACTGGTTGAGGTGCTGCAGCGTCTGGTGGATGCTGGAAATTCTGTTTTGATAATCGAACATAATCTGGATATCATCAAAACGGCGGACTACATCATTGATCTTGGACCCGAAGGCGGCGACCGGGGGGGAGAATTGGTGGCAGCTGGCACTCCTGAAGAGATCTGTTTAGTGAAAAAATCCTTCACCGGTCAGGTGCTCAAGGAATTCTTCGAGGATCATGATTTGAAGAAACGTTGATCTAAACTTTTCAAAACATGCTATAAAAAAATTCTCGAAAGGAAGATAGCATCCATGGTAATCTGGAGAATTTTTCCTTAATCATGAGCAACCCAAAATGCTGCACTTGCGTAAATGTTACATAATCTACTCAATTCTTATGGCGGAAACGTATGGAAAAAATCGAAGAAAAAAACACTCACAGCATTGATTACACCCAATGGTTCAACGATAATTTTGCATTAGGGCTGTGGCAGGTTCTCAAATTCAGCATTCAGAATCCGGCTATGGCCTGGTTCATGGCAGGCAAGCTTTTGCGTTTTGTTCTGTCAGCCCGGCGCCGCAGCCGATGGGAAAAGCAAGGTGTACAAGTGCCGCCCATGCTGATCTACAGCGTCACCAGCGCATGCAACCTGGACTGCGCAGGCTGCTACGCCAAACTGCTGCACGCTCCCAAGCATGGGGAATTCGATGCGGAAAAGTTCGCAGACGTTATCCAGCAAGCGGATGATATTGGTGTTTCTTATATCCTGGTGGCAGGCGGAGAACCCTTCATGCGCCCGGAACTGCTGGATGTGACCGGCAAGCACCCCAACATCATCTTCACCCCTTTTACCAACGGTTTATTGGTCACGGATGACCATATCCGCAGGCTAAAAAAACAGCGCCATGTGCTGCCGATCGTCAGTTTTGAGGGTTATGAACTGGAAACCGATGCTCGCCGCGGACAGGGGGTTTATGACAATGGATTGGATCTGGTCAGCCGTTTTCATCGAGCAAACATTTATTATGGAGTTTCCCTTACCATTACGCGTGGCAATTTCGAGACTGTCACCAGCCAAGCTTTCATCAAGCGGCTGGCAACACAAGGCTGCAAGATCTTCTTTTTCATCAATTACATCCCAGCCGCAGCGGGAACGGAAGAGAAGGTTTTAACAGCAGCGCAGGTTAAGCAATTAAATCAAACCATTGAAAACTACCGCAGCCATTTCCAAGCTTTATTCTTGGCTTTTCCGGGCAGCGAGATCGATTTCGGAGGCTGCCTGGCAGCTGGGCGTGGGTTTGTGCATATCAATGCGGAAGGCGACGTGGAAGCCTGCCCTTTTTCGCCCTATTCGGACTCCAGCTTGCGCGATATGTCCTTAATCGAAGCGCTGCGTTCCCCTTTGCTGCGCACTATTCGCGAGAACGACGTGCGCCTGGATGAAAGCGATGGCATCTGCGCTCTGTGGAAGGAGCGCGAGTGGGTGGCAAATTTTGTAATCACAGACTCATCAGAATAATCATGAATTCTCTCACATCATTCCTTGAAACACTAACAAATTGATTCGCTAAACCTTCAACTGAGGAAGTTAAAGATAAGGTATTATTGTTAAAGTAACTTAGATTCTTTAATTATTATTCAGGTAATGATTGGAATCCTTCCCTCGAACAGAATCCGATTACTTTCCACCGCTATCAATGCCAATCGATAGGAAGCTGAATGTGTAAAGAACTATAGGAGAAAATATTTTATGGGAGGAGCCGATGTCAAATTCCAAAAACGATCTCAACCTGCCTGCAGATCGTTCTGCAAGCTGTGGATCGGAAGCGACTTTTCAAGCATACGTTAAGACTTTTCTTACCCAACCCCGTCTAGTTCTCAATTTTTTATTCTTATTTATTTTTTCCTTTACTTGGATCCGTGATTTTCTCTACTGGTTTCCCAAAGATGCCTTCGGATTCAGTCTAAATTATTGGGCTTACACCGATTGGTTGATCGATTATTCTCAGGGATTCATCCGACGCGGGTTGTCAGGTGAAATTTTGCATTTGATTCTAACTTGGATTCCACCCTCGGAATTTATTGCGATATTTTCTTGGATTCTTATCCTAAGCATCGTATTTCACTTTTTACGATTACTCTTGCGGTCTATAAAATCTTTTCATCCATTGATTTTATTCGGATTACTTTTCCTTCCTTCTTTGTTCTTTTTCTACCTTCATGATCACAATGCTATCGCCCGTAAGGAAATTCTAGGATATATCACTGTGCTTCTTCATCTTTTCATTGTTGAAAAATCGTTCTCTAAAGAAAGCAACTCGGCAAGTTCGAGAGGAAATCTGCAACGCTATCTGCATTGGATGATACCCATCGTATTCATTTTGCTGCCTGCCATCATACTAATACACGAGGGAAATTTTCTTCTTTTTACACCGTTACATGCAATGATTACTTTGACAGTAATCAAGATGAAAGGTTCGCGTGATTTTTTGAAAGCTGCATTTTGGAGTGGATTGCTATATCTCCCCGCAGCGCTTGCATTTTTTGCAGTTTTTTTCTCCGGAACCCCAAGTTACCAGGTGTTACTTGGCATCTGCGAAAAATGGTTGGCTGTTGGTGCACTGCGGGAGAATTCGTGTGTTTTACCTCCTGATAGACTCAGTGGATCCACTCTGCCCGGTTCTTTCATCCCAATGCAGTGGTCATTGGCAAAAGCTAGCTATATTACGCGAATTATAATTTTCATGAATTGGAAAGAGTGGATTCTAATTCTCTTAATTCTTGGTTTTTCACTTTATTATCTCGTTCGGCAGGCAGTATACTCCCTCCTGCATTTTCACAGACCACAATCATTTGACTCACAATCAGCACAGCAGTATTTTGGATTATTCTTCCGTAAATATTTCTTGATCCCACTCCTTCTTTCTCTACCGATATACTTCACAGCATATGATTATGGTCGCTGGTTCACGGTCACTTGCGTAAATTTTTGTCTGATGGGGATCGAACAGAATTTTTCATGCTGGGAGTATGAGTCTAGGATGCAAAATAAGAACAGACCTATCGCAACCATTTCAAGAAATTATTTGGATAATCGTTTTTTCTTTTACATCGCTTCGATCTTCATTTGCTTGCTAGCATTGGTGCTTTGGCTTCCTCATTATTGCTTGTTCAGTTGCGAAATCATTCAGAGTCCGCTAAATTTTTTTTCTCATTCTTTTATTGCCCGTTAGGTGTATTCTTCCTTTGATTGCTTTTTCTTTTAATCCAAAAAGTCGATAATCGTTTATTTCTTTGAAGAAGTGTTTTTTTTTTCATTATGCTTGCTTCAATACAAGTAAAGTAAATTGGCAATGAATTCCTGAAGCATTTTTATAAAATTTCCCGGTTGGTTCCTTTCAGGTATTAAAGGATTGCCTTGTTTTCTATTAACACCTGTTCATAATAAAAAAAGCCCTGACGGGCTTTTTTCAGGTGCCCCCATGGAGATTCGAACTCCAGTTTTAGCCTTGAAAGGGCTGCGTCCTAGTCCCCTAGACGATGGGGGCATCAAGGTTGCAATTCTACCATGAATTTTTACTTTGGAAGATCGATCAAAAAACCTTGAATAGTTTTATTGCTCATTTGCAGATTTACCCATTTATTTCTTTTTTTTTTCTGGGATTTAACACATCTCTAATTTGACGAATGTTCTATGGCATGATAATATCAAATTGATCATCAATTTATTCATTTTTGTACATTAACAAGGTCTGACGAAAGGACTCATCATGAAAAGCATTATTCTTATTTTTCGTTTTTTAGGTCTTATCCTGTTTGCAGTAGCTGGCTATTATTTTGGCAACCTTTTTCTTGAAATTATTAACATCAGCACCAATCCTCTGCCCTATACCATCGGCGCGGCAGTGATCTTGGGTTTCGTGGGTTTTTTAGTGATGCCTTATATCACCCTATACCCGATCAACTGGTTGCGTTCTTATCTGACGAAAGTATCAGGTGGCATCCTGCTTTCCGCTTTGGTCGGATTGGTGATCGGACTGATCATTGCAGCGCTGCTTTCCATCCCCATTTCTTTTCTGCCCAAACCCTTCAGCAGCATTCTGCCTTTCGTGGCAGCGCTGGTCTTTGGATATTTGGGCATTGCCATCGCAATTAGCCGCCAAGGTGATTTAAAAGATGTTGTATCTGCTGCTCGACGCGGCTCGCGTGGTGCTTCTGGCAAAGAGAGCGGCAAGTGGCATCCAGAAAAATCCATCCTGATTGATACCAGCGTCATCATTGACGGTCGCATCGCCGATATTGCCCGCACTGGATTCGTACCCGGCAATCTGGTCATTCCGCGTTTTGTGTTGAACGAGCTGCAGTATATTGCCGATTCCGCCGAAAGCCTCAGGCGGCAGCGCGGACGGCGCGGCATGGAGGTTCTCTCGGACCTACAGAAAGACCGTACGATCAACACCACCATCGCGGATATTGACGTGGAAGGTGTGCGCGAGGTGGATGAAAAATTGGTCATGCTCGCCCGCCAAATGCAAGCTCCTATCTTAACCAATGATTTCAACTTGAACCGCATCGCCGAACTGCAGGGGGTGCGCGTGCTGAACATCAACGAGTTGGCCAACGCAGTAAAATCCATTCTGCTGCCCGGTGAAACCTTGTGCGTAAAGGTCATTCAGGAAGGCAAAGAAATTGGCCAAGGTGTCGGTTACCTGGATGATGGCACCATGGTTGTGGTCGAAGATGGCAAGAATTTCATCGGCAAAGATATTGAGGTTTCTGTCACCAAGGTGCTGCAGACCGCGGCTGGCCGCATGATCTTCTCCAAGCCAGAAGGGAACAACCATAAAGCGAATTAATGGAGATGATGGATGAGCCTTCAGGTTTATAACACCCTTTCACGCAGAAAAGAAACCTTTCAAACTATTGAACCGAACAAGGTGCGCATGTATGTCTGCGGACCGACGGTGTATGATAAAGCCCATGTGGGTCACGCCATGTCTGCTTTGGTGTTCGATATCATCCGGCGTTATTTGCAGTACCGCGGATTCGCAGTCCGCCATGTGATGAATTACACGGATGTGGACGATAAGATCATCCTACGTGCGAACAAGCTGGGTTGTGACCCTTTTGAACTGGCGCAGACCTATATTCAGCAGTATGACGGGCATTTAAAGGAACTGAACATCCTGCCAGCCAGCCTCAATCCGCGCGCCACTTCAGAGATGGAACAGATCATAAAACTGGTCAGCGATCTGATTGATAAAGGCTATGCCTATGAAGCTGGCGGAGATGTGTACTTCCGTGTGGGAAAAAAGGCGGATTACGGGAAACTCTCCGGTCGTAAGTTGGAAGATATGCGCGCTGGCTCACGCATTGAAATTGACGAACGCAAAGAGAATCCGCTGGATTTCGCCTTATGGAAAGCCGCCAAACCGGACGAGCCCGCTTGGGAGAGTCCCTGGGGTAAAGGCCGCCCGGGCTGGCATATCGAATGCTCCGCCATGAGCAGTGCGCATCTGGGAGAACAGATCGATATTCATGGCGGCGGCAATGATCTGATTTTCCCGCATCACGAGAACGAAATCGCCCAATCAGAAGCTCACAGCGGAAAGCCTTTCGCGCGCTTCTGGATACACAACGGCATGCTGCAGCTCAGCGGCGAGAAAATGTCTAAATCGGTTGGAAACCTGATCACCATTGAAGAGTTCCTATCCAAACATTCCAGCGATGCCCTGCGCATGATGGTGCTCAATTCCGGCTACCGCAACCCGCTGACCTTCAACGAAGAAGTCATCGGACAGGCAGAGCGAGCTTTGGAAAGGCTGCAATCTGCGTTGAAACCCGCCCTGCCGCAGGCAGTCGGTTTGGAGGAGAAAAAAGTGAAAGCCCTCAACGAACAGACTGACTCAGCTCGCCGTGGTTTTGAAGTGAGCATGGATGACGATTTTAACAGCGCCGGCGCTTTAGGGCATTTGTTTGAGCTGGTGCGGGCGGTCAACCAAGCCCGTGCAGATGGCGCTCAGGATGCGCAGCTGGCGGATGCTCAAGCCACATTGCGGGAATTGTGCGGTGTTTTGGGTTTAATACTTGCCAAACAGTCAAGTGCACAATTCGCAGATGAATTTGTCAATCTGCTGTTGGAAGTCCGCGCTGAAGTACGGCAGGCGAAATTGTGGGCTTTGTCGGATAAGATCCGCGACAGTTTGGCTGAATTAGGCGTCCAGGTGGAAGATTCAAAAACAGGCAGCAGCTGGTTCTGGAAATGAAGGAATGGATCAGCGGACGCAACCCTGTTTATGAATGTCTGCGCGCTGGCCGCAGACATTTTTTCAGTTTAAAAATCGCTCGTGGAATTGAACAAAAAGGGCGCATTGCCGAAATCCTTCAATTGGCTCAAAAATACCATCTCCCTCAAGAGCAGGTGGACCGGATGAGCCTTAATACATTAGGTGAGAATCCGCAAGGTGTCGCACTGCAAGCCAGCGCTTACCCCTATGCCGACTTGCAGACGATCTTTGACAAAGTTAAACACTTAGCCGAGTCATTATTTTTATTGGTGCTGGATCAGGTTCAAGATCCTCAAAACCTGGGGACATTGATGCGCAGCGCTGAAGTATTCGGCGTGCAAGGAGTGGTCATTCCCACCCATCGCGCGGCTGGCATCACTCCTGCCGTAGTACACGCATGCTCTGGCGCTTGCGAGCACTTGCTCATCGCGCCTGCCAATTTATCCCAAGCCATTGAAGCTATCAAGGAGCAGGACGCATGGGTGATCGGCTTAGACATGGACGAAAACTCGCCACCCATTTCAGAAATGGAATTAGGGGGAGCTTTGGCAATTGTGGTCGGCAGCGAAGGGGAGGGGCTTCGTTCGCTGGTGCGCGAGAAATGCGATCTGATCACGCATCTTCCCATGCATGGCACAGTAGCTTCCCTGAATGCGGCAGTGTCAGGCTCGATTGCCTTATATCTGGCTGCGGCTGCCCGCCGTTGATCATGCCTTCCCAACAATCACAGGGGACAGCCACTTGATTTTTCAAAAGGAATCTGTTATTATATGTCGCATCTCTACCTATTTCGAGGCGACTTAATGGTTGAAAAAGCGAACGATACTCCAATTCCATTCCCGCTTACAGAAGCAACTTACTTCATCCTGCTCAGTTTAGCTGAGCAGCCCAAGCATGGCTATGCGATCATGAAAGACATACAAGATCTAAGCAGTGGGCGCATCATCTTTTCAACCGGAACATTATACGGCGCCATCAAGCGGCTTCTGCAAGCGAATTGGATTTGCCGCTCTGAATTGATCAATCAACCATACCCCAACCGCGAACGCAAAGCTTATGCCCTGACAGACACTGGTCGCAGAGTTCTTGAAGCGGAATACCAACGCCTTTCCCATCTGCTGCAGATTTCTCACAGCCGGGTAAAGAGCGAGCAGGCTTGAAAGGATCTTGACATGCTCATAACTTTCTTCCGCTGGATCAGCATTTTCTTGCCTAAGGAATTTCGCTCTCAATTTTCGGCTGACATCCTGGCGGATCTAGCCGACCTCGAGCAGGAACTACACCACTCGAGCAAAATAAAAAAATGCGGCAT
>CAYVJI010000024.1:460-24012 GCA_964451805.1 uncultured Pelolinea sp. | reverse complement strand
GGATTTGAACCAGATGCAGCAATTTGAATGCATCTTCATTGCAGTAAAAACATTTGATACGGAAACGGTCATTCGCGATTTGAAGAAAATAAAAAAAGGATTTAAGGCAATAGTTTGCTGGCAGAACGGAGTAGAAAGCGAAGAAAAGTTCGCAAACGCATTTCCAAATGTCGAGATAATCGCTGCATCAATTGGCAGCGCTGTCAAGATCATCGATGAACAGACTGTGCGTTTAGTGAAAAACCGTGGTGTAGCACTATGTGGAAACGGACCGATTTGCGAGCATGTCTTTGAGGTATTATCCAGGGCACAATTGAAACCGAAAAAATACAAAAATTGTAGAGCCATGAAATGGACAAAGATGATTTCAAATTTATTCGCGAATGCCACTTCAGCGATACTGGATATGACCCCGGGTGAGATATACCAGAGGAAAAACTTATTCCAAATTGAAAAAAAACAAGTCCTGGAAGGGTTGTCTGTAATGCGGAAGGCCGGCATTCCGGTTTTTAATCTACCGGGTTTGCCATTAAAGTATCTGGTGTTGATCATTCAGTATTTGCCCGATTCTTTTTTACAACCTGTTTTGAGAAAACTTGTGGCGGGTGGCAGAGGGGAAAAAATGCCTTCTTTTTATTTAGAAAAGCAAAAGGGATCCGGAAAAAGTGAAGTAAATGATCTCAATGGAGCCATTGTCCGTTTGGGTGAACTGGTTGGTATTGAGACGCCAGTCAACCAGGCATTGACTGAGATTCTTGAAGAGATCCTGCAAAACGAGCAGCAGCGCAAAAAATTCTCGCGAAATCCGGTGTTGCTGGAAAAAACCATCCATATTCATTCAGCGTATATGTTATGATGAAAGTAGGTATCAAAAGGACTAGCCATGAGCAAGAGAATTCCCTTCATTAATCGTGTTTTCGCGTTTATTCTTTCCTGTATTTTTGCCCTCAGTTTGATGCTTTCATTTTTTGCCCTGCCAGTCGAACTGGTATTCTTTAATCCAGTGAGCTATCGAGCAATTATTGAAAAAACGGAATATGAAGAAATCTTTCCTTCCATTTTGGCAGAAACACTGATGTTCCAAGCTTCTGCCAGCAGCAAATATCCTCAAATTGATCTCATTGCCAATAATGAGACGATTACAGCGATTCTTTCCCAACGTATTCCGCAGGAATTGGTAAAAACGACATTCGAAAAAGTCATTGAGCAAATGCTGGCGTATCTCAATTTTCGAATTCCCACCAGCGACTTGAAAATCACCACCAATGAATTGAAGGCATTTCTAGCAAATGACAGCCAGGCTATCGCAGAGCAATTCTTGGAAGCATTGCCGAATTGCCAGCCAGCTGATTTAGATGGCATAAATTTTGACAATGAAATCAGTGCTGCTGATCTGCCAGCCTGCAAACCATCAGGAAAAACCTTGAACCAAGTGGAGGGCATTTTAGCTAAGGCATTCGAAGACATTTTCAACGGATTGCCTAACTCATACTCATTGGCGACAATCATGCCAGTCGACCAACGAATGCCCGATCGAGTTTTCTTTTATTACAGCCTCATACGCTGGGGATTCCGATTATTGCCCATTTTCTCAATCCTGATATTTATCTTGATTGCAGTGCTGCTGCGCAATCAAAGGAAGGTCATGTGGAGGTGGTGCGGACGCTTATTGCTGATGGTTTCTGCATTGGCATTAATCGGCTTGGTGGTCCTGGTGATTGGCTTTGATCAATTCATCGCAATGCTGCTAAATCCATTTCTAAAGAATTTGGTAAGCGGTTTTGGTTATCTATTGCTGGGTGCAGTGCAGGATGTAGGCTTTCAAACGCTAGTGTGGGTTGTCTTATCCACTTTGGCAGTGATGGTTTTCGGCATTTTGCTCTTATTGGCAGTTCGCGTGATACCTGAGGAAAAAGAACCAATTCTTGAGAATCGCGAAGATCTAGAAGAATCAGGGTCTGAAAACTTAGAGGCTGGAGGGTTGGAGGATTCCTCTGAAGATGGAAGTTCAGAGGTGGAGCTGATGCAAAAAACCATTCAACCAGAAACCCTGGAAGAAATAGAAAAAGAAGAAAAGAAAAGAAAAAGAAATAAGAAGAAGGATGAAATCTAATCCGATTTCTCCAAATCCTTTTTCCATTTGTAGATCAGGTTTAGCGCTTCGATCGGGCTGAGATTATTCGGATCGATTTGAGAGATTTCTTTTCGTAGATCATCTTTTTCAGCAAATAAAGGTATTTGAGCGATTTGCCTGCCTTCTTTTATTTCATGCTGAGCGGATTGCTTTTCTAATTGCTCAAGGATTTGGTTGGCACGCGAAATCACTGCATTGGGAATGCCTGCCAATTGCGCAACGTGTATGCCATAAGAGCGGTCAGCCCCACCCGCCAGGATTTTATGCAAAAAGATCACCTGGTTATTCACCTCACTGACGGCAATATTGAAATTTCGAATATGCGGCAAAATTTCTGAAAGGCGGGTCAATTCGTGGTAATGGGTGGCGAAGAGTGTCCTTGAGTTAAGGCGTGGATGATTGTGGATATACTCCAATACCGCCCAGGCGATAGACAAACCGTCGTAGGTGCTTGTGCCTCTGCCAATCTCGTCTAGGATTAAAAGACTTCTGGGTGTGGCGTTATGCAGGATGTCGGCAGTCTCGATCATTTCGACCATAAATGTGGATTGACCAGCATGAATTTCATCCTGAGCGCCAATACGGGTGAAGATCCGATCAACAAGGCCAATTTGAGCAGACGCCGCTGGTACGAAAGAACCGATTTGCGCTAATAAAACGATCAATGCCACTTGGCGCAGATAAGTGCTTTTTCCGCTCATATTCGGACCGGTGACAATATGGATGTTGTCACCATTCAAAAAAGTGGTGTCGTTGGGAATGAATGCCGTACCTGAAAGAGACTTTTCCACAACCGGATGACGACCATCTTTAATGATCAAGCGATTATCATTAAAAACCTGGGGGCGTACATAATTGTTCTCCACTGCAATCTGTGCCAAGGCAATGAACGCATCCAGCATTCCCAAAAAGTGCGCAACAGTAAGTATTTTCTTGGATGAGAGTTTCAGGCGATCGCAAATTTTCTTGAAAACACGGTTTTCAATTTCACGAATGTTTTCTTCAGCATTCAAGACAATAGCCTCATATTCTTTCAATTCGGGAGTGATGAATCTTTCCCCATTGACTAGAGTCTGTTTGCGAATATACCCCTGTGGGATCTGATTCAGGAAGCTATTGCTGATTTCGATGTAATATCCAAAAACTTTATTGAAGCGAACTTTCAAGGTCTTGATTCCGGTACGTTCTTTTTCTTGTTTCTCAAGACCCGCGATGTAATCCCTTGAATGCTGGGTGGAAATTATTAATTCATCTAATTCTTGAGAAAATCCAGAACGGATAATGCCGGTATGTTGCAGAGTGGCGGGGGGATTGTCTACAATGCTTTGATCGAGAAGGCTCAATTCGGAAGGACAGTCATCGCACATATCAATAATGCCATTGAGCAGAGGGATATTGTTCTTGGAAATATTCATAAAACACGGTAATAACCGCAATGTTTCGCGCATGGCGACCAGATCGCGTGGGATGACATGATCTGAAAGGATGCGGTTCATGATGCGTTCCAAATCAGAAACCGAACGCAGATCTTTTTGATGCTCGATGCGCTGCAAATTGTCCTGAGTAAAATAATCCACTGCATCCAACCGCTGATTGATTTCATCGAGCTGGATCAAAGGCTGATTGATCCAACGTCGCAGCATACGCTTTCCCATTGGAGTCACGGTTCTGTCAATAATATTTAACAGAGAACCCGAAGGGTTGGATTTTAAGATCGTTTCGGTTAATTCCAAATTGCGTCGTGTGGCGTTATCCAAGATCATGTGGTCTTCGATTGAATAAAAATTGATCTCTGAAAACAAAGCTAAGGACTGGGGATCAGTTTCTTTTACGTAGGATAAGATGGCTCCCAAAGCGGTAATGGCAGCGGGTTTGTCTTTCAAACCAAAACCATCCAACACGGCAATCTTAAATTGGGATTTCATGGTCTGTTCACAACGCCCGATCTCAAATTTCCATTCCGGCAGAAAAGTGACATGATAGGAATTCAAGAATGGGAATTGAAAATTATCAGGTAAAAGGATTTCAGAAGGGTGCAGGCGAGAGATTTCAGCCTGCAGGCGGTGATGCGATTCTGAATCTGAGAATTGGGCGAGATTTAATTCGCCGGTTGAAACATCTGCAAAAGATAATCCGGTTTTGCCATCCCAAATTGAAATGGCTGCTAAATAATTATTCGTATCGTTTTTAAGCAGCCCCGGCTCAATGACAGTGCCTGGTGTCACCACGCGAATCACTTCACGTGGAAAAAGACCCTTGCGTGGCTGCTCGCCAACTTGTTCGCAGACAGCGATGTGGTAACCTTTCTCGATCAAGCGTGCAATGTAATTATCCGCTGCATGATAGGGAATACCTGCCATCGGAATCCGTTTTCCTTTAGCGACATTGCGAGAGGTCAAGACCAAATCTAATTCGCGCGAGGTGATTTCTGCATCCTCATCAAAGGTTTCATAAAAATCTCCCAGACGAAAAAAAAGGATGGCATGCGGGTATTGCTTCTTGATATCCAGGTACTGCTGTCGAATGGGAGTGGCATTTGTGGAAGGCATGGCAAATTAGAGGTTCAATAAATCATTCTATAATTCGGTTTCAAATTCTTCATCCAAATCTCCCACACACTCCAGATCGATATTTCCGAATAGCTTTTCTTGCCTGGCAGCGACGGTATGGTGTTTGATCAGTTCCAGCAAAGCCAGAAATGTCACTACTAAATCCAGGCGGGAGGGATTTTGACCAAGGATGCCTGTGAAATCAGAGGAGCGTTTCAATTTGAAATGGTTAACGATTTCTTTGATCTTCTTCTTGATGGTCAGGGTCGTGATGGTGACAACTTCGCTGAGTGGCGTGAGATTTTCATTTTGAAAATAGATTTCCAGCAAGATGTCCACCAGATCATCAGCTGACAAACCAGATAAATCAAGAACTTCGTGGAATTTGGGAGGGGTGCCGACACGATAAAAACAGCACAAGCGCGCTTGTTCTCTTTCCTTCAACCAAAACGATGCATCTTTAAATTTCTTATATTCGATCAATTGATGCGCCAATTGATCTCCCAGATCTTCTTCCTCGGATTCTTCAATTATGGATGAAGGTAGTAAAATTGAGGACTTGATCAATACTAGTTTGGCAGCGATAACCAGAAATGCAGATACTTCAACAGGATCCTGATCTGAGAGAGATTGCAGGTGTGCTAAGTATTGATCGGTAACCTTGGCTAACGACAATTTAGTGATATCCAACTCAGCGGCTTCAATCAGCTGAAGCAGCAAATCTAAGGGACCTTCATAAACCTCGGTTGAGATCTTATAATTGAGCGAAGAGTGCCAAAGAGCAGGCAGGGACATACCAGCAATTATAGCAGAGTGAAAATTTGATAAAAAAGCATTGAGGATTGTATACTACAGATTAATATGGATGATGACGGCATAAACGAGACACCACAAGAATTCATGGAAAGGCTTGAACTGAAATTCAAGGATGTGTTGTTATTAACCCGGGCATTGACACACCGCTCTTATCTCAATGAGCATCCTGAAGCACTAGAAGACAACGAAAGGTTGGAGTTTTTAGGAGATGCAGTCTTGGATTTTCTGGTCGGAGAATGGCTCTATAACCGTTTTCCGGAAATGGAGGAGGGCGAATTGACTCAAATGCGCTCCGCGTTGGTTCAGACAAATCAATTGGCAGCATTTTCTCGCCAATTATTACTGCATAATGCTATCCGATTAGGAAGGGGTGAAGCCAAGTCAGGCGGAAAACTGCGCAATACATTGTTGTGCGATGTGTTTGAGGCTTTAATCGGAGCATTATTTATTGATCGTGGAATTGAAGAAGTAAAACGTTTCATTGATCCTTTGCTGGAAAAAGCCATTCCGGAGATCATCGCCCTGCATAAAAATGAAGATCCAAAATCTCTGCTGCAGGAGTGGGCACAAGCAAATGGTTACCCCACACCAAGGTATTCTACCAAGAGCATCAAAGGACCTGACCATGCCAAGGTGTTCGAAATCGAAGTGAAAGTAAATAATAAGATCATGGGAAATGGAATTGGCAAAAGCAAGCAGTCCGCTGAAAAAAACGCCGCCCAAAAAGCCCTGGAGCAGATCAACCACAATGAATATGACCAATAAACTCATTTCACTGGAATTACAGGGCTATAAAACCTTCGCCAGCAAAACTGACTTCAATTTCCCTGGGCAAATCACAGCGATTGTAGGGCCGAATGGTTCTGGGAAATCTAATATCTCGGACGCTATCCGCTGGGTGTTGGGTGAACAAGCTTACAGTCTGCTGCGTGGCAAGAAAACCATAGACATGATTTTTTCTGGGTCTGAACAAAAAGCACGCGCTTCCATGGCGTCGGTAACGATCACATTTGATAATCAAAACGGCTGGCTGCCGGTCGAATTTTCAGAAGTGAGCATCACGCGGCGCGCTTATCGCAGCGGGGAGAATGAATACTTGTTGAATAAGCAGAAGGTCAGACTGAAAGAAATCAATGAGTTGCTGGCAAATTCAGGTTTGGGCGAGCGAACTTACACGATTATCGGGCAGGGTTTGGTGGATACTGCGCTTAGTTTAAAGCCGGAAGAAAGACGGCGTTTTTTTGAGGAAGCCTCCGGCATCGGATTGTACCGTTCGCGGCGGGAAGAAGCCATTCAAAAATTGGACAAGACTCTGCGCAATATGGAACGGGTGCAAGATATACTGCGCGAATTGCATCCCCGTTTATCTTATCTGGAAAAAAGCAAAGAAAAGGCAAAGCAGTTTCTGCAAGTACAGGACGATCTGCACATTTTGCTGAAAGATTGGTATGGATTTCATTGGCATTCCGTACAGAAAGAATTGAAATACGCCCATGATTTTAACAACCAGCAAAATGAGATATTAAACAACAAACGTGAGGATAAGCAAAAGCTGGAAAGCCAATTGAACAAGATCCAGATTGACTTGAATCAAAAACGAGGGCAACTGGCAGACTGGCATTTAGAACTCGCGCGCCTGCACACGACGAAAGAAGACGCTACACGCGAAATTGCCGTGCTGGCTGAGCGAGAAAGGTATCTGCAGGAAAGAAAACAAGAAATCGAAAGCGCTTTGCTGATGCTGCAAGAAGAAAATACGCAGCATGAAACAGATCTGAAGGTGTTCGTTCAGAACCATCAAAAAGCGATTGAAGAATTGGCGCAAGCGGATTCCGATTTGAATGAAGCCAACGCAAAATTAGAACAACGCAGGCTGCAGCGCGATGAAATCGAAAAGCAGATAGATGTTACGCGGAAACAAATCATCACCGATGAAGCAGAGATTTTGAAAATAGAATCGCGACTTGAGCAGCTTGACCGCCAAGCAATCAATGATGAGGGCGAGGTTTTAAACCTTCGGAAAAATCAAAGTGAAATGCAGACTGCAATCACTGAATCTGAAAAAAGCAAGCAAGTTAAACTGCAAGAAATCGACCGCTTGCGGGAAGAAATGCAAAGCATCCAGACGCAACTGGATGATCGCCGCAAGATGCACGAGCAACAGCGCCAAAAAGTGAACGAAATCCAGCAAAAAATCCAAAAAACTGAAATGGCGGCACTGAAATGTGCAGCAGAATTGAAAATTCTGCAGGAAGCAGAAGAAAGCTTAGCTGGATTCACTTCAGGATCAAAGGAATTCATTCAGGCAGCTCGCAATAAGAAAATCAGCGCAAAATACGCACTGCTGCTGGATTATTTGAAAATCCCACAAAAATATGAGACTGCAATTGGGGCAGCCTTAGGAGAAATGCTGGAAGGCATCATTCTGGAGGAAGGCTCTTCAACGGATGAGATCCTGGAATATCTGGCGGAAAATAAAATCAATCGCACCTTGTTTCTGCCCAATTGGTGGAAGGTTACTATTCCGCAAACCGATATCGACAGCGGGAGAGCAATTAAAGCCAGCGCTTTGCTTGAAAATCTCAATGACCATGCAGATTTCCTTCAAAGGTTGCTTGCCACGACACTCATTGTTGACGACGCACAGGAAGCGCAAAGGATTGTGCAACAATTGGCACCGGGGATGAAGGTGGTTACCTTACGCGGAGAAGTTTTTGACACGCGCGGGACGATCAGTGCAGGCAGAGAGGCGCACTCTAAAAATCTATCACGAAAAAGAGAAAAAGAGGACCTGCAAAATGAGGTCCGATCCCTCAATGAGGCAACCGCAACATTAAAAAACGATCAAGACCAAATGTATAAACAAATACAGCAATCAGAACAAGAGATCGATGGCTTGACGAATAGAAATCAAGCGCTGCAGAAAAAACAGCAAGCGCAGGAAATTGAACAGCACAAACTGGTTCTGGAAGCTAGGCAAAAAGAAGAACAGTTAAGTGGATTGAGCAAGCGACTGGAGCAGATTAACAGCGCAATCAAGAAATATACCGATGAAAAAAAACACCTGCAGGAAGATTTGAGTGACCTGCAAAAAAAAGTGCAGGCAAACAAAGATCATTTGGAAAAGCATTATAAAAGGATCACAGATTTGCCAATGGAAGATCTGCGCACCCAGGTCATGGGTTTGACGGCAGAAAAAGCAGTCAGCGAGCAGATCGCCGCACAGCACCAGAACAGATTAGAAGAAAGGCAGCGCAGTTTTGAAGAAACCAAAGCGAAGCTCAAAACCGAGCAGGAACGACTGGCAGAGATCAGGCAATCCACAGAATCGCTGCAAGCTGAATACCAGCGTTTGCGGGATGAAGATGCGAGGGTTTCAACTGAGATTGACGGATTGAGCGTAAAAATAAAACTGCTGGAAGAGGATGTGGAAGCTAGCATTCAACAGCAAGGTAATTTGTTGGAGGAGGTTGATGGCAGCCGTAACCAATATGCCATTGCCGAGCGGCATACGCTGCAATCTCAAATGAAAGTGGATAAGTTGCGCGACCGATTGGATGATCTGCGCAAGAGAATTCAGGAAGACTTCGGTTTGCTGCCGTACGAAAGCGAAGCTGGGCTGGTGAGTGCAAAACCGCTGCCATTGGAAGGAATGATTGCATCTCTGTCAGAAATTGAATTCCTGCCGCAGAACCTGGAAGAGCAGATCAAACAACAAAAATCCTACCTGCGCCGGCTAGGACCGATTAATCCCGAAGCGCAGAGAGAATTCGATGAGGTCAATGACCGAATGAGTTTCCTGAGCGAACAGCTGCAGGACCTGGAAAAAGCAGAGAAAGATCTGCGGCAGGTGGTTAACGAACTGGATGAGTTGATGAAGAAAGAATTCATCAAAACCTTCCGTAAAGTGGAAGAAGAATTCAAAAATATCTTCGCACAGCTTTTCAGCGGCGGATCAGCGCGCTTGTTCATCGAAGACGAAAATAACATCATGGAATCGGGTATTGAAATTGAAGCTACTCTGCCAGGCAAACGCCGGCAGGAATTGGCACTGCTCTCGGGCGGCGAACGCAGCCTGACAGCCGTTGCGCTGATATTCGCGCTGCTGAAAATTTCCCCCACCCCTTTCTGCGTGCTGGATGAAGTGGATGCCATGCTGGACGAATCCAATGTAATGCGCTTTGGCGAGCTGCTGCGAGAACTCAGCGAAAGCACCCAATTCATTGTCATCACGCACAACCGCAATACTGTGCAGCTGGCGGATGTGCTGTATGGGGTCACTATGGGAAAAGATTCCGTCAGCCAAGTGATCAGCCTGCGCATGGACGAATTGACGGATGAGATGGTGCAATAAAAAAGACTCTGCTTTGATATAAGCAAAGTCTTTTGTTTATGCGAAATTTTGTGAATAACTAGTTCACGCTCATCTCAGCCGGCAGAGTGGGTTCAACCGGCACCAAATCCTTCCAAACATCGCTGGTATTAATTTTGCATTCCGTTTTCAAATTCTCAAACCAATCTTGGAAGTATTTACTCTGTGCTTCTGCATATGCTTGAGCGGCAAGAGTGTGAGTTTCATGTCCGATGACCTGGATGATATGCCAGCCAAAATCCGTTTGAACTGGTGATTCGCTGATTTCGCCAGCCTGCATGGAGAAGGCCGCTTCCTCGAAAGGCGCCACCATGGAACCACGGCTGAACCAGCCCAAATCACCGCCATTATCTTTGTTGCTGGAATCCTGCGAGAGCTCAGCCGACAACGCATTCCAATCCTCACCATCAGCTAGACGTTTGATTACATCTAGAGCTTCTTCTTCCGTTGCTACCAAGATATGACGCGCCCAGACCTGCTCCTGTTCGTGAGGTACTTCCTGATAGATCTCCTCACGCAGCTTGTTGATCAAAAGATAATTGTGCAGATATTCAAGGAAGTGCTCTTCACTGACACCTACTTCATTATTTAGATCGCTGATCGTAGTAGCGTAGGCTTCATCGAACAGTTCTTGGGTGTATACCGTCGCAGTAGGTTCGGGAGTGCCAAAAACCGGTGCGGTAGTTGGCGCGAGGGTGGGTACGGCTGTTTCAGTAGGCTGGGAATCTGCCTGAACGGCTTCTTGTGTGGCAGTTGGCACCAAAGTCGCCGTGCTGGCAGGGGTGGCAGTGCTGCCCAACAGGGCTTTCTGCTGCGCTGAAATAGTTGGGGTGGGAAAAACTGTCTCAGTGGGCAGCGGAGTGGGTGTGCCCTGCGGGAAATAGCCCATGCTATCTTGAATGAATAAATTAAGTTCCTCTTGGCTGACCTGCAGCCCGCGTTTGCGCGCTTCATGCAGCATCACCTGTTCATCCACCAATATGTTCAGCACTTCCTGGCCAATATATTCCTTGTCATCCAGCATGAATTGGATCTGCTGCAATTGGCTGAGAAATTGACTGGCGTACTCAGGTTGATCGACGAACATTTGGTATTGAACGTAGTAATACTGATACGTATTGATCATGGCATTGCGCTGAAGCCGAACGCGGCTGTCAAAGTATTCTTTGTCAATGCGGTCGCCGCATACTTTTGCGATCGGGGTAATAGTCTTGTATAAAAAGGCATACGCCACCATGCCCACGATCAGGGCAATCGTGATGATAAAACCGAGGATGATCAGCCGATTCTGTTTCTGCTCCTTGACCGAGTGGATCGAAGGCTTGCGGATTACTTCTTCCTCTTTTTTCGTTGCAGTCATGTGTTGTTCTCCGAGAGCGCTTAACGCACTCTTTCTTCCCAGGTGCCGCCTGCGAAGGGCAGCAAAGCGATATGTCGCGCGCGTTTGATCTCGCGCGCGATGGCGCGCTGGTGGCGCGCGCAGGTGCCGGTTTGACGGCGTGGACGGATCTTGCCCTCTTCGGTTGTGAGTTTTCTCAAAAGGGCGTGATTTTTATAATCGATTTCCAGGCTGGTATCTGCGCAGAACTGGCAAAATCTGGGTTTGGGTGTATATCGGCGATTTCCTGAGCCGCGCGCACCCTGATCAGATCCTTCCTGATAATTTTCTTCTGCCATAATTTACTCCTTATTGGCCAAAGTTTCCAGAAAAGAAACTTAGCCGTCTATAATAATTATTTCGCAACGATCATATAGCGCATAACGGGTTCTAGAATGCGTAGATTGCGTTCCAGCTCCGCCACGGCGGGTGCGGGTAGGTTGATGTAATGAAGGAAATACACGCCTTCATTCTGCTTCTGGATTTCGTATGCCAGATGCCGCTTGCCCCAATTATCAATTTTTTCGATCGCACCACCCGACTTGGTGATCCAGTCTTTGATTTTTGCCAAGGCTTGCTGGATAGCTTCTTCATCCAGATCGGGATGGATAATGACCATCAATTCATAATGATTCACGCAGGATTCCTCCTTTCCATGGGTTTGCTCTTGTGAACAGCCAGGTGCTGAACCGAGAGCGGAAAGGTAACCGGATCAATCCGGTTCACTTACCGGGGTATAGTGTATCATGGAGGATAGTTTTTGGGTAGGTGCGATTAACCCGCAAAGTGAATTAAATCTTCTACTATAATTCATCTCAAAAATCACAAAACTCAGGAGGAGAAATGAAAGTAGACATTCTATATAAACCATCCTATTCCATGGCGCAGGTGAGTTTGGAGGCTGGCGAGGCGATCACTGCTGAAGCCGGCTCAATGCTGGGTATGTCAGCCGACATACAGGTGCAGACGACCATGAAGGGCGGTTTAATGAAATCATTGGCGCGCTCGGTTTTGGGTGGTGAATCTCTATTCATGAATACTTTCCAGGCTGGCAGCCGCGGTGGTGTGATACAGCTGGCACCTACGCTACCGGGGGATGTTTTTACTCTGGAATTAACGGGTGAGACTTACCTGGTGCAATCCGGTTCATACTTGGCATCCAGCCAGGGTGTAGAGACGGACACCAAATGGGGTGGAGCCAAGACCTTCTTCGGTGGTGAGGGTCTGATCATGCTGCGCTGTTCGGGCAGCGGGACATTGATCCTCTCCAGCTATGGAGCCATTCACGAGATGAACTTGGCTGCAGGCGAAAGTTTCACCGTGGATACTGGTCATCTGGTGGCATTCTCAGAACAGATTGGCTTCAAACTGCGCACCATTGGCGGGATGAAAGCCACTATTTTCGGCGGCGAAGGTCTGGTGGTTGACCTGACGGGACCGGGCAAAGTGCTGCTGCAATCGCGCAGTGTAGGCGCATTTCTAGATTGGCTGCTGCCAAGAGTCCCAAAAACTTCAAAATAAAAAATCCAATCACAGGAGACATGCCAGTATGAAGGACAGCTTGATACCATTTTTTGAGCCGCGCGGTGTGGCGATCATCGGCGCTTCGGAAAACCCCGATAAACTCAGTCACGGTATTTTAAAGAATATGCTGCAATATGGGTACCCAGGCGGCATTTACCCCGTCAATCCAAAGAACAGCGCTATCTTGGGAAAAAAATGCTATGCGGATATCAGCCAGGTGCCTGACCCGGTAGACCTGGCGGTGATCATCCTGCCAGCGCAGGCTGCGCCCCAGGTGCTGGAAGCCTGCGGTAAACGCGGCATCCATGCCGTGACGGTCATCACGGGCGGGTTCAAAGAAGTTGGCGAGCAGGGGCGGCAGCTGGAAGAGCGTATTTTGGAAATCTGCAAAGCACACAATATGCGCATGATTGGACCGAACTGTGTGGGCACCATGAACCTGATCAGCGGCATGAACACAACGTTCATTAAGGGCAAACCAGCCATCGGCGGTATTGGACTGATCTCACAATCTGGGGCAGTGTGCGGTGGAATTGTGGACCATGTGCTGGAGAAAGGGGTGGGTTTTTCGCACCTGCTCAGCCTGGGAAATATGGCTGACGTGAATGAAACCGATATGCTGGAATATCTGGGAGATGATCAGGACACGCGCGCAATCGCCATCTATGCGGAAGGCATCCAGAATGGGAAGCGTTTTCTGGAAATCGGCAGCCAGGTGACGCGCAAAAAGCCGGTAGTGGTGCTGAAAGCCGGTCGCAGCGAAGAAGGCGCGCGGGCGGTTTCTTCGCACACCGGTTCACTGGCGGGCTCACACGCTGCCTACCAGGCGGCTTTTCAGCAGAGCGGCATGATCGAAGTGCAGACCACCAGCGACCTGCTCAACGCAGCCTTGGCTTTGGACTGGCTGAATCCTCCGAATGGCAAACGGGTAGTGATCATCACCAATGCAGGCGGACCCGCAGCGCTGGCTTCGGACAGTCTGGCAGAGAACGGTTTGGAATTGGCGCACTTGAGCCTTGAAACGCAAGCCAAGCTGCGTGAAAAACTCAATCCGGCTGCGCAGGCAGCCAATCCGGTGGATATGCTGGGCGGGGCGACCGAAATGGAATTCGCGCATGCGCTGGAGTGCTGTCTGCAGGATGAGGGTGTGGACATGGCTTTGGTGATCCTGGTGCCGCAGGCGCTGGTCAACACGGTCAAGGTGGCGGAAGCCTGGGCGGAAGCGGCTAAGACCAGCCGCAAACCCGTGCTGACCTGCATGATGGGCGATTTTAGTGTTGGGGAAGCGCGTCAAACTCTGCACCGGCAGCATGTGCCGATGATTGACTACCCAGAACAGTGCGGGGTCATATTCCACGCGCTGTGGCAGTACGGCCAGCATCAAAAAAGATCGCAGGATTTAAAAAGCCAAGCGGCGCAGAAAATTGATCAAAACAAAGCGGCCGAATTGATACACAGCAGCACCAGCAAAGTATGGGGAGAACACCTGACGCGACCGTTGTTGGCGGCCTACGGCATCCCGCTGGCAGAAGGAGAACTGGTCAAGAACCTGGATGGCGCGCTGGAAGCCGCCCAGCGGCTTGGCTACCCGCTGGTGCTCAAGGCAGCCTCGCAGGACGTGCTGCACAAATCGGATTTCAGTGCGATCGCCGTCAACATAATGGATGAAGCAGACTTGGCAAGCGCTTATGATGACATCATTCAAAATGTGAAAAAGCACGCACCGCAGGCGCGCATGGACGGCATGCTGGTGGAAAAGATGGCGCCCAAAGGTCTGGAAGTAATCATCGGCATGAAACGCGACCCCAGTTTTGGGCCGCTGATGATGTTCGGCATGGGCGGAATATTCGTGGAATTGTTCAAGGATGTGGCTTTCCGTGTGGCACCGTTGACACGTACGCAGGCTGAGGACATGCTCAATGAAACGCGCGCCAAACGCCTGCTGGCAGGCTGGCGCGGAGAGCAGGGTTACGACCAGTTGGCATTGGTTGACTGTCTGCTACGCTTGAGCCAGCTGGCGGCGGATTTCGAGCAGATCCAGGAGATCGAGATCAATCCCTGGTTGGCGCTGCCGCAAGGACAGGGCGGGCTAGCGCTGGACTGCCGCATGATCCTGGAGTGAGTTTGTAATTTCTTGATCATAACAAGATTCAACAGCCCGCGATTATTCTCACGCGCGGGCTGCAGCCTTGTAAGCTGCCAGAGCGCGCTGGCGGGCGAAGGCATGCTCCACGATGGGGGCGGGATAGGTGCGTCCGATGTGCACGCCGCAGCTGGACTGCACGTCCGGCGGTGTAAGCCAGGGTTCATGGAGATATTGCATCGGCAGCGCGCGCAATTCCGGCAGCCAGGCACGGATGTAATCGCCGCGCGGGTCAAACTTGCGGCTCTGAAGAATGGGATTGAAGATGCGAAAATAAGGCACAGCATCCGTGCCGCTGCCGGCGCACCATTGCCAGCCGCCGTTATTGGATGACGGATCGCCATCCAGCAGGCTGCGCATGAACCAAGCTTCGCCCGCCTGCCAGTTGACCAGCAGATGTTTTGTCAGAAAAGAAGCGGTTAGCATGCGGGCGCGATTGTGCATCCAGCCGGTGTGCGCCAGTTGGCGCATGGCGGCATCCACCAGTGGGTAGCCGGTCAGGCCAGCCTGCCAGGCGGTGAGGTCCGCCGGAGCGTCGCGCCATGCGACGTGGCTGAAGGAGGCGCGAAAGGCGCTGGAAAGCACGTGCGGGAAAAAGGACAGGATGTTGAGATAAAACTCGCGCCAGAGCAGTTCATTCAGCCAGGCAGCTGCACCGGGTGCGGAAGATTTTTTAGCAGACTGTAAAATTGCGGCACATTGCGCATAGGCATGTCGAGAGGATAGGCAGCCAAAGCGGATGTAGGGTGACAGGCGCGAAGTGCCTTCCACGGCCGGCAGATTGCGCTGCAAGTGATATTTATCAATGCCATGATTTAAAAAATCCTGCAGGCATTGCAGGGCGGCAGATTCGCCGGCGGGAAAATCAGGGTGCGGCGGCTGCTCGGGAATTGGAATGGATAATTCCTGCAAGGGTAAATGGTCCAAAGCCGGTAGATTGGACGGCGCAGGCAGGGGTAGGCCAGGCGCCGGCAGATTGCGCCAGGCACGGCTGAAGGGAGTGAAGATCGTGTAAGGCGAGCCATCCGCTTTGACAGCCGCGCCGACAGGCTGGATGGTGAGTCCTTCAACCAGACGCAGGGGCAATTGGCGCGCGATGGCAGCATCGCGGCGGCGGGCGTAGGGGCTGACATCCGCTTCGGCAGCGATCAAATCGTAAGGGATGCGTGTGCGCAGGTAGGATAGCTGCTCAAGCGGATGGCCGGAGAGCAGCAGCAGGCGGTTGCCGCGTGAAATGAGATCCGCGGAAAGGCTGTGCAGGCAGTTGAAGAGGAAAGCTTGGCGTTGGGGAGCAGCCTGACGAAGAAGGTGTGCATCCAGGATGAAGAGCGGGATGACGACCTCAGCCTGCTCGAGCGCCAGATGCAAAGCCTGATTATCATGCAAACGCAGATCACGCCGCAGCCACCAAATGGCAATCGACATGTTTTCATTGTAGCCGATACCCCTTTGTTTAACCCCAATTTGCGCATAGCCATTATCTATTCATGATCACATTATTTTTATCAACTAAATGATCAGTATTCCTAAAATAGAAATTTCTGACCGAATAGATAAGCAGCCAGCAAGCACAGAATGACGATCAGCAGGATTAGGAATGAAATATGCAGATTTCTTCTAGATGACATGGCTTAAAAAATTATACCCAGAGCAGGAATTGTTTATAATGCTGAATGTCACTTTGGAAAGGATGCAGACATGCACATCACGCCCTTTAAACTGGAACGCTATTTCGCACGTTACGAGTTCAGCACGCGCTACCTGCTTTCCAGCTCGGATTGTGATGGTTTGAGCATGCAGGCATTGCTGGACATGGCGGATGAGGAATGCCGCGTTTTATGGGAGGAAATGCGCCTGGGCTACACCGAATCTGCCGGTCATCCGCTGCTGCGAAGAGAAATCGCCAAATTGTACACTGGCATTCAGAACGATGATGTGCTGGTGGTCGTGCCGGAGGAGGGCATCCTGATTGCCATGCAGAGCCTGCTGCAGGCGGGTGATCATATTATCTGTGCTTTTCCCGGCTACCAATCGCTTTACCAGGTGGCGGAAAGCCTGGGCTGCCAGGTGACGCGCTGGCTGCCCTGCGAAGAACAGGGCTGGCGCTTTGACCCGCACTTTCTGGAAGAGAACCTGCGGGCCAACACGCGCCTGCTGGTGGTTAATTTTCCGCACAACCCCACTGGCAGCCTGCCCAGCCGCGCGGATTATGAACGCATCTTTGAATTCGCGCGCGCGCATGATCTATATCTCTTTTCCGATGAAATGTACCGCGGGTTGGAGCACCAGCCCAGCCTGCGCCTACCGTCTGCTTGTGAGACATATGAAAAGGCGCTGACGCTATCGGGCATGTCCAAGGTGTACGGTCTGGCGGGACTGCGCATCGGCTGGCTGGTCTGTCGCGAGCCAGAGCTCAGGCAGCACCTGGCGTCTTGGAAGGACTACACCACCATCTGCAGCAGCGCGCCCAGTGAAGTGCTGGCGCTGATCGGGCTGCGCAGCGGTGTACGCATCATTGCGCGCCACCAAGCGCGTATTGCCAGTAACATATCCCTTTTGCTCACGTTCTTCGAGCGCCACAGCCGGTTGTTCAGCTGGGTGCAACCGCAGGCTGGCACGGTGTGCTTTCCGCGCTGGCAGGGGCAGATGGGGGCGCAAGCCTTGTGCCAAAGACTGGCGCAAGAAGCGGACATCATGCTGCTGCCCGCGACAGTCTATGACTATGACGACGCGCACGTGCGCGTTGGTTTCGGACGCGAGAATCTCGGGGAAGGTTTGCATAAACTGGAAGAATTCCTTCAAGTAAAAGGTTTGTGAGGACTTTTCGCCACAATTGAAGTTATTCTTACGATATGAACATTACGACCTAAATTTTGCTATAATGGAAAACGGGCAGGCATTGCTTCACTGATAAAACCCTCGCGAACCGCATTCCATCATCCCCATTTTTACATTTGCGTATTGTATGGATTATTGGACTCGCGTCAGGAGTGGAAAAATGAAACGGTTATGTGTTTTTTCTCTGATTTGTTTATTGTGTCTGCTTTGCGCCTGCCAGGCTGGGCAGCTGCAGGAACAAGGGGCTATCCAATCCACGCAAACAAGCCCGCCGCAAGAAAGTCCTTCTTCTATGCCGAGCGCAACAGCAACCGTAGGCTTAACACCCATCAGTGGCATCGGCATATCCCCGATCTGCAGCTTGGAAGAGCAATCCGCTGCGATCGCTTCAACCTACGCCGAAGCCCCCATCCAAATGAAGGATGAAAAATATACCGCAGCCTGGTTCGTGGCGCCCTCCGCGCTCAACATGCCGCATGAGGTGCTGCTCACGCCCCAGGGTGAATTGCTGGTGCAGTCCAATGGCAGCAACCAGCTGTTCCAAATATTTGAGGATGGCAGCCTGTCATTATTTGCCGAACAGGTCTCAGGCTATTATGGGGATGTGGATGAAGAAGGCAATATCTACCTGTATGATTTCGTGACGGGCAGCATCATCAGAATTGGACGCGACGGCGGAGTACGGAAAGTGGTGGAATCCAAGCAGATCTCGACTGCCTGCGACAGCGGATTTGCGCTGGCGGATAACGGCAACTTTTACTTGGCTTTGAACCCCTGCCGGGGCAATTCAAACTTATATGAAATCTCCCTGGATGGGGAAATCCGCCTGGTTCTGGAAAGCATCCCAAACCTGCAGGCCTTGAAAACTAATCCAGAGGGAAACCTGAGCGGCGTGAGCCCAAATGGCAGCCTTTACGAAATTCGCTTGGAAAATTATAGCTTGTCGAAGAGTGGAAAAATTCAATTTACCGGCGGCTGGATGGAATATGTCTCAGCCGGCGGATTGGCATTCGACCCAGACGGCAACATGTACATATCCACCTGCGGGCGCTGCAACTCCGGCAGGGTCTACCAGGTCGATGAGGATGGCAAGAGCGCGCTGTGGGCGGATGTGCCCAACAATGGGCTTTCCGGCATCGAGTGGCTGCCCCAGACCGGTGAGATCGTGGGCAGCCAGCTGCGCATCGGTTCTCTCATGGCGGTTTCGCCCAGCGCTGGAGCGCGTGAGATCGTGCATGGCAACGGTATCGTCACGCCCACCGCCATCGAGTTCTCGCCCTGCGGCGAGCTGGTGGTGGGCAACGATGAAGGTGGCAACCTATCCATTGTCGATTCCAATGGCAACGCCAGTTGGCTGACGGATTTCATCTCCTATGGACCGCCTAACGCCAACATTACTTTCAAGCAGGATGGCACGCTGTACGTCAGCGAAGCCGCTCCAGGTTTCCCTGACCAGATCCTGGAAATGCCGGTTGGGCAGGCTGTGAGCCAATACTCCAATGCCGTCAAACCGGCCGGGCTGATCATGCTGCCGGATGGCGATCTGCTGATGGCAGAACCCAGCGTAAGCCAGATCTCCCGCATCGACGCAGGCACGCGTCAAAAAACGGCTTTGTATCGGGATCTGGATTTCCCGACTGCCATCGAGCAGGACGACGCCGGCAACCTGTACGTAATCACGGCCTCGCCCGAGCTGCTGTGGGATGCATTCTGGGCGGTGCCGGTGCTGGGCGACCGCATCCTGCGCATCAGCCCAGAGGGGGAGATCACCTCGCTCTATAAAGGCTTGGGTTTGCGTTCGCTGGCATTCGGGACGGACGGCTATATGTATGCTGTGCTGTCAGACCGCATTCTGCGCATCTCCCCGGCGGGCAGGGTGGAAAGTTTCGCCTCCGGTTTCTTTGATGGCACTGACCTGACCTTCGACCTGGCGGGTGACCTGTACGCCTGCGACCGAGCGCTGAATGGTATTGTACAAATCAGCGGTTTCGAACAGGGCTGGCTGGCCGGAACAGTGCTGGACGAGCAGGGAGAGCCGTTGCAGCATGCCAGGCTGCACATCCTCTCAGAAGAACCGAACCTGCGCGGGAAGGTGATCTACACCGACGACCTCGGGCACTTCCGCGCGGCTATCGCAGCCGGGCGCAGCTGCAGCGTGCAGGTCTCCAAACCCGGCTTTCGCACCTTCATCCAAGAAGACATCCTCATTGAAAATGAGCAGACCGTCGAACTGACGGTTGCGCTGGAAATCGGTCAAAACCAGTAACAAAGCACGTAAAACACAAAAAAACAATTTTCTTCATAAAGTTCGTGCGCCTGCTGCGAGGATATACTTAACGCCTATTCAAACAAAGCATCATCTATGGAGAGTGGACATGAGCGCCGAAAACAACTTTCAGACCTTTTTCAATCACCACGCGCCGCGTTATATGCAGGAACCTTTCGTACAGGCTACGCAGGCGGAGGTAGATTTTCTGATCGAACACCTGGGTTTGACCACTGAACAGCACATTCTGGACATGGGCTGCGGCACCGGGCGGCACGCCCTGGAGTTGGCGCGGCGCGGTTACCATGTCACCGGAGTGGATTTTTCAAGCGGCATGTTGGAACAGGCGCGCGCGGCGGCGCACAAAGAACGGCTTGGCACGCTTGAATTAATTCAGGCGGATGCCACCCGTTTTACAACGGATACGCCTTTCGAGCGTGCCTACTGCGTGTGCGAAGGCTCGCTGGGGCTGGTGGGCAGCGGTCAGGACGCGCAGTCGCATGACCTAGCCATCCTGCGCAATCTGCATGGCGCGCTGGTGCCGGGTGGGCGGCTGCTGCTCACGGTGCTGAACGCCATGCGCACCATCCGCCGCTACCAGGATGCCGACGTGCAGGCTGGCATTTTCGATCCGGCTACGCTGAGCGAGACCAATCTGATGACCACCGGCAGTGAAGACGAGCAAGTGACGCTGAGCCTGCGCGAGCGCGGCTTTGTCATCCCCGAGCTGCGCTTGATGCTGGAGATGGTTGGCTTTGATGTAGAGCACATCGGTGGTGGGACGGCCGGCAATTGGGGTATCCGCCCGGTGGAGCTGGATGAGTATGAATTGATGGCGATCGCGAACAAACCATCTGAAATACAATAAGCTTCTCCCCAGTTTTGCATTGCAGCAGGCGCCAGGAGAGAAGCTTGGTTGTAGACTTGGTGAAATAAGAGATTATTTTATTCGCCGAGTGTGACGCTCAGCAGAAAATCATCCATTTCGTAATCCGCCACCACTCCCTCATTGACGAAAAATGCGACCATCATATCGTTGCCTTCCAACGGCGGCAGTTCCTGGGCGGCGATCAGTTCTCCATTGCTGTAGAATTCGTAGCTCTCTCCTCGTTTTAAGATCGAAATGGTATTTTGTTCGCCAATTTTGATCATATTATGCGCTCTGGGAGCAATAATGGGCGTCATTTTATTGTCGGCCAATTTCTGCAAAGTGAAATCACCGCTATTGGTGATGACCAGAACATAAAAACTGGGAGAGTTCACGATTCCGAGGTAATCGCCATTGAAAGCGATGCCCCAACCGCTGCCCTTGAAATTCGAGTCGATTTTCCCGCTGGCCTGCAGCATGTAGTCTCCTGCAGTGCTGGTGAAGGGTGACAGCCATTGCAGAACGCCAGTTTGATATCCGCTGGTGGCTTTGCCGGTGGCATTGACCATCAGCTTGCCACTTTCGATCTGCACATTCAGCACCGCCATGTCATTTTCGGTCGAGCCCTCCTGCCATGCATTGGAATTGTCATCGAACTGATCGCAAAAAACCGCATCCCCATCCGTTGGCAGAGCAGCAGCCACGGCGCAGCTAGACTGCGTGGGAGCATAGAATATGTTTTCCATTTTCTCATCCCAGGCTGCCAGTTCAGCCTGGCTGGCGCGGGTCAATGCAATGGGTTCTCCATCTAAATAGCAGGAATTTAGAACACCCTGCATGGTATCCGCGATGACAGTTGCATCCAGCTCGTATTCACAATCATCCAGCGTGCTTTTATAATTGCAGGTTAAATGGTCGTCCTGGAAATCACAGACCAGGTCGATGCCAAAATCATCTTCCGGGTAGGGCGCTTCTTGGCCTGTAACCTGGCAGCCCACCTGTTCGAAACTATAGCCCGTGTCGAAAACGGTATCCCCGATAGTATGCGTCCCCAGCCAGATGCCGGAAACATCTGCGCATGCCGGGCTGTCAGGCTGCGCGGTTTCTGTAGCCGCAGTGAGTTGGGCGGAACTTGATGCGGGAGACTGGCTGCAGCCTGCCAGCGCAAATAGGAGAAGCATTATGGGTGCGGCATTTTTTTTCATGCTGTTGAATCCTCGATTCCTTCAATGTGTTTTTTTGCTTTAATCACCAGAATCTGTTTATTATACGCTGACCAAGTGATTATTATGATCCTATATAAAGAATAACCAGAGAAAACCAGGCATGCGCAGAGATAGTTTGCCAGGGAATTGAAATTCCCTGGCTAATCTTGATTAAGAAGTAGGGTGGTTTTAAGCAGTGCACTTCCTTGCCGGCGTTACCAACAGCGTAAGAATAGATTTGTTGTAAAATAATGAATGTCACGAGACGTTCTTCAGGAGGATGATCATGAAAACTTGGATTCTGGTTATGCTACTTTTTACATTCGTTTTATCCGCATGCGGCGCTCCTGCCGAACCAACCGTTCAACCCAGCCCGCAAATTATCCCGACCGACACCAGCGTACCTACAGCTACCATCATTCCCACCCCGACCATCGATCCGCTGATCTTCAGGGATGATTTTGAGGGTGCTTTGGATTCGGAATGGGTATGGGAAAATGAGAACAATAAAATGTGGAGCCTGGAAAGCAATCCTGGCTGGCTGGAAATCACGACTGGTTCCCGTGCAGTTTTTTTAAGGAATTTATTGAAGCGCCCGCTCCCCGCAGGGGATTTCGACCTGGAAACGAAAATGGTTTTTGAGCCGCTGGAAAATTACCAGATTGCCGGATTGATCGTTTTCTACAATGCCAACAACTACATCCTTTTCGGGCGCGCATTCGCCGAACATGTTGTCGGTGACGGATTCTACATGGATTATTTCAAAAGCGGCCAGATGGCGGGCGATAACTTTGCCACCCCCGCGCCCGGCACCGATACCATTTATTTGCGCTTGCGAAAAATCGGCGATCTCTATACCTCGTTTTACAGTGAAGACGGCCTGGACTGGATTGAAGTCGGCCAGCACACCAGCGATATGCAAGCCAAGTTTATCGGGTTGGCAGCCGGTCAATCCACCAAGGGCAGTGTGCCCGCGCAATTTGATTATTTCCTTATCAACCAAGTTTTCTAAACTTAAATAAGAGTTGTGTTGGGAACTGCCTGGCTGAACCTGGGCAGTCTCGCGCTTGGGCTGCTGGCCTGGGCGCTGGCTGCCGTCAATCTCCTGCGGCGCGGCAATGCCGGCAGCCGGAATCGGGTGCTCTTCTCCGCAGCCAGCCTGAGCGCCTGCGCCGCCTCGCTGTGCCTGCAGATTTTTTCCATCGAGCGTTTAGTGAAGAGCGAGGATTGGTCTGCACTGATGGATACTGCACCTGCCGTTGCACGCGCGGCGGCCTGGCTGCTGGTGGGCACAGTGATATTGAACGCCATCACTTTGGTTGTGTGTCACAGAGATAAATAAAGACTGAAAGATCCTTTCATCAGAGATACCCGCAGTGAGGGAGCACCGTGCGGCCATCACTAGAGGCTGCCGTTTGCAATCTATGCTTTCACAAATGTGTACAGGGAATTTTCAGTC
>CAYVJI010000024.1:0-450 GCA_964451805.1 uncultured Pelolinea sp. | reverse complement strand
AACAAATTTGGGGTCCGTTTGCAAATATTCTTTTACAAAATTTTTAACGGTAATTTTATTAGTATATATTTTATATTTTATCCAAAAAACACACCTGAAAAGCGTCCTTTTTTCAATAGATTCTACAAAGCCCGCTGCTTGGTAAGTTATATTTCATGAAATTACAGTGCTAATAAATTATGTACATAGTAAAAAAAAAGAGTATATAATGAGCACGAAAATCATTGATTCAAGGGAGAGATTTTCAATGTTTGAAAAATATCACAAGTTTAGCGATAAAAATCGTCTTGTTTTAAACGGCCACACGAACGGGATCTCTGATGTCGCGATTAGCCCGGATAATAATTTGATCATATCTCCAAGTCTGGATGCTACGCTAAGGATGAGGGATTCCAGGAGAGGCAGTCACTTACAGATACTTAGCGGCCATACGGCAAATGTAAATTCTTG
>CAYVJI010000023.1:0-24355 GCA_964451805.1 uncultured Pelolinea sp. | reverse complement strand
CCTACTCGCTATACTGTGGTTGGTGCTGGACATGGCGGCAAATCCATGGCGGCTCATCTGGCATTGATGGGCAAACAAGTTACGCTTTACAACCGCACCGCCACCCACATCGAAGTCGTCGCCAAGCGGCGCGGAATTGAACTTGAAAGCTACCCGGATGGACCGCATGGTTTTGGCGCGATTCAAAAAGCAACTTCCAATATAAAAGAAGCGCTGCACCAAGCCCAGGTGGTCATGCTGGTAGTGCCCTCCTCTGCTCATGCGGACCTGGCAAAGGTGATGGCACCTCATCTCGAGGATAACCAAATCGTTCTGCTCAATCCCGGGCGCACTTGCGGTGCGATCGAGTTTGATATGGTGCTGCGCCAGGCGGGATGCAAGGCAAAAATTGTTCTAGCGGAGGCAGAGACTTTTATTTACGCCAGCCGCTCAGATGGACCTGCCCAGGCACGCATCTTCCGCATTAAAGAAGCAGTGCCCTTGGCAGCCCTGCCCGCCAACCGTACGCAGCAGGTATTGGACGCAATTCAGGATGTGTATCCGCAGTTTATCGATGGCGTGAACGTGCTCAACACGGGATTGAACAACATGGGCGCCATCTTTCACCCAGCCCTGACGATTTTGAACGCCGGCCGGATCGAATCCACCCATGGCGATTTTGAATTCTACATTGACGGCGTTACCCCATCGGTCGCTACCGTGCTGGAGGCGCTGGACCGCGAGCGGGTTACGGTAGCCTCCTCTTTGGGCATCCGCGCCCGCACCGCCATGGAATGGCTGGAACTGGCATACAACGTATCGGGCGCCAGTTTATATGAAGCCATTCACAATCAATCCGGTTACTATGGCATCAAAGCGCCTTCCACACTGTATCATCGCTATATTTTTGAGGACGTGCCCATGAGTCTGCTGCCCATCGCTTCTTTGGGTATGGCATACGGTATATCCGTCAACGCCATCGACAGCATCATTAAATTAGCCTGCATCATCCACAAGACCGATTACAACCGGCGCGGCAGAACAGTCGAGAAGCTGGGTATCAAGAACCTAAGCGTAGGCGAATTGACTCGCTATGTGAATGAAGGCATTCTGGAATCTTGACATTGCGTTTTGATGTAAAATAAACCGTTGAACTTAATCAAAAAACCGCTATAATGGCGTTAAATTTAGTTGAATAGGGTTTTTCTGGGAACAGGTATATTTCTTGCAACATAATTGTCATGAAGATTAATACTTTTGGTCGCTTGAGATAAGGAGGACCTATGATGAAAAAAATGTCAATTCTGGTTGCGTTAGCTTTGCTGCTGGTTGTCGCCGCCCCGGTGCAGGCTAGCCCCAGGCAAGTAGAGAGCACGACAATTGTGGCAGTCAGTAAAAATGACTCGGTCACAGTACGGTTGGAAAGCTTCCCTGCCAATGAAACCTATTATGTCCTGATGAATGTGAATGGCACATTGGGAATCAACGGATATCTTTCTTCTAAGATCACCACTAACAAAGGCGGTACTTTTATTGCGGAATTTCCCATTCCGGAAGAACTGAGCAGCGAGAGCATTATTAATATCCGTTTTGAAAAGTCCTCCGGATCAAGCAATCCGCCCTACAATTGGTTCTATAACGAAAATGCAGCTTACAATCCTGTCCAATCTAGCGGTTCAACAACCGGAAATTACAACGTGCGCGAAGCATATACACCCTGGTTCACCACGACTCAGGTGGTCAGAAATGACTCCATCACCGGCGTGACATCCAACTTCCCCGAAAGTGTGCGCGTGGTGGTATATGTCAAGGATGGCGCTCTGGCTAACAACAACTGGATTGAAGTCAGCGGCTTCAACACCGACGCGGGCGGCGTTCAAACCGTGACCATCGCGATCCCCAGCGCATTGATCAATCATGATATTCTGGCAATCAAATTCTTCAACCTGAATACGAATAAAACCATCTTCGTGAATTTGATCGATAACCTGGATTATCCATAGAGCCTGCATCAAATCCATAAATAAGAATAGAGCCTCTCAATCACAAATTGAGGGGCTTTTTTACGAGTCCTGTTGGAATTATTCGGGGTTCCCGCCACGCGCAATCAACTTGATTTCGCTGCCGCGCATGGCGGATAATGCTATCTTGCGCCAGGTTGGATTTTCTTCCAGAGCCGGCAGCATGGCGCTGTCTACCAGCAGCAGATCCGCCTCGCGGCAGCCAGCCGCCAGAGCCTGGGCATGTCCTTCAAAGATCCAGACGGAGTGTCCCAAGGAGGAAAAGCCTAATAGATAATCTACGAACGGGATGGCGCGCCGCAGGTCTTTTTTCATCGCTTCCAGCATGGTGTATGCGATCACACAAATCTGTCGGGCAGGTTTGCGGGGCAGCAACCTTTCTAACACAGCCATCTGTTCCGCTTTTAGCTGAGCTGCCAACGGGCATTCTTTACGAATCAATAATCTGCCGGGGGACACAATGACAATCTGTCTGCGATACAAACCATCTTCTCCCAGTACTGGCTCGTCAGCAGTTTTGCGGGCGCGCGTGAATATATCCTCAATATCCGCGCGGATATCCACCTCTGGCATATGTGGGTCGAAAATGGCATCCATATTCTTGATTGAATTCATTGTAAATGAGAAATTTTGAGATTAGTAGCTTTCTTTTATTAAAACCGAACGATCAATCATGAGTGCTTTAAAGCCCTGCTCGTCAATTCGCATGAAATTAAAAATGAGCAGCCGAGCTGCCCATTTTTAATGAAGTCAATCTTGATTTATATTAGATACCCAACACTTCCTTGAGGGCTTTCTTCTGGGCTTCGTCTAACCCTTCCAGCTTATCGATAGCCGGTCCGTCGTATCTTTTGCCGCGGTCATCGGTGAAATGACCCCAGCCAGCCGCGCGCAGCAGCACCCAGGGCGCAATGCCCAGTTTCTCGGCCGCTTTGTAAGCGGCATTGATCAGGTCTTGATGGGTCTTGCTGTGCAGCAGCTCTTCTTGTTTCTTCGCGGTCGCTTCTTTGTCTTGAGCCATTTTGGCTTCCATTGCCGCCAAGCTTTCAGCCCCGGTCTTTGTTTTAATGACAGGGGGTTTTTTTGCGATACTGCCACTCACTTTAGACTTGACAACGCTCGTTTTGCTGCTTGGTTTTACATTAGATTTGATGATCTTCGGTTTGCGGTCGCCGCTTGCCTGGCCGCCCAACTTGCTTTTATTGATTCCAACCATGAATACCTCCATTGGTCTAGGTTTTTAAATACTATAGCATATTTCAACCTATTTTTCACGTTTCGAATTTTCTGATATATTTCTAACAAAGATTGAACACCATTGCTTTAAATTCTTGAATCTGTTGATCACTTAAGGGAAACAGGATGAAAAGTTATCGCAAAGAATTATGGTTTCAAGTACCCCAAAGGCGCGGCTTGCTCAACATCACCTCGCAGGTCAATGAGTGTCTGCATGAAAGCGGCATCCGCGAAGGGCTCTGCCTGGTAAATGCCATGAACATCACCGCCAGCGTATTTATCAACGATGATGAGAGCGGTCTGCATCAAGATTTTGAGGATTGGCTGGAAGCCCTGGCGCCGCATGAACCGCTCAGCCATTACCGACACAACAGAACCGGCGAGGATAACGCGGATGCCCATCTCAAGCGCAGCATTATGGGGCGCGAGGTGCTGGTGGCTGTCAGTGACAGCCGGCTGGATTTTGGCACATGGGAGCAGATTTTCTATTTTGAATTCGACGGCAGACGGCGCAAGCATGTTTTGGTGAAAATCATCGGAGAGTAGATCGTTTTAAATCTTATAAACTGTTTTTTTATCAATTTAAAAGATTATCCTTGACATCCATAATGATTGTATTATCATATTGATATATTTATATTCTTCTATGTATGATGAAAACCGAAATTGATTGCGTTGATTTCTGCAAAGCATTATCCGATCCAACCCGTCAGAAAATTTTACAGATGCTACTGCAGGGAGAGAAAACCGTGTCGGAGATCGTAGAGGTTTTTCAGCTCAGCCAACCCACCATCTCCCATCATTTGGACATACTGATCCGTTATGGTCTATTGTCATGCCGCAAACAAGGCAAGCAGGTTTACTATGTCACCAATCAAGCGAATGTGACTTGGTGCTGCGGCAGGTTGATGGCTAAATTTGAGAAAAGTTAATCAATTCAAAATTTTTTAAGGAGCAAACATGGATAAAATCCAACGAAATGATCACATCACCCAAGCTGTGCGGGAAAAATACAGCGGTTTGGCAGAAAAGCAGCTTGCTTCTCCATCAAACGCTTCATGCTGTGGACCAGCTTGTTCATGCTGTACAGGTGAAACCGGTTTGGCGGAAAGTGCGGCAGATCTATATGCAGATCCACAGATCCAGTCCTTGCCAGACAGCGTTACCGGCATTGCGTTAGGTTGCGGCAATCCAACCGCTATCGCTGATTTACAACCGGGAGAATGGGTGCTGGATTTGGGTTCGGGCGGAGGCATCGATTGCTTTTTAGCTGCCAAGCAGGTTGGCGAAAAGGGGCATGTCATCGGTCTGGATATGACACCCAAAATGCTCGATCTGGCACGTGCCAATGCCAAAAAACAAAACATTAAAAATGTAGATTTTCGCTACGGGTACATCGAAGATATCCCCTTACCAGACCAATCCATTGATGCGATCATTTCAAATTGCGTGATCAATTTATCTGCGGATAAAGATGCTGTTTTCCGCGAAGCCTACCGCGTGCTCAAACCGGGAGGTCGTTTGAATGTATCGGATATCGTCACCCATGGCGATCTGCCTGCCGAGCTTGCGCAGCAGCTTTCTGCCTGGGCTGGCTGTCTATCTGGCGCCCTAGATGAAGAGTTATATATGCAAAAAATTCGCAATGCAGGATTCCGAAAAATCGAGGTGACCATCCGCAAGTTTTACAACAGTGAAATGCTCGCGCAGGATGGAGACGTGCAAGCGGAGATAAACACGCTTGGTCTAAATCTAACAGATCTTGAGAGTAAAATTGCCAGCATTACTTTGAGAGCCTATAAATAAGTTAAAAATTTATTTTTGTTTTTTAAAAATGGTTAAATAAGCTGTACATCTAATGCTTATTTCAGCCAAGTATTTCTTGCAGGATTTTTAATTAATCCAATATCCCGCAAGAATTGTAATTGCTGACGAATTTTTGCTTTTATGTTCTTATTCTCAGGATATTTTTCTCTAAAAATATCTTCAAATTTGTATACTTCACTGGTTCCAAATTTTCCGCTAGGCAAATAATCATAAACCAGGCGCATCCATCCTATCAATTCTCCTTTTTGAATTTGTGGCTTAGGTAAATCTTTCTCTATTTCTATAATTTCTCTAAATGCTTTGGTATTATAGTAATCCTTGCCTTTTCTGGATAAATTATAAATTTCCCCATATCTTTCTATGTACATATCATTTGGAATTATTTTGTTCTTTGAAGTCAACATTAGATAGAAAATACTCAATACGTCTGAGAAAGACTCTTCTATAATATCTGATCTTACTTTAACATTGACTTCGATATTATTGATCAATCCACCGCTAGTTAAGTTCGAAGATCCAATAATATAAGTTCCTTGATTAGTATCATCTTGAAAGATATAAAGCTTCGGATGACATGCAGCCGTATTTTCCATATTCCCTCTGTAGCAAAATAAATTAAACAGGTTACTTGTATCAGATAAGTTTTTCAATTCTTTTAAAGTCTCTGGATCAGTTGTATGAAAATCTAGTCCTATGATAAATTCAGCTTTTCCTTGTCTATGTAAAAATTTTTTAAGAGAATCTTGAATCTTTAAAAAACCACTTTGTTTCGCAAAAGCAACTGCTATTCTGATCTTATTTGAGACATCGATTAGTCTATTTAGTTCATTTACCAATTTTATTTTTTGATTATCAATGATCGTTAAGTCCATCTTTTGCCTTTTTAATGCGTCGCGCAGGCGATGCAGGGATCAAAGGCGCGCACCACGCGCCCAACCGCGCGCTCCAGCTCCAGGTTGACGCTGTCTGCGCTGATGTAGCGCTCGGCAGCCACGCGCAGTGCACGCTCGATGGCCAGCATATTATGCACGGTAGGGATGATGAACTCGCCGCGCGCGATCTTACCGCGCTCGATAAGGTAATGATGGATGAGCGGCCCGCGCGGCGCTTCCACCAAACCCCAGCCCTCGCCATCGCGCGGCTGGTAGGGCAGCTGCGTATCTTCATGCTGCAGGTCTTGCTCCAGAATCTGGCTGGCGCGCGCCATGGCGTACACCAATTCGATCCCGCGGCACAGGTCAAACAGCAGAATGGGGTGCGCCGGATGCCCAAATTCGCTCCGCAGGCGGCGCAGGTAGGCATCTGCCAGCCGAATGCCCAGGCGGCGGGTCATGTTGGCGCGCGCCAGTGAATTGGCGCGCATCACTCCGCCTTCAAAGCTGGTGCGTCCGGCATACGAGTAATCGGTTTCTTCAAATACCAATTCCTGCCGGAAGGCGCTGGCGGTAAATTCCCGGCAGCACTCGCCAGCCGGTGTCATCACGCGGATGATCGAAGAGTTAAAACGCGGCTGATCGCGTTCGGTGGAAGTAATGTAATAAGCCGGTTGGTCATCACCCCAGGTGCCGATGCGCTCCTTCATGCGCAGGGAGATGTCCCAATAAAAATCGACCAATTGGCAGGCTGTCGGCAGGGCAGTTTGCAGGCGCTGGTGAAAAGCCTCAGCCTGCACGCCATCCACTCCGCTGCTCACCCCGCCCACTACCGCCTTGACCGGGTGAATGAACTGCCCGCCTGCCAGCGAGATCAGATCCGTGCCCAGTTGGCGCACCATCAGCGCCCGCCGGGCAATATCAAACTGGGTTTTGCCATCCGCCTCTTCTTCGCTCAGATGAAACAGGCTTTCCACTCCCAATCGGTCAGGCATGGTGAATACAAACAAAGAGGTAGCTTGATTCTGGATGATCTGCCCCAGCAGCAGCAGTTCGCGGATCTGTTCAGCCTGAGCAGGCGGCTGCACGCCATAGGCATCTTCCAGTGCCTTGACGGAGGCTACATGGTGGGCAGTTGAACACACCCCGCAGATGCGCGGCACGATCACCGGCATTTGTTCTGCCGGCACGCCCTGCACCATCAGGCTGAAACCGCGCTTCTCCATGGCTTGAAAGCGCGTTGAGATCACTTTTCCATTTTGAACCTCGATCTCCACGCGGGCGTGACCCTCAATACGCGATAGCGGAAATGTGAGCGTCGCCATTACAGCACCTTTTCCTTCGGCCGCGGTGGGCGCCCGCCCCCGGCGTAATCCGAAAACTGGAACAGGAACAATGCCAGCTGTGGCGAGAGTAAAGCTTCGCGCACTTCTTCCAGTGGGATCTCGGTGAGCGCAGCAAAAACGCGCTGGATGCTATCCAGCCAGGCATGCGAATCTTTTTCAATTAGCGCGTCTGAAGGTCCACGGCATCCCACGCAGGGGTGGCCAGGCCGGGTGCACAGCGCGCGGCAGCCGCCGCGCGTTGAAGAACCCACACACAAATACCCCTGGTTGATCAGGCAAATATCGGGCTGCACTTCGCCCTTTTGAAAACCGGTGAGATGTTTCGGCTTCATATCCTTGAGCTTTTTTCGTCCGCATTCCTGACAGACCGTTAGGGAAGTACGAAAATCAGGCGCTTGCAGCAGTGCCGCCATGAACAATTCTGGGGTGGGCGGACAGCCTGGCAGATACAGATCAATATCCACAAAGGCGTCCACCGGCTGGCTCTTGGGCAGCAAACGCGGCAGATCGCGCCTCTCACTCTGTGAGAGGAATAGCTCGCGCACCTCATCTCGGTTGCCCAGGTTGGCTACCCCGCCCGAAATGGCGCAGGTACCCACCGCTACAACACGCTTGGCATGTTTTACTGCCCGGCGCAGATGATACAGGTCTTCATCTGAGCGCACCCCGCCCGAGATCAGCAGCACGTCCACCGGCGGCACATCATAAGCCGAAACCACCAGGGGCATATACACCAGGTCAAACTGTTCCACCCATTCACTGGCGTTCAGCAGCGAGACTTCGCAGCCAGCACAGCCTGAAAGCTGCAGGACAGCGAAGCGGGGCGGGGTAATTTTTTGCATCGGTTTTCCATCCTTCTTAGAGTTTTCCCATGTTTTTTAGTATACACCGAGCCATGTGGGGCAGACTCTATGATCCTTAAGCCGAGGTTGGCATACCTATTGCAACAATATTCTTGGATGGTTTCGTTTTCATCCGCAGCGAAAAGGAGTTTGCATGCGTAAATTTTTATTCAAGGCTATCTGCCTCGTCATAGCGGCGTTCGTCTTGCTGTCTGTGCTGCAAGGCAATGCTGTTTTAGCGGGGGGCGAAGCTGTTATGAATTTAGATGACAGCAGCGGCTGGCTGACCAGCCACAGCGAAGATACCCGCTCTTTTGACATTTTAGAAACTTTGGGCAGCAGCATGCTGCGCGTAGAAATGCCCTGGAATGAGGTTGAACCTTCACCGGGTGCATTCAGCTGGTCGTACCAAAACGACGCAGGTTATGTAGATTATGCCCAGCTGTTCAACCGCCTGGAAAAACGCGGGGTTCATCCTGTAATCGTACTGTCAGGCGGACCCACGTACCTCAGCCATTTGTATCCGCAGCAGCCCGTAAACCGTGAGAGCTTGCTGGAAAATTGGAGCAGCTTTGTCAGTGCGGTCGTTGAACAGTTCGGCGGTCAGGTGGATCATTGGCAGATCGGAAGTGATTTGAACAGTACCGCAGCCTGGGGAAAAGTATTGTTCCCATCCGATTTGCAATCGGAGAGCACGCCCGATGTACAGCTATATGTTGAAATGCTGAAAAGCGCTTACAGCATCATTAAAAGCGCTTCAGCGGGTGATGTAATCATTTTGGGAGATTTGGCATTAGGCGGCGATTGCGCCGATCATCCGCTGTTTTTTCTGCAGAACCTGGCAGATTTAGATGCCTGGTATGCGTTTGATGTCATCAACCTCAGCCTGCCGACCCTGGAAGATGCTCCAGAAAGCGTGCAAATGGATACCTGTGGTTTTCTCCCATTGAAGAGCAGTGGATACGCATTAACGGATGCTTTAAGAACGATTAGCGATTTCAGCGAAGAAACAGGTACAAAATCTGTGTGGGTGCATCATCTCGCATTTTCAGAAGCGCTGCTTTCCGAAAAAGCTCTGGAGCGCCAGACCTTGCCGCAAGTGGTGGAAAGTGACTATCTCGTGCGTGCCAGCGGACTTTTTATGGCGTATAGCGGTGTGGAGAAGCTCTTCTGGGCATATCAACCGCAAATTGAAAAACCATCCGCTATTGCCATGCAGAGCTTTGCCAATCTCGCCCAGTCTCTCAACCCGCAACTTGAAAGCGGGGCAACAATCGCTTCGCCGGATTTTGAAATTCTGCGATTTCAAAAAAATGGACACTTAAATCTACTAGCCTGGCGTATGCAGGGCGGCGATGAAGCCTTGCCATTGTTTGTTTCGCAGGTGGCAGGCTATCAACTGCATGCTTTTTCAATGGATGCGGAATCATTGAAATCAAGCAATGGTATTAAACTGAAGGTGGACGATGGCGGAGCCAGCGCATTATTGGTCAGCGAGCGTCCTGTGCTGATCAGCGGGCGCCCATCCGATCTGAAAAAATTCTTTATTATGGCTGTTCAAGACCAAGCTGCCAAAACCAGCCGCGTTCTAAAAAACAGCTTAACAAGCTGGCTGCAGGCACAAAAATTGCGAACTGTTGATAAGTTGGGTAGGTGGGTTGATGAGCAGCAAACCAGCCTGCTGGACATGCTGAAGACTGGTTTTCAGCAATGGCTGCGCAAAAGTCTGGGATTGGCGAGGAAGTAAAATTAATTGGGAGAGACAATGCCATGAAAAATAAATTTAAAACCTGGCTTCTTTTTATCGCTGCAGGCATAGGGGTTTTATCCTCATGTCAAGTACCGCTCTCGACCGCAACTCCTGCCCAGAGGGTTGTTATTACCGATCAGAATTCCAGCCAGCTTAAAGAGACCTGCAGAATTAAAGAAATTGGTTTGGTCAATGATCTGACCTGGTCAGATGACAGCCAAACATTATTGGCTGTTTTTAGCAGCGGGGCAGCTCGTTATCGTGCGCAAACCCTCGAAAAACTGGATAGTCATACCTTCGAAACCCCAGCCGCTCTCAGCGCAGCCAGCCCAGACGGCAAGACGATTGCTTTTTCCTCAGACTATCTCAGCATCAATCTAGTGGACATCGTCAAGGGTGAAATTATGGTCAGCATTCCAGCCCCTGGCCAGATAGGTATTTTGGATTTCTCTCCGGATGGAGGAACTCTCCTAAGCACGTCCATGGATGAGATCCTGGTCAACCTTTGGGATTCTTCCAGCGGAGAGTTGTTGGCTGCGTTGGGTGGATTTGATACTGCCGCCCCTGTGTACAGCGCCCAATTTGGAGAGGATGGTAAACATATCGTTTGGATATCACGCGGCACAGTCCAAGTAAGCCCTATGGAAAATCCGAGCGCAGAAACGCGGGTTGGGCATGAGGATTTCGTGGTCAGCGCGGTACTATCGCCGGATGGCAGCCTTTTAGCAACCGCAGCGGCAGGCACGATTGAGGGAGAATTCCAGCCCGCCATCTTTATTTGGTCAGCGGCAAATGGCGAGCTGCAAAAAACAATTACCCATTCACAAGCATTCAATACGTTAGCATTCTCACCGGATGGCAAGCTGCTGGCTGCCGCAAGTGAAAGCAATTTGTTAGTCTACGACGCAAATTCTGGGATTCTGCTAATTTCAGTAGAGAGCGGCATAGAGGATTTAACACGATTAATATTCTCGCCCGACGGAACAGCTATTGCTGGTGCTGGGGATAAAGGCAGCATAATAATTTGGCAGATTATTCAAGCTAATTAAGCTTATTCTGTCAGCGAATAAATCGTCATTCTGCAATCTATGTTTTCACTGCAGTATTTTTGGATAAACATGAATAAGGTTTTAATCGCATGAAATCTATCCTTGCTTCGGTTTTATATTTTTCAAACCTTTCCGAGTCGGAACTAATCGTCCTTGAACAAGCCTCCATTCAGAAAGTCTTTCAGCCCAAACAAATAGTCATAATCGAGGGAGACTTAAATGCTCCCCTTTTCATCGTTAAAAGTGGATGGTTGAAGGTTGTGAAATCATCTACCAGCGGTCGAGAGCAGATTTTAAATTACCTGGGTTCAGGAGATATCTTCAATAATGTAGCCGTATTTACTAATGCACCTAATCAGGCAACTGTAATCTGTATGGAGAAATCTGAAATCCTCAGTATCGCGCCGGAGAGAATGCGACAATTGATCACATCCAATCCTAATTTTGCGCAGAGGGTCATTATTGACCTTGCTAGCCGTTTGCAGCATATGGTTGTTTTGATTGAGGATTTATCGTTGCGTTCGATTGAAGCTCGGCTTGCGCGTTTTCTTTTAGAGAACGTTGATCGCCAACAATCACAGGTTCTGGATCGGATGACGCAAGTTGAAATGTCTGCTCGGCTGGGTACTGTGCCAGAAGTTTTAAATCGTGTTTTTCGTAAGTTGAAAGAAGAGGGAGTGATTGAAATAGATCGCCAAAAAATCCATGTTCTCGATTCTGATTTGCTTCAACTAAAAGTTGATGTAACATAGAGGGAAAATCATTCCATTTAAGAATAATTTGCCCTTTCTTGACTTTTGTCAATGCATTTAATTCTTCTCTGAGTTATTCTAAAAGAAAGGAAAAGAGGAATAAATGGCACATCAGCAAATTTTATTAATATTGGCAACTTTTCTGCACGACTTGTTTACGGTAATCTGGATTGGAGGATTGGTCACATTTAGTCTAACTGTTATTCCCTCATCCCGCAAAACGTTTGGAAACAGCTCCCAGGCGATGGAATTGATGAACACAATTTTCCATAGACAGCGTATCTGGGTCTATCTCAGCATCATTGGATTGTTCGTCACTGGCATCATTCAGGCACGCATGCAACCTTCTTTTCATGGTTCGATGCAGTTCGATACGCCTTATTCAGCTTTGTTCTCTGCAAAACATTTAGCTACATTTCTCATGATCGCAGTTGCGCTTGTGCGTTCTCTGAAAATGGGGGGGAATCTAAAAACTGTGGATGCTCGAAAAAATAAATTTAACATGACCCTAGTTTTCTTCAATACAGGGTTAGGCGTATTAATCCTGTTTATGAGCGGATGGTTAGCTGCTCTGTAAATCCTAAGAAAATACCACTATACATGGGTTGGGCAAGATACCGCGATCCATTGCTGGCATATTTCAGAATTCTTACACCAAGAGATGCGTGGCAACGATGCGCAAACCGATGAAAATCAGCAGCACGCCCCCAAAAATTTCCACATTCTTGCCGAAGCGGGCTCCTAATTGTTTGCCACTTAACAACCCCCCAATCGAAAGCAAGAGCGACACCATGCCAATAATCAAACTGGCATAGGTGACATTCACTTTTAGCAATGCCAAAGACAGACCTACACCCAATGCATCTATGCTGGTGGCGACTGACAGCATCACGAGTGTGCTACCGCGAGTGGGATCTTCACAATTGTCTTTGGTTTGGTCTTTATTCTGTGCAATGCCTTCATAGATCATGCGCCCACCGACCCAAGCTAGAAGCAGCAACGCCAACCAATGATCAAATTGGGCGATGAGCTTGACCACTGTGCTGCCTAATAGCCATCCCAGCAGCGTCATACCCCCTTGGAAAAGACCAAAATGAAAGGAGACCCTGAAAATCGAGCGGATGTTTTTCGGAAAAGGGGAAGAACCGATGCAGAGCGATACCGCCAGGCAATCCATCGCCAGTCCAAATGCAATCGCTATGACCATCAAAATATCTTTCATTAGTCTCATCAAAAAACCCCTGGCAATGCCGTGGGGTTTTAGTTTTTAAACATTTCAATTTTATCATCAATCAAACCAAGTCGGTTCAAATATCTCACACTCCAATAGAATATCGCGCAGGCTCTGGCGTGAATGCAGTCTGAATTTTCTTAGGACGTGACGGACGTGGGTCTTAACCGTTTCCGGCGAGATGGCAAATCGTGCAGCGATCTGCCTGTCAGTCAGTCCTGAACAGATCAGCGCAGCCACTTGCTTTTCTCTAAAAGAGAGGGAAATCCAGTACCGATGCGTTTGGCTGTTCAAACGATGCAATCGCAGTGCCTGATTGAGCAGATAAAAGATTACCTGAGACTCCGAGCATTCTTCTTGTTCCGCCAACGCGCGCACCTCATTCAATATGTTTCTTGGCGAATCAATTTTCAGCTTCTTGAGGCTTATGCCTTCACCATGGTTGTACAAATCCCGCCAGAAGTCCATGCGCATATTATATAGAACATTATTTCTATTGTCAAGCAATCTACTTACTGGCACTATTCAATTGATTCTACTTTTTCGATTTCTGGAAAAAATTGCCGAATTGTACCCTCTACCCAACCATGCAGCGTAGCCGGTTGCAGTGGGCATTGTTCGCAAGCACCCCCCATTCTGACTTTGACGATCTTTCCATCGAATGAGCGGAACTCCACCCTCCCGCCGTGATAGTGTGCGATATACGCATCCAGCTGTTCAATCAGCCCGCGCATACGGTCTTCAGATGTGTGTCCGTGCGTGTGAATAATATTCTCTAAATCCATGCTCTAATCTGCTTTTATAAAAGGACAGTCTAATTATACCGATATCTTTTCTTGTCAATGTCGGGTAATTTGTTGCTTGAAGACTGAAGACCTCAACTGTCCTTCCATGATATGGCTGATATAGCTGCCGATCAATCTCGATAACTCGGTACGTGTTTTCATAGGTATATCAAGTTTTTCAAGCTGTTGATAAGTGCTGCGTTGGAAATGGCGAAAAAAACGCAGCACGTCTCTGCTGGCGGGAATTGCTCCGGATTCCAGCGTACCACATTGCGGACACAATATTCCCCCCATGCTAACTGAAAAAAATTGATCCTGAGCTTGGATTTCTTTTCCACAGACAACACAAGTTGTCAATTCAGGACGGAATCCTGACATATCCAGAAAACGGAGCTCAAAATATTTAACAACGTTAAAGGAATCACCGCATTCATCCACTCTGCGCAGAGTCTCTAAGGTTAAACGAAACAAAGCAGGTTCCGGCTGTCCCTCTACAGTGATCTTGTCAACCAATTCCAAGATATATGCGGCCTCGCTTGTTTTCGCCAAATCTTCACGTATGGACGAAAAATTTGAAATCGTATCAGCTTGCGTAATGATCCAGAACGATTGCCCGCGAGCCAATACCAGCACCGAATGGGTGAAGGGTTCCAGGTGAGGTGCTTTGCGAGAATGGACCTTGCGCACCCCTTTAGCAAGTGTGTTCAACTTGCCATGCTCCAATGAAAAAATCCGCACAAAACGATCAGCTTCAGCGTAATCCTTATGGGCAATAACGATTGCTTCGACCTTTCGCACACGCTCCGCAATCGGCATGGTTTCAAGTGCTTTCTATATCAAATCTTGGGGTCCAAAGGAACCAGGCAACAATTCAGAAACGGTTTTCTCCATCCGGATTTTTTCATTCTCATCCGCGATGATTACCAGAGTATCCGTGCCAAATTCCGCCAGTACTTGGCGGCATGAGCCGCAAGGAGTCCCACCGTTCTCTGTCACCACTGCCACAGCTTGGAATTTTCTCTCTCCGTGAGAGACCGCTGTAAAGACAGCGATCCTTTCCGCGCACATGGTTACCGGGTAAGCGGCGTTTTCAACATTCGCTCCCTCATAAATACGTCCAGATTCCGTCAACACGGCTGCCCCGACTTTGTATTTTGAATATGGAGCGTAAGCCCATTGCCGCGCCTGTTTGGCAATACGCACAAGGTCTATTTTCTGTTCTTGCGTCAATGCCATCATCTCTTCCCTTTGGTGCCCTTCTCAGTTTTCTTCATCGGCCTGGCCGGCACTCCAATAACAACCGATCCATCCTCTACGTCATGCGTCACCACCGCACCCGCTCCGGTTTTTGCTCCCTTGCCGATCTTTACGGGGGCAACCAGCATGGTATCGCTGCCAATAAAAACTTCATCCCCAATCTCAGTTTTAAATTTGCCCTCACCGTCATAATTGCAGGTGATCGTTCCCGCTCCAATGTTGACATTTTCTCCGATTTGCGCGTCACCGATATAGGAGAAGTGACCCATCTTTGTGCCTGCGCCTAGGGTGGAGTTTTTTATTTCTCCAAAATTTCCCATGTGCACGTGGTCAGCCAGATGGGCGCCCTTACGCAAATGCCCAAAAGGCCCCATATCGACATGGTCTTCTAAATGCGCTTTTTCCAGCACAGAGAATTTCACTTTACAGAAATTGCCCACACTGGTGTCCTCTATAAAAACCGAAGGACCAATGCTGCAGCCCTCTCCAATGCTGGTACTCCCGCGCAGGTAAACTTCCGGATACAGGACGGTATCCCTGCCAATGGTCACTCCACTTTCAATGTAAACGCGCTGTGGGTCAAGCATGCTGACGCCAGCCAGCATCCATTGCTGATTAATTCTTTTTTGAATGACGCCGACAGCCTCTGCCAAATGGATGCGATTATTGATTCCAATCGCCTCTTCTTTATCCTGAATTTCGCGTGCTTCAACCAGCCTGCCTTCTCTGTATGCGATTTTCACCAAATCGGTCAGGTAATATTCCCCCACAGCGGATTTTTCAACTTTATCCAGCGCGCCCCATAACCAATCTGCCTTAAAACAATAAGGGTTGGAATTGAGCTCGCAAATGGATAATTCTTCAGCAACCGCATCTTTTTCTTCAACGATTTTGCAAACCTTGCCTTGCTCATCCCGTAAAACGCGTCCAAATCCGCGCGGGTTGTGCTCTATTACCGTGGAAATTGTCATCGCGCTTCCATCGGCGATATGCTTATTTACCAGTCCGCGGTATGTATCGGCAGTGATCAGCGGGAAATCAGAATTGGCAACCAACACAATATCTGATTTTCCTTTCAAAATCTCACGCGCGCATTTTACTGCGTCAGCAGTACCCATCTGTGGATCTTGCAAAACATATCTTGCCCTATCCCCAATTATTTCGTGCACCACCTCAGCATGGCTTCCGACCACTAAAACAGGAGGATCCTGGCACAATTCTTTGACAGCGTCCAGAATATAGGCGACCATTGGCTTTCCCAGCACATCATGCAGCACTTTGGGATAGCTGGATTTCATGCGTGTGCCCAAGCCAGCCGCTAGAATTACAACATCGATCTTTTTACGGTCATTGTTCATATTTCATCATCCTGTCCGTTATATGATAATGAAAATAGTGGGGAAAAAGGCTGGGGCGCTCGGATTCGAACCAAGATCCACGGATTCAAAGTCCGGTGTGCTGCCGTTGCACCACGCCCCATTGATCCAGATTGCTTGAACGGGTTTGAATTTTAACACACTTTCACTGGTGTTTCATCCAAAAAGCATTTCATTTTAGATTCATTAACACAATTAACTTCCTCGCCCGCGCATGCGCGGATCCATGATATCCCGCAGGGCATCCCCAACAAGATTCCAGCCCAGCACAAATAAAACCAATGCCATACCCGGGTAAATCAAAATCCACCAATAACGCGATAATTGGGGAATCCAATCGCGCGCAAAGCTGACAAGCTGTCCCCAATCCGCGTACCCAATTTCGGTTCCAATACCCAAAAAGCTGAGCGCCGCGAAAGAAACCACTACAATACCGATATCCAAAGAAGCTACCACCAAGGTTGGGTAAATAGCATTGGGAATGATATGTTTGAACATGATGCGGCTGTCGCTTGCTCCAACCACGCGCGCTGCCATCACATAATCACGCTCGCGTACCGAAAGAATATCGCCGCGTATCAGGCGCGCGTAGCTCATCCACCCAAACACGATCAAAGCGATTGTCGCAGGCCACAAACCCTTGCCTAAGATAGGGGTCAGAATAGCCGACAAGGTCATCGCCGATAAGATAAATGGAAAAGTCTGAAAGATTTCCGTGATGCGCATGATAATGGTATCCAAAGCACCACCGTAAAAACCTGCCAGACTGCCAATAATAATGCCCAGAAAGAGCGTCAATCCTTCAATGATCACACCCACTTTGATCGCGGTGCGCGTTCCCCAAACAACCCCATAGAAAAGATCCCAGCCGCCGCTGGCGGTTCCAAAGAAATGCACCCATTGGTCATTTCCGGTGAGAGGTTTATACCAAAAAGGCAGCTCGGGGGCTTTTTTAACCCAAAGGTCGCCGGGTTCCTTGGGGTAAGGGCTGAATCCATCCCGCAGGATTTTATAAGGGTCGCGCGTTCCTTCTAGAGGTGGGGCGATCTGCGGCGCAAAGATGGCGACCAGAAAGAAAAAGAGGATCAAGGAAAAACCAATGATTGATAGTGGATTGGTAAAGATGCCATGCAAAATGTGGTATAGCTCAGGACCCAGCAATTTCTCCAAGCGGCTGATTCTGCGCTCTGTATATTCTCCAATCAATCCGGAGACGCTTGATTCATTGATACCGAAATCTGCCATAGGTTTCTCCACCTCTCCTAAGAAAGCCTTACCCGTGGGTCAAGGAAGGCATACATGATATCCACAATCAAATTTGAGATCAACATGATTAATCCCGTTAATAGGACAAATGCCAAAACAGTTATCACATCCAACTGAACAGCCGCAGATGCACCCGCGGCGCCAATACCGGGAAAATTAAAGATCGTCTCGGTGATGGTCACCCCGCCCAGCAAGGTCGCAATGGTAATGCCTGCCATAGTCACGACGGGAATTAATGCATTGGGACGCGCGTGTTTGTTGATCACATCTTTTTCGCGCACCCCTTTGGCGCGCGCAGTGACAACGTAATCCTGATTCAAGGATTCCAGCATTGAAGAGCGCATCACGCGCAGGAATAACGCCATATTGATATAAGAAAGCGTTACGATGGGAAGCACCATATGACGCAGGGCATCCAAAAAGATGTCAAACCGCCCATTCAATAATGCATCGATGGTGATAAAACTCGTGTAGTTCTTAAATTCCGGGCTATTGATAATCATATTCGCCCAATCTGCCACACGCCCGGGCGGGAACCAGCCATTGTTGGCATAAAAGAGCATTAATACTAGCAGACCAAACACAAAGGATGGAAACGAGTACCCCAATATACTGAAAACCCGTGCTACTTGATCAATAAACTTGTTATGATTAACTGCTGCAATAATTCCTAACCAAATTCCAACACCAACCAATGGAATAATAGAATACAACACCAATTCCACTGTGGCGGGGAAGCGCCTTTTGATTAATTCGGCCACGCTGGTGTTGCCTGAACGGGAATATCCGAAATCACCCCGTAGAATTCCTCCCGTAATCTCGCCAGTATCCACATCTTTCCTGCCTGTCAGCCAGCGCCAATACTGAACAAAGAATGGATCATCCAGACCGTAGCGTCGAATAATTGAATCCATCACCTGCGCATTTTTTGGGATCTCGTGAACATACAACGCGGCACGCTCAGCCGGATCCAGCGTAGAAAGCATTCCGAAGATCAGGATTGTTACTCCAAAAAGAATGATCGGAATGAGCAATAACCTGCGAATGATATATTGGGTCATTTGGATAATGGCATCCTTTCAAATCTGGGGGCGCATTTCTGCGCCCCCAACATTCGTTATTATTCTAGTCCTTCGAAAGTACGTAGTACCACTTGTTGGAATACATCGGATTCGCATACCAGCCATTCACCCATTTGGGTTCATAGTGGCGCTGCTTCATATTGAAGAGCAGAATCGATGGCGCCGTCTCGTAGTACTTGGTGTTGAATTTTTCTTTATAGACCTTTTCGCGTTCTGCCGGATCTACTTCAGTCACGCCTTCGGTGCAGATTTCAACGAATTCCGCTTTCAGATCAGCCGGGTAGGATTGTTTGAAAGCATAGTAACCCGCCGTAAAGGTGTATGCCCAGTTATGGGTATCGTAGTAATCCGAAAGCCATCCAATAATGAAGATCGGCAGCTTTTTGGCATTGTTGGCCTGCAGGAACGTCGGCCAGGGCAAACCCACCACCTCAACCACATACTGTTCGCCTGCTTCCTGTAAACCAGCCTGCAGAATTTCAGCAATGGTTTGGCGCTGCGTGTTGCCGGTATTGTACACTGCCGAGAGCCGGAATCCGACTTCGCTCAAGGGCTTTGGTTCACAGGCATCTGCGATAGCTTTCTTAGCAGCCACATCTTCTTGCGCTGCGGTGGCGGCAGCCTGCAGTTCTTCTAAGGTTGCTTCACCCTCTGCTAATCCTTCTTCGGGTTCGACGAAAGCCGCCACGGCAGCCGCGCCAGCAGCCGCTGCTTCTTCAGCAGCCGCCAGATCAGCCTGTGCTTCACTGCATGTCGTCCAAGTGGAAGCTTCTAGTTCTGCTTTGCATTTTTCAATATCATATTCATAAACAGGTGCATTCTCATCATAGCCAAGCATGCCGGGCAGCATCAGAACTGGTGCACGCGTGCCTTCCCCCAATAGAACATCCGCAAGATAGGTATCGTAGTCAAAGCAGTAATTGAACGCGCGGCGTACATGTACATCATTGAAGAACGTGGCAGTAATACCATCGCCGTCCAGATGACCGCTGCCCATGAAGGAGTTGCCGCCTTCTGTGTTAATATTGAATTGGAAACCGACATCTGTGCGGTCATTCACCACCTTAATATCTGTCACTTTAACCAAGGGGTTGGAATCATCAGCCGCAGCGAATGGTTCTCCGGACAACCATTGTTCATAGGTGCCTTCTTCACCCACCAATTCATCTACAATTGGCCAATCCTCTGTGGAACCGACTAGAATATTATCCGCATCGCCCGCTTGAGTCATCGCCAGGCGTGTGCTGAATTCTTCGACCAATTTGATAATGACTGTTTTAAGAGCGGGCGCGCCTACTGGTGCACCTTCCCAAGCCGGCTCGCTCATCCAGTAATTCTCATTGGCCGTCAGCACAATTTCCTCACCGGGTGTCCAGTGATCGAACTTGAACGGGCCAGTGCCCATTACGCTTCTGCCAAGTGTCGTCTCATTAAATTCTTCCGAAGACCAACCATAGAAAGGCGTCCAGGAAGCGCAATCGCCATTCCAGCCGCCATTGGCGGAAACCCAGGCTTTGCTCTGAATGCCGCCCCAACCTCCGCCAGCCAATGTGGCTAAGAAGGGCGCCCAGGGCTGTGCCAGTTTGAAGCTTACCGTGCCAGCTGTTTCATCTGGAACAATGCGCGCCTTTAAATCTTCACAAACATTTTGCAGCAAGGCTGCATCATATTCGGCAAGTGCTGCGCGATCGTCATAAGGAGTGGCATCACTCATATTATCCAGTATCGATCCCGGGTCGACCAGGTCGGCGCCATTGGCAACCGCATCAACCACTTCAGAAACATCCGATACACCCGCGCCATAGATCGGTTCCGTTAGCATCCATTGGGGTGAAGCGGTACCGCCCGCTAGGATATTGCGCCAAAAGGTGAAAGCCACATCTTCAACAGTCATATCGCTGCCATCATGGAATTTGACGCCCTCACGGATTTTGAAAGTATATGTAAGGCCATCCTCTGAAATACCACCGTTTTCTTGTGATGGAATTTCAGTCGTGATCATGGGAACGAATTCGACAGGTGAATCCTTCTTAAAGAAAATCAGGTTGTCCAGTACATTCTGCAGGATTTCACCACCGCCGGTTTCGTATGTCAGCGATGGGTCAAGCGTCTCGGGTTCACCAAAGGTGGTTTCTACCCAGGTGGTCGGATCTTTGGACGTCACAGCAGCGCTGGATTTTGCGCTCGGACCGCACGAAACCGCAACCATGGCAAAAATCGTCAATAGACTAAACACTACAAATATTTTTGAACGCATCATGCTCCTCCATTAATTTTTTTTTATTTTTTATGTCTATCGATGTATTAATTCTTTGAACATCACCTCCTTTTCAATGAGTGGCTTTCTTGCCAAAAGTGACACGCTACGTAATGATCCGGTGCCACTTCTTGCCATGCAGGTCTCTGCTCTGCGCAAATCTGCTGAGCAAGTGGGCATCGTGTGCGGAAGCGGCACCCGGAAGGTGGATTGATTGGGGAGGGTACATCACCAGCAAGAATAATGCGCTCTCGTTTTTCTTCGACGTATGGATCAGGAATCGGCACTGCCGAGAGCAAACCGATCGTGTAAGGATGCAAGGGATTTTTGTACAACGTGTCACGATCTGCCAATTCGACAAACACACCTAAATACATGACAATCACTCTGGTGCTGATATGACGCACCATCGAAAGGTCATGCGCAATAAAGATATAGGTCAAATTAAAATCACGCTGCAGGTCTTCCAGCAGATTGACCACCTGCGCTTGTATTGAAACATCCAGCGCAGAGATAGGTTCATCGCATACAATCAAATCAGGCTGCAACGCAATAGCGCGCGCCACGCCGATGCGCTGGCGCTGCCCTCCGGAAAATTCATGCGGGTAGCGATCCACATATGCCGGATTCAAACCTACCAGAGTAAGCAGTTCCTTTACTCTCTCACGGATTTTTTGACCCTGCGCAAGGCCATGTACGATCAACGGTTCTCCGATGATTTCTTCCACGGTCATGCGCGGATTGAGAGAAGCATATGGATCTTGAAAGATCATTTGGATTTTTCTGCGTATAATGCGCATTTCTTCACCGCGCAAACGCGTCAGATCTTTCCCTTCGAATATAATATTTCCCGTCGTAGGTTCATATAGTCTCAGAATCGTGCGCCCGGTTGTGGTTTTTCCGCAACCGGATTCTCCCACCAACCCCAGCGTTTCGCCGCGTTTTACATCAAAACTGACATCATCCACAGCATGCACGTATCCAACCGTTCGTTGAATCACACCCCGCTTAATTGGGAAATACATTTTCAGATTTTCGACTCTTAAAAGGACTTCAGCATTTTTTTTCATCATGCCCGTTCCTTTCCGGTAGCCGTATCTACCCAACAGGCAACCTTATGGTTGTCCTCCACCACTGATAATTTAGGATTTTCTTTTAGACAACGTTCAATACGATAAGAACAGCGGGATACGAATGGACAAATTTTTGGTTTTTTAAATAAAACTGGCGGTACACCATCAATGGAGATCAAGCGCTTTTTTTCATTCATGTCCAAGCGAGGCAGGCTGCGCAGTAATCCTAAGGTATATGGATGTTGTGGATTTCGGTAGATATTTTTTACCGAGGATTCCTCAACAATATAACCGGCATACATCACAAGCACGCGTTCTGCCAAACCTGCGATAACACCCAAATCATGGGTAATCCATATGATAGCCATCCCCAACTCATCTTTTAAGCTCTTTACCAGATCAATGATCTGCGCCTGAATGGTGACGTCCAAAGCAGTGGTTGGCTCATCGGCTATCAGGATTTGGGGGGAACAGCTCAAGGCCATGGCAATCATGGCTCTTTGTCGCATGCCTCCGGAAAATTGGTGCGGATAATCCTTTAAACGATCTTCCGGGTTGGGGATTTTCACCATATCAATCAACTCCACCGCACGCTGCCAGGCCTGTTTTTTATCCATACCCAAATGGATCTCAAGCGGTTCCGTCAACTGCTTTCCAATGGTGTGTACTGGATTGAAGGATGTCATTGGATCTTGAAAAACCATTCCAATTTGCGCCCCGCGCACATGTCGCAATTCTTCTTGGGAGAGTCTCAATAAATCCTTACCTTGAAATTTCACACTGCCTTTGGTAATTTCCCCTGGCGGCATCGGGATAAGACCCAAGACCGAAAGCACGGAAACACTTTTCCCACAACCGCTCTCTCCGACAATCCCCAATGTCTCGCCTTCTTTCAATCCGAAGGAGACACCGTTTACTGCATGCACCACCCCTTCGCGTGTTCGAAATCGTGTCTCTAAATCTGCAACGTTCAATAAATCACTCATGCATGGTTAATCCTTTTTGCCAGGGTGATGATGTTATGATAGTATATACAAAACTCTTTTTTTCGACAATCGCTTCAGATTCTCCCATTGTGAATTCTCTAAATCCCATATCGCACCAATTCCTCATGTTCTTTCACTCGCAGACTGCATCCGGATCCAGTTGTTCAATAGACATCATGACCGCCTGCATGGATTGAAAATGGTCGGGCAAACAGATCTTTTTATTTGCCAACAGCATATCAGGATGGTGAAATAAAGGGATGATGGGTAATTCTTCATTTAGGATGCGCAGTGCATTCTGCTGATTTGCATAATAAACTTTTTCATCCATACCTGCAGCCCTTGCGGTGTTGCATGCTTCATCATAGGCATTGTTCACAAATCCTAAAAAGTTCGCTCCTCCAGTTGTAGAACCCAGCCAATAATTCGCTGCATTGGGAATTTCCGTTGAATTGAATAATTCGCAAACCGGTTCTGCGCCTATCTGCATAGATAGGATTGCTATGTCGAAATTGCGACCAAAAACAATACCATCCGGAGCCGGTTGATACATCTCCTGCAGGGATTTCTGTTCAACAGAGACCGCTATTCCGCATTGCGCCAAATCATCGGCGACCGCTTGACTGATTGCAGAGCGCATTGGTGAATCCGTAGTGAGTAGTGTTATCTCAAACTTCGTTCCGATAGGTACGCGTGAATTGGATAATGCCATACTGCGTGGCGTTGTTGGATCTTGATCTAGATCTTTCCAGCCTGCCTGATCTAAGTCGGATTTGGCCTGCTCAGGATCGAATGAATAAGGATTTAAGATCAAACCATCCAGCAATGCATGACCAGGAACAAGATAGGTATCACTGGTTTGAAGCCAATCTCCTCCATACTTTCTCAATAACTGCTGCCGATCAATACACAGGGCAATTGCCTTTCGCACATTGATATCACCAAATACATCAGGCCGGTCCACGCCATAAGGGTAATAATAATCGTCATATGAAGCTGGAGTGATGCCAAAAGCGATAAATTCGATTTCATCGGATGGATTGATTCGCATTTCATAGTCGCTGATGCTTTCATCGAATGAATCACTTTGGTTCATTTCTAAATCCAGCGCCTCACTTGCGACAAGATTGCAGGTGCCATCGCTAATTTGTTTGATATCGGCCTCTGGCAAAAACTTAAAAATGACATGATCGAACTTCGGCAGACCTTCAGCGGCGCGGAAGTAGCCGGGATTTTTCTTCAAGCGGATATACTCTCCCGGCTGCCATTCCTCCAATACGTAAGCGCCCCAGCCCAGCGGGCGGCGCGTGGATTCTTCCACCTGCAGCAACTGCGCCGCGCTGTAAGATCCCCAGGCATGCTGCGGCA
>CAYVJI010000022.1:20530-24858 GCA_964451805.1 uncultured Pelolinea sp. | reverse complement strand
AGGCGGCGCCCAACAGCAACATCTGCCCGGTCTGCTGCGGGCTGCCGGGCGTGCTGCCGGTGCTGAACACCCAGGTGGTCGAAAAAGCGGTGCTGCTGGCGGAAGCCATGCGGGCGCAAGTGCAGCCGGTATCGTATTTCGACCGCAAGAATTACTTCTATCCAGACCTGCCCAAAGGCTACCAGATCTCGCAATTCGATCTGCCGCTGGCGAGCGGCGGCAGCCTGGAGCTGCCCATCCCGCCCGCGGCTGACCCGCAGGGGCAGGGCTACGTGCGCAGCGTGCGCATCCACAAGCTGCACATCGAGGAGGACGCCGGTAAGACCAAGAACGATGGACGGCGGCGCCTGGTGGATTTCAACCGCTGCGGCGTTCCGCTGGTGGAGATGGTGACTGAGCCAGACCTACGTACTGCGGATGAAGCCGCCCAATACCTGATGCGCCTGCGCCAGCTGCTACGCTGGATCGGTATATCGGATGCAGATATGGAGAAGGGCAACCTGCGCTGCGACGCGAATGTATCCATCCGCCCGCTGGGCAGCACGCTATTGAACAAGAAAACAGAAATCAAGAATGTCAATTCGATCGACGCGGTGCGGGAAGCCATCCGCAAGGAGATCGAGCGCCAGACGCGTGAGGTAACTGAGGGGCGCGCGGTGGAATCCTGGACGCTGGAATGGGATGAAGACGCCGGCGTTCTGCGCAAGATGCGTTCAAAAGAAAGCGAAGCCGATTACCGCTACTTTCGCGAACCGGACCTGCTGCCGCTGGAAATCAGCCCGCAGTGGAAGGCTTCGATTCTGAAAGATTTTCCGGAGCGGCCGCTGGAATGCCGCCAGCGTTTCATGCAGCAGTACGGGCTGCCGGAATACGATGCTGATATCCTCACGCAGGAGCGCGGGCTGGCGTTGTATTTCGAGGCGGCGGCGAAAGCCTATGCGGGCGACGCCAAGAAGGTATCCAATTGGCTGATGAATGACGTGCTGCGCATGCTCAATGAACGGCAGCTGGAGATTGCGGATCTGAAACTGACCCCCGTCTACCTGTCAGACCTGCTTAAGCTGGTGGATGAAGGCCTGATCAATATGACCACCGGCAAAGCCCTGCTGGCGCAGGTGCAGGCAAGCGGCACAGCGCCCGCCCAGCTGGTTGAGGAGCAGGGTTTGGCGCAGGTGCGCGACGATGCGGCTATCCGGGCAGCCTGCCGGAAAATCATTGAAGCCAGCCCGAATGAAACCTCTGCTTACCGCGGCGGGAAAGAAAGCCTAATGGGCTGGTTCATTGGCCAGGTCATGCGCGAAATGGGCGGCAAAGCGGATGCCAAGCTTGCTAAAGAGGTGCTGAAAGAATTGCTGCAATAAAAAACAAGCCGGGATTGTCCGGCTTGTTTTGGCTCTGCGATAGAGCTTACTCTTCTTCCTTGACCTGTTCCGCCAGGTAGATCTGAATGCCGATCTGCTTGATCTGTTCAATCTGGGTTTCCAGCCAGTCCAGATGGTCCTCCTCGTCGTTGAGGATGCTTTTCAATAATTGTTCGCTGCCGTGGTCATTGACGCTGCAAGCCAGCTTGATGCCGTCGTTGTAAGCCTGGATGGCTTCCAGTTCGGATTTGTGGTCATTGGCGAACTGTTTTTCAACGGATTCGCCGATGAGGATCTGCTTGTATTTGCTGACTACAGGGGTGCCTTCCAGGAAGAGAATGCGCCCGATCAATTTTTCAGCATGCTTCATCTCATCAATGGCGCGTTTTTCAACCGACTCCGCCAGGCGCGTGTAGGACCAGTCATCGTTCATCTCGGCATGCACCATATATTGATTGACGGCGGTCAGCTCGTCTGAAAGAAGGTCATTCAGCTTTTCCAAAAGTTTCTCGTTGCCTTTCATAAGTTCCTCCGTAAAGAATTATGGGTCTTTATGATCATTATAGCATTCTATCCTAATTAGAGTGAAATTATCATAAATGGAATATTTTAAAATAAGGCCTTTGACGCAACCCTCAAAGTTGAATTGCGTATATGGGATAGAATTACACGATAGGAGAAGACGAGATGACGAACAACGATATGAAACGGCTGTATCGCTCGAAAGATGACCGGATGATCGCCGGCGTATGCGCCGGTTTGGCAAAGTATGTCGATATTGACCCGACCATCGTACGCCTGCTGTTCGTGCTGGGCATATTCGCCGGCGGAGCAACTTTTTGGGCTTACCTGGTCATGATGCTGATTGTGCCTGAAGAGCAATAGGGCGCTGAAATCGCCCATGCATGAGAACCGGCCAAGGGGGTAGCCGGTTTTTGTGTTTAATGAGCTCTGAATGATTGCGGCAGAGCGATCACATAGGCTTTCCAATCCAATTCCTGCAGGGATGGAATGGGCGCGTACCCGCGCTGCATGCGATGCAGGCTGTAGCCGTGCGCGTGCAGCTGCTGCCAAACCTGGCACGCGGCTTGTTCGCCGTGTAGTTCAATTAAAAAGACCGGCTGCACCTCTACTAGCAGACGCGGCATGCCTTCTAAAGCCAAACCTTCCCCGCCTTCAATGTCCATTTTAATAAGACCCGGCTTGGGATTGCCAGCCGCGAAAGCGAAATCATCTAGAGCCAAGCCCTGCACCGGCAGAGTTTGCTGGTAGGTTTCGTCCCGGCCGGCCGAACCTTGCAGCTTGCCCATTGCGCCGGAAGAGTGCATGAGAAACTCAGCCTTTCCACTGACAGCAGTCACCGCGCAGGGTGTGACGATGATGCGCTGCTGCAGATGATTGAGCGCGATATTGTGCTGCAAGCGTTCCAGGTTGTTGGGCAGCGCTTCAAATGCAACCACCAGCCCATCTGGTCCATTCAGGCGGGCAGCTATCAGGCTGATGTAGCCGATGTTGGCGCCCAGGTCGTACACGCACATGCCAGGCTGGATGAAATACGCGGCTGCAGCCTGCAGTTCGGGTTCATAGGTGCCCAGCCAATAATCTTTTTCAGAGTGCAGGTCGAGCGCCATGCGCATGCCTGCCAACGCGCCGCCGGCAATTTCAGTTTCCACGATTCCCTGCGGAACGGCTTTGTTCAATGACCTGCGCAGCAGGCGTGCCAGCGCGGGTATTTTGTATAGAGATTTTTTAATGGGCGCGGGCAGCACGCGCGCTGACCAGGCAGCAATGTTCATCAAGAAGGCGGCAGGGCGGCTCATTTTCTCATTTTCACCATTGGTTATTCCCGGAATTGAGTCAGCAGAATCATCCCGCAAGGAACTATGCTTTTTTTGATAAAGAAGACCAAGCCTGCTTCAGGTGCCGCACAGTGTCACATAATTCCTCAGGCAGCACGCGCGCCTCTCCCACGGTGGTCATAAAGTTGGTATCGCCTCCCCAGCGCGGCACCACGTGAAAATGCACGTGCTGGGCAATGCCCGCGCCCGCCACGGCACCCAGGTTGGCACCCACATTGTAGCCTTCAGGATGATACACGTCATTGATCGCGCAGATGGATTGGTTAATCAAGTCCATCAGTTCCGAGAGAGTAGCTTTCTCCAGCTGTGCCAATGTGCCGACATGCTGGTAGGGCACCACCATGACATGCCCGCTGGTATATGGATAACGGTTCAGGATCACAAAAGCCCGCTCACCCCGCGCCACGATCAGGCTGCTACCATCATCTTGCTGCTTGACCGCGTTGCAAAAAATACACCCTTTGGGGATGTGGGGGTCGCGCATATACTGCATGCGCCAGGGCGACCAAATGTGTTCCATGAGCACTCCTCAAAAACAATTTTCAGCCCCAATTCTAACGCATATCGTTCAATCAATTGACATACACTGACTGTGCGGTTATGCTAACCGTATGCAGGAACTGCCCAACAGTGTTTACAGCGTGTCGGATTTGACCGCTTATATCCGCGCGGTATTGGAAAGCAATGAGAATTTGGCGGATATCTGGGTCGCGGGTGAGATATCCAACCTATCGCAACCCAAATCCGGACACGTATATTTCACGCTGAAAGATATCAATGCGACACTGCGCTGCGTAATTTGGCGCGAACAAGCCTGGCGGTTGAAAGGCGCGCTGCGGGATGGCATGGCGGTGGATGCGCATGGTTCCATTTCCGTCTATGAACAGGGGGGGCAGTACCAGCTGTATGTTGATAACCTGCGCGCAGCAGGCGAAGGGCTGCTATATCAGGAATTCCTGCGTTTGAAAGCTGCATTGGAGGAGGAGGGTTTATTTGCGTCAGAGCGCAAGCGGGAGCTGCCTAGCCTGCCACGCGTTATCGGCATCGTTACCTCTCCCAGCGGCGCCGCTCTGCAGGATATACTCAACACTCTGCGCGCACGCTGCCC
>CAYVJI010000022.1:0-20430 GCA_964451805.1 uncultured Pelolinea sp. | reverse complement strand
GTGGCTGTAGTGCCGGATGTGCAGGAATTGTTCAGTGCATTGATGGTATTCGGACAGCGTATGCAGCAGAGCATGAGCGCTTATCTGGAGGAACGCTCGGCTGATCTGATCCATTACTCCTATCGACTGGAGCGACAATCGCCGCAGCGGAATATCCGCCAAGCTATGCAATTCCAGGATCAACTCAGCCAACGCCTCTCCCTGCAGGCAGCCCATTATTTCACGCAACAACGCACCTTGTTCACGGCGCTGCAGCAGCGTCTGCAGGGTCTGGACGTGCATAGGATTCTTCAACGTGGATTTGCCCTGGTAAAAGATATGCAGGGTACTATTCTTACAGCAGCCAAACAGGTAAAATTAGGACAAACTATCGCGGTGCAGATGAAAGATGGCGAATTGCAGGCCCATGTGAACGAGATTGCACTAGATGCCAAAAGGTTTGGAAAAAACAATGACAAAAGCAGCTAAATCAACGAAACCAACCGCACATTTATCCTATGAGGAAGCTTTGCGGGAACTGGAAGAGATCCTGACAGTTTTAGAAAATGAGGCGCAGAGCTTAGAGGAGAGTATGCGCTTGTTTGAACGCGGAAAAGACCTGCTGCAGCACTGCCAGAAACTGCTCAATCAGGCAGAATTGCGGGTGCGTATATTAGAAAAAGAAACTGACGAAAAAGAGGGGGAGTAAACAGGAATGTTCTCGGATTTTATCCATAATCGCGTGCTGGTATCTGCAGTGCTGGCTTGGGTGATCGGGCAATTTTTAAAATTTCCTTTGGAATATCTTCTCAACAAACGCTGGAACTGGGGCATCATTTTCAGCGCGGGCGGGCTGCCCAGTTCACATTCCTCATTGGTCACAGCAGTCTCACTGACCATTGGCATGCAGGAGGGTTTTGATTCACCCCTGTTTGCGCTGGCGGCTGCCATCGCCATGATCGTAGTGTATGATGCAGCCGGTGTCCGCCGTCAGGCTGGCATGCACGCGGAACGCATCAACCAAATCATGAAGACCTTCTTTGAGAGCGGTCAATTGCCCGAAAAAGAACTCAAGGAAATGCTCGGGCACACCCCTTTCGAAGTGATTACGGGTGTGGCGCTTGGTGTGCTGATCAGCCTGCTGATGACGTGGATGATGCCGCTCTAATCAGGGTAAAGGGTTTTTATTACTTGCTGTGCATCGGCGGGAGATTTTTGCCCATGCTTGAGGACCTGCCAGAACTGTTCGTCGTAACGGCGCGAGCGCACCAAAATGGGCATGGGTACACCCCAGCCCAGCAGCAGCGCTTCTTCTTTGGGCTGCAGGCGTGATAGCATGCCGCGCAGGGCATCGCGCCCAGCTAGCCCCGCCAATGCAGCATGGATGTCATCCTCATCCCCCAGCCAACCGCAGATGCGGGTTCCCAGCTGCGACATGACCTCATCGTAAATCTGTGAAGGGCGCTGATCAATGACAAGTAGGGTTACATAGTATTTGCGCATCTCGCGCGCGATGGTGCTGAAGGTGGTCTGCTCAGCCATATCGCGATTGAGCAGCTTATGCGCTTCTTCCAGCACGATCAATAGCGGGCGAGGTTCGGGAGCGTTCTGGGCGCGGAAGGCATTGGTCATACGCTCCCACTCTTCACGGATGCGGCGCGTGAGCAGGTTGGAGATCAAAAGATAATCCAGATCCGATTCAAAGTCCCCAAAAGAAAGTACGATATGTTTGCCGGCTTTAAGCGCATCTATCACCGCACGAATGCTATCCGCGGGAGGATTTTCAATGATATAGGGGCGGTTGAATAAAAGACGCAGTTTGTCGTGCAATCCCTCTGCCGCCATGACGTTAACTCCGTCCTGATTAGCCCAGAAAGCCACGCTGTCGGGCGCATTGACCTTTTTACCGTCCTCCTCGATCACGGCACCGCGGCGCATACGCTTGAAAGCTCCAAACCAGCCGTGGGATCCAAAGCGCTGGCTCAGCGCGTCCAAGACGGTTGCCGTGGTTTCTTTCAAGTTCAATGCGCGCGATAACAATTCCACATCCTGAGGAATGATATCGTCATACCCAAGCACCAGGTTGAAATCGGGGGCGCAGCTGCGGATGGTGGCGGTGGCTCCCAAGCCGACGATTTGCACCTTGCTGGCGCCAAAACCGCTGCGCAGGCCGCGCACATTCTTGCCGGTATCCGAGGCGGTATCATCCAGACCGTATTCATTGTGCATGTCATAAACTAGCACCGCAGCGCGGTTGTACTGGATCAAGCCCGCCAGCAGCATGCGTGTGAGAAATGACTTGCCCGAGCCAGTGGCGCCGAAGATGCCAGAAGAACGCTGGATCAACCTGTCGAGGTCGAGACACACCGGGTGATCTTGTTCACGCGTGAAACCGATCACAAAATTTTCTTTCTTTTCAGGCTTGCCGAAGATCTCTGCCACGTCTCCAGCTCCCGCCAAACGCGCCAGGGCATGGTGAGCCGGGATGGACTTGATGGGCATCGGTCGCGGTTCCTCTCTCTCCCCATGATCAATCGCCAAACGCCAGGCAGCATATTGCGGAGAATCTAGCAGAGGACCGCGTTCCAGCATCAGAACTGGCAGAACGACCAGGTTGGTGTACAGCATCTGTTCGTCAAGCAGTCCGGCTAGATCACTGGGCAGCAGGTTCTGGCTGGGCTGCAGCGCGTAGCGCGGGTCGATGGAGCACAATTGCAGATCGGTGGCGATGCCGTAATACAGCCAATCCTGGCACTCGACCACGATGAAGCTGCCCTCCTGCACCAGGTGAGGAGGGACGCTCAGGCGGATGTGCAAATTTTCTTTCAACCCTCCGCCAGTGACCATGCCAATCACTTGCTGATGCATTTGCTTCTCAAGCATAATGTCCTTCCTCTTCAATTTTCCTTAAATGACAAATCTTCGCCAGACGCGTTGACCTCAGATATCGCCCGCAGGGCTGCCATCAAGCGGGGGGCATCATCCTGCAATTGGCGGATGATCTCTTTGCTGGCGTCCACAAGCCATTCGGAGCGGGCTTCGACAGCCTGCGCGCTGGCTGCCTGCGATAAATGGGCGGCTAACAAGTCTGTCCAGGGCAGCTCCTGCGCCTCCAGAATGTGGCGGATGTAGCGAAAGCCCTGTGCTGCAGTGAATGAACGAATTTCCGCTGTATTGCAGGCAAACATGGCATCCAGAGAAAGCGGTGGGCGCGGAGGCAGCAGGCTGGAAATGCGGCCCGCGTTTTGATGGCCAATGAACAGCACGTTCATTTCTAGTGGAACGATACGATTCAGGCGGTTATCCTGGATGATTGTTTCAGATACCTGATCGCCTGCTACCAATTGGCGCACCAATCCATCATCTTCAATGTGGATCTCGCTGATCAAGCCATAAACGCCATCCTGCTCATTCAGCGGAACCATGACCAAGGCGCCGAAGGGTGGAATTTCCTGTCCGACTGGACAGCCAACCACGCAGGTGCGCGTACTAGCGCGCAGCAGACGACCGATGAGAATTTTTTCCATACTCACATCCTTGTACGGTTCTTCAAGCCTTTTGCAGATAGTTTACTGGAAAGCCGGGGAATGCCTAGCCCCTGGCGCTGGAGTTCTTGCGCCAGCATATTCTGCAGTTGATCTTTTTCAGTGAAATGCACCACGGCTTCTTCGTGGGCGCGATGCAGAATATATGGGTAAGGTTGGGCACCCATAATCTGGCACTGGTCCAACAATGCCCGCTGCAGCAAAGCCAGGCTGGCGGAATTCTCTGCTACCCAAGCGGGCACCTCCACGCGGACAATATACGCCTGATCCTGCCTGCCAATATTGAGATAAAAGAAATGAATAGCCGTGCGCTCGCGGTAGTGCCGGCTGGCGCTGGAATGCAGCTGAAAGATGGCTGAGCGATACCCAGGTGGCAGTAAAACAGCCATGAGTTCTTTATCAGGCAGTTCCGACTTCAAACCTTCGATTGATGACCCAGAGAAAATAGCGGCATATAGATCCAGCATTGTAGTAATCAATGAAGCGCGCGAGCGGTCAATGTAGCCCGCCAGAATGAATTCTTGCTGAGATAGATCTTGCAGCAGCTGCAGATATTCCTGGAAGGCTTTTTCAAAGTGGTCTCCGCGGTGAGGTTCGTGATAAAGCTCCAGTGGTCCATCGCGCAGCGCGATGACCGGCAGCTGTTTCTCCGGCTGCCAATCAGCCAGAATCCGCAATTCAGCGATGTCCCGCTCAAGGTTAATAAGGTCCTCGCTCAAATGGGCGCATTCCATGCCGGACTTTTGCTCGTTGAGGAGAGATGAGCGGACGAGGACACTGGGAACCCGACCGCTGAAAGGCTCCAGGCAGACGCGGCTAGAATTGACCAGAGCCAACGGAACGGCTTCGTGACCACTGGGGATAATCTGTGAACCATCCGCTGCCAGAAGGAAATAGGAGCGGGTTTGCTCAGATACGCTGATGGGCAGATGGATCGCTTCCTGACAGGGAAGAGCGCAGCGCTGATTGAAGGATTGAATTTTACTCAGCCAGTTTTCATGCGGCTGATCGGCACAAGCAGATAGCTGCTCAAGCGCCTCCTTCAGTTTCTGTTCCAGGCGGGTGTTCACGCAGCTGGCGTTCTGGGCAAATTGCCTGATCTGAGGCTGCAGATCAAGCTGGTTTAATGGCATCGCGCAATCCCCGGTTTGTCTCGAACATCCGTTTGATTATAACGAATTCCACTCAATCAACAAGGTTAAATGAAACGAGGAAGGTGAGGTCAACCTTCCTCGTTTCGGAAAAGTTGGCAGATCAGGGTTTTTGAACCTCGATCCAGTTGAAAGTAACATCTAAAGAATCGCCATAACCAATGAGCCCAAACCCGATGGTGCCTTCACCGTAGGTGTCATCCTCGATAGCCAGCGGGCGTTTTTGCCAATAGAGCTGTTCGCCGTTGACAAACCCCGAGATCACATCTCCGACGCAGGATAAAGAAAACACGTTTTTATCCAGCGCCCCTACGATCTTGGTGCTGCCCACGCGTTTTTCAAGGAAGTTGGTATATGCATTCTTGCCCTCATCCTGCAGGTACTGGTCAAAGCGCAGCAGTTCATAATAGCCGCTGGGGCTGATCCTGAATTCATACCAGCCATGTTCGGAGGCGCGGCAGATCAAAGAAAAAGCATTGTCCAGCGGGCCAAAATTCTCCACTTCCGCGGTCACGATGACATCCTGGTAGGTATTCTTCTTGTTGAGAAAGATGAAGTTGGTGTCGTTGGGCGGCAAAGTCTGCAGGCGCAGCTTGCCGTTGACCTGAGACCAGAGCATTTGCTTTTCCAGGCCAGAAACGACTTTGAGCCCCCAATTCTGATTGATATCCTGGTCGAATTCGTCACGAAACATGGCGCCGCTTTCAGGCAGGCTGGCTTCGGTCGGTTCAGGTTGGATCTCCTGCAATTCCATGGTCTCGGCCGGGCTAGCTCCACCGCCGCCCAGATTGATTTGTGGCAGGCTGTTGCAGGATGCCAACACCCAAACACCCAGCAGCAATAAGATTAAAGCTATATTTTTCATTTCACTCTCCATTTGCTCTTAAAATCATTAAACCATTTGTGTGCACATGAGTGGTATAAAGGTCAAACCACTATACCACAGTATAACCCTTTTTACAAGTTTGTCAATCAGGAAATTTTTATAAATCTATTTGTTTCAGGTACCTTGGAATGAGGAGATATCCTTCTTGGGTCGGATTGTGCCGCAAAGCTAAAACGTGTATAGTACTATCGGAGAGTATGGCAGAACGATTTGTATGAAAAAAATTCTCAGAAGACTCAAAAAAATTCAATGGCGCTTAACCTTCACTTATATGGCCGCGACATTGGTTATGTTATTTTTGGTTGAGCTGCTGGTATTGGTTTCAAATAATCGCAATGCATTTTCCAATCCTTTTTTTATCAACAGCATTGCCCGTTCATTGGCAGAATCCAGCCGGAATTTGGGTGCAGCATTAGATTCCCCCTATGATTTTGAAGCAATCCACGATTGGGTCCAGAGCAACAAACCGTTAACGCGCGCTCAACCTCCACCTGAGATGCCAACCAATCCGCGACCCGCGCAAACTGATCTTAGCATCAGGATAAACCTGTTTCAGTCAAAACCTGTTCCCTATAGCCAAGATCAAAGCCGCCTGGTGGTCAGCGACCCGCAAGGATGGATTTTGGCTGCAGATAACGAACAAGAATTCCCGCCCGGCGATAATCTGCTGGATTATCTTGACCAGAGCGAACGCGACAACCTGGATGAGATCATGCAGGGCGTTATGACTTCCTTGGTTTATTCAACCAATTCCAGCCAATACGCCTCATTTTCTTTTCCGGTATACCGTGCCGGGCAGATGCAGGCGATCATCTTTATGCGCATCGTAGCCCCCACAATGAAGGAAGAATTCCTGGCTGCTTTTGAAGGATTTTTGCCAGATTTGCCGGTCTTCCTGTTCACCTCCATTCTGGTAGGTTTTGTGTTTGGCAGTCTGTTGGCCAGCGGCTTCACACGGCGCATACAAAACCTGATTGAATTTACTTCACGCTGGGGCAGAGGGGATTTTTCCAGGATTGACAACATACGCGAGGGAGACGAGATCGGAGAACTATCACTGGCGTTGAACCAAATGGTGGCGCGCTTAGCCGAATTGATCGAGGGTGAGAAACAATTGGCGGTGCTGGAGGAACGCAACCGCTTTGCCCGCGACTTGCACGACAGCGTAAAACAGCAAATTTTTTCCATTTCGATGAATCTGGGGGCGATTAAAACCATAATGCAGACGAACCCCAAAAAAGCCGCCGACCAGCTGGATATCACCGCGGATATTGCTAAACAAGCCCGCAACGAATTGAGCGCGCTGATCTATACGCTGATGCCCGCCCAATTGGAACAGCAGGCGCTGGAATTGGCTCTGCAGGAATACATTCACGTATGGGAGAAGAACAGCGGCATTTCCGTGGTTTACCGATCTCTGGGAAGCAAGAAGGAAATTGACCAGGAAACCGAACAATCCATCTTTCGAATTGTTCAGGAAGCACTGGCGAACATCTCCCGTCACAGCAAAGCCACTGCGACCAGCGTGATGCTGGAGTATGCGGCTGAATTTCTTAAGCTTCAGGTCAGCGACAACGGCATTGGATACGACCCGCATACCGTAAAGAAAGGTTTGGGTTTGCGTTCCATATCTGAACGCGTGGCGGAAAATGGGGGCGAGATGGAAGTGGATTCAGGCGAAAGCGGTACAACGATCACGCTGAGATTCCCTTATAAAAGTTCTCATGCGGGAGGCGGCGATGAAAAATCAAGCTGAAGTGATCACATTATTGATCGTGGATGACCATCACATTGTGCGAGACGGCATCTGCGCCTACATGGATACAATAGAAGATATTGAGGTAATCGGTCAGGCAGAATCGGGCAATGCGGCAGTAGAGTTGGCGGAACATCTGGCGCCGGATGTGGTCTTGATGGATCTGATCATGCCCGGCATGGACGGCGTGGAAGCCACCTGGCGCGTGCGCCAGGTCAGCCCGCGTTCAAAAGTTGTCATTCTAACTTCCTTCCACGAAGATACCAACATTTTTCCCGCCATCAAGGCCGGCGCGCTTTCATACGTGCTCAAGAACATTGATCCGGAAGAATTGGCGGATACTATCCGCGCCGCTGCACGCGGAGAAGCCGTGCTGGACCCCAAGGTGGCTGCAAGGCTGATGCATGAATACCGTGAGGATGTCCGAGAGGGTATGCAGGCTTATATGCAGTTAACCAAGCGTGAGCAGGAAGTCTTGGAGTTCATTGCCAAAGGTCTTTCAAACTTGCAGATTGCCGAACAGCTTGTCATCAGCGAAAAAACGGTGAAAAGCCATGTCAGCAATATCCTCAGCAAGCTGCATTTCGCTGACCGAACCCAGGTGGCGGTATTTGCCTGGAAAGAGGGAATTGTAAAAAAAGAAGATAAATGAGGGAACCAAAGAAGCTGGTGGTTTCTCGCCAGCTTCTTTGGTTAAAGAAAGGAGGTCAGCGGTTTTCTGACAAAAAATCGAGCGCTGCTTGATAGCGTGTTTGGATGTGTTCCGTCAAAGCTTGCAGACTGCTGGAAAATGTTTCCCGGTTTGCATTTTGTGTGGTGGTTTCCTGTTCAACCTGTTGTTCTTGTTCTGTCTGCACAAAAGGAGCGATCAGCTCGTGCAATTCATTCAAGCGCTCTTCCAGTTCTTCCGGCAGAAATACATGTTCGATCACATCCTGTATGCAATCCACATATTCCTGCCGATATTCTTCATCTGCCAGCAAGAATGAGATCAATGGCCACTGCTCCCCCAGGTTTTCATGAGATAGGGATGCTGCCGCATCATCCCCGGCAGGATTCCGACCACCGCCTTGATGGGAAGAAAACGCCATATTATTGTCCCAAGGGATCCAGACCAGCTGATCAGACCGGGGATCGTGGTAGAGGTAATAATTATGCGCCATACTGCCATAAGTATCCCAGTTCTGCATGATAGAGTTCACCGCCAGCCATTGCAGAAAAGACTCTACATTAAAAACACTTTCCAGCTGCTCCCGCCAGGCTTCAGCGTCGTTCTGGCGCATCTCTGAATGCAATACTTCCAAGAGCGCCTGCACATCACTATAATCGGCATCTTCCTGGTTGGTTTCTTTATCGTACTGCTCTTCGTTGAATGTCCCTTCGGCGAAAGTTGCAGCGGAACCGGAAGGCTTATAGACATTGCCGCTGGCATCACTGAATTGGGTTTGGATAAGGGTGTCATCCACTACTTCAACCGCCGTATACAGGCCAACATATTGAGCACCTTGACCGAAATCAATGCTTATGGCATAGAATGCGGTTTGGGCAGATGGTACTCCGGCTTGCCGGAAAATATCGGCGGCAATTTTTTCTCTGAGATACGACGCATCACTGAAATTGCTGGAAAAGGTCAATTGTTTGAATCCAAAGAAACGCTGATTGCTGATTTCCTCATAAATCTCCTCAAATTGGTCGAAATCCAGCTTGAAGGGCAGTTTTTGGCTGCCTGAACCCCAGGAACTACGCAGTGAGGAATTGCCTTTGAAGCGGAATCCGACATGCTCCCAGGTTTCGCCATTGAACTCTATTGTGGCTTCCACCCAGATTGGATTCTGTTGATCATCTTCTACCATGCGCCCCATACCCGGCATGCCGCCTTCACCTCGTTCGGGCTGCCTGGCATCATTCATCCGAGGCCGTTCCGCGTCACCTTCATCAGGAGGTGTTGCCATTCCATCAGGAAGGTCCTGCAGAGGCGGTTGGAATCCTTCCCCCCCCATCTGGTTGAATTGTGGAGCGTCTTGACCGGCGGGAGCATTGCGGAAATCTTGATCGGCCATGCGCCCCATTCCACCTCTTTCGGGGCTGCTGCCGAACTCTCCATATTTGGCTGTCATATCCGTTTGGGCAGATTGCCAGTCTTCTGCTGAAATGGTAATAAGAATTTCATTGACACTGGCTTGCGGAAACACCACGTCATAATCTGGTGCGGTTTCATCCGAGTGAGAATAGGAGCTAGGCGTTTCAATGGCTGCTGAATTCTCGTTTGAACTAAGTGAATGGCCGGCATTGACACAAGCGCCTAACAACCAGGGGATGATTATCAAAAGTGAAATTTTATTGATCTTTTTCATCGGTTATTTTCCTTATATTAATATTCAATTTGTTTGTATGAAATTTTGATCTCAGCCGAATCCTGAAGAAAATTGATCTTGTTAACAGTTACATTCAGGATTGTCAGACCGGTTCGTTGTTCCAGGTCTTCCATCAATAACTCGCGGTTTTCGGGTTTGATCAGATCAATTTTTTCATATAGGATAGATTTGGTTTCGTAGTATTTAAAGCCCCACCCTTTCTCCAGGACAGACAGCAGGCAGAAGATAAACGCGAAGATGATCAAAAGCGCAATGTATCTTTCTCCATCCAGCAACACAAAATTGATCATCGGCAGGGCGAGCAATACAAAAAGGTAACTCATCTCACGGGAGGGTATAGTTTCGGTTCTGAATCTGAGTACAGAAAAAATGGCAAACAAGCCAAAGCCTACCCCGAAGCTCAACTCAATATTGCCAAACAAGGAAAAGATCATGAACAAGGTGGAGTTCAGAGCCAGGAAAGTAAAAACATAGGTCTTGGATTGGCGCTGGGTATAGTAGATAAAGCGCACAATTAAAAACGCAGTGATGAAATTGATCAGGATATTCATGGTTAATTGGATTTCAGAAGGCATATTGTGGTCTCCTTTGCAGATAGGATTGAATGTGCGCGAGGCTTGATTTGAACTTGTTAGATTTCAATTGCGGCAAAAGCAAAGACATGCTAAGGCAGTACTTGCTGAAATCCACTGGTCGGATGCAGTGGCTGCGCATAATTTGAAAAAAAGGCGAATTGGTCGAATGGTTTTCCTGCTTGAGTTCCGCGATGATTAATCGATTCCAGGCAATGAAACCCTTTGGATTGAACGCATTGAAATTCAGATCAATGGTCAACCTTTCAGGTCTGTTTTTATTGATCAAGGTAATCCGGTGATATTGATTCCAGACGACCGGCTTCAATGGAGAAAGATCCTGTGAGGTTTTCTGCTGCAAAAAATCGTACTGTTCAGCAGTCAATGCGCTGTGGATATCCGCAATCGACAGGCGCGACTTAAGTGTGCGATCGCGATTATCCTTTTGCTTGATCTCTAAAAAGGTTGCAGCATTTTTCAAATATTTGCGCATGCGGACTTTGAAACGTGGCTTGCGGCCGTTGTGGTGTGCGCAATACAAATTGAAAGATGGCGTATCGAAATACAAACTGCGATAAGGTTGCATAAAAGTACCAGCAACATTCAGGGCGAAATAATCCGATGAAAGGAATGGCAGCAATTCGGAGAGAAAACAGGCATCGAAAAGAAATTTCGTGTCCACACGATTCAACAATTTTTCCTCTTTCAGTTGCTCCAGGCTGATTTCGTCGAATTGGTTCAGGATGCTATCCAAGCAGAATAGATTGGCAGATTGCGCTAATGACTCGGTTGTTAGAGCGATTGATGCGTTTTGAAATGGTTTCATGGTTTCACCTTGCCCCAAATATACGCTCAACAGTGTTGGATGCAATCGAGCACCAGGATGAAAAAAAATCCGCCTACAGGCGGATTTTTTCATGATTGGAGTTGAACGAGCTTATGATTTTTGCTTTGCACGAAAGAAATCACAATCCTGATTCAACGGACATCGTTCGCATTCCGGATTGCGCGGGTGGCAAAGCTCGCGTCCCAGACGGATCAGGTTCAAATGTCCGACCTCATACTGGTCAGGTGTAAAGAGCTGTTCAAGCCAGGCGTGGGATTTTTCGACATTCATGTTTTGCGGGCGCAAACCTAGTCTGCCGCTTACGCGGTAGACATGCGTATCAACCGGAAAGGCGGGGATGCCCAAAGAAAATTGAAGAACGATGGCGGCGGTTTTAGGACCAACACCTTTGAAGCGACACAGCCAGGCGTGGGCTTCAGTTCGATCCAGGCGCTTGAGGAAATCCAAATCCAGCCTGCCTCTCTCGGCGGTGATCTGCTGCAGAATGGCTTGCAGGCGCGGGCCTTTTTGATTGGCTAATCCAGCAGAGCGAATTGCCTGGCAGACTTCTTCCTGCGAGGCATCACGTACCTGTTCCCAGGTAGGAAAGCACTCCCTCAGATGATGAAAGGCGTTATCACGGTTGGCGTCGTTGGTGTTCTGGGAGAGGATGGTGGAAACCAGTTCGTCCAGAGCAGGCAGCGGCTGGCGCCATTGTGGTTGTCCGAAGTGCTGAATAAGGGACTCATAGACTCGCTGGGTTTTTTCAACCAACTTTGATTGTGGCGCCGAAGTGCAAATCATTAAAGGAGATGGTCAAGCGCATGGATTAAATCTGCGGAAGGACGGATTTCACCGATGTCATTAGCGCGCCAGTTCTGAATGGATCGACGGTCATAGCCCTTCAAGGTTTCAAGCTGATCGACCGTGAAAATGCCAAGCTGCTTTAATACATGCAGAGCAGCCACACAGCCTGCCCTCAAGGTGAGGTCTCCCTCGCTGATCTTAATGGTGATGCCCAAACTGGTACTGAAACCCGCAGCCTTGCCCGGCAGTATGCCGATTCCATGAAAGCCCTCCGCACCAATCTTTGTGACCAGGCTACCACCGCCGGCGTTCATGGTATCAGTATCAAAACGCTGCGGACCGGCAATCATATCCGGGTGGGATGTCATGGCAGACACGATCGCTTGGCAGGCTGCGCGGCGTTTGGGTGCCAAGTCATCCGGTTGGCACATTCGCGCATAAGCAGCTGCACTATTAGGCAGGGAGACGGCGAATACTGGTGCAGAACAGCCATCTGTACCCAGCGGGATATCATCTACATCCATGCGGCACATCTCTGCAAATACGCTGAGCATGGATTGCTGCACTGCGTGTTCTGGCTGAAGGTAATCGGTCAGCGGTGCGTTCAGCATTTTTGCGTACGCCAGCATGCCGCTGTGTTTGCCGGCACAGTCATGCTGGTTGGGGTGAAATGCCTCTCCTTTTAAAATTTTTTCCTGAGCCGTGGGTGCGTGGAAGGGAGCATGAATGCCGCACTGCAGCATACTTTCCTGAATTCCAATCTTACGCTGCAGTTCTTCCAGCACTCGGACGTGTTGGTCGGTACCAGAATGAGAAGAGCAAATGATGGCGATCTCCTGCGAATTCAGACCATACCTTTCTGCGCCTCCCTGCTCAAGAAAAGCCAAAGCCTGAAAAGGTTTGGCAGCCGAACGTAGAAAGAATGGCTGCTTGGTATCCCCAATGGAAAAAATCACCTTGCCATCCGGTTGGGCAATGGTGATACTGCCATAGTGGATGGATTCGACGATGCTACCGCGTGTTACTTCCACCAATGGCATATGCTGCATTTTTTTTTATCTCCTCAGGGATTCTTTTTCGAAAGAATATTCAAACAATACTGGCTGAAGCCGTGCGCCAAACGGCTGCGGAAAACTTCTGCTTGTGCTCTGTTCTTTGCTCTGAAATCCTCAGCCAGCGATGCGCCGATCTCTTCAATATGAGCCAGGTCGCTTTTGCTCACAGATTGTTTTTCGGCAAGGCGTTCCACCTTGTTTAAAAATTTTTGAAAACCACGTATATCATCTTTGGTCACCAGTGATGAACGGCTGCCGATGAGGATGAAATCTTTATAGATGTTGGATTTCAGAAGCTCGAGGCTATTTTCCCAGGCTGAGATTTCTGCAGCGGCAAGAAAAGGAGGCTGGTCATTGATGACCGTATCCCCAATAAAAGCCACTTTCCTTTCAGGCAGGAGCGCCCAAATACTTCCTCGTGAAGGGCCGGGGTGATGTTCCAAGACCAAAGGTTCTGCCTCCCAGTTGATGCTCATTTCATTTGTGAAAGTGATTTCGGGATGCGTCCAGTGAATGCTGTTGACCTCGCTGCTGGTTTCCCAGAGAGCACCGGTCAGACCAGCTTGTGGTTTGCCAATGGAATTGCGATTGGCAATGGCTTGAGCGGTTTTTTCATGGGCTACAATCGGGCAACGCAATGCCCGGGCACCAATGCAGCGGTCAAAATGCTCATCCAGTAGAACCAGCAGGCGATCTGATCCGCCGCTTGAGTGAGAACAGTTTGAGCGCCAGATTTGTGCGTCTTTGACGCTTAAAGGTGCATCAATCATGATGACGCCTTTGGCAGTCTGAATTGCACCAAGGGTGACGCCTTCATATTCATCTTCAATCAAGACACCTGAAATAATTTCTTTCATCAAAACCTGCTCCGGAAATTAAATTCGTATTTCATCATGGTGCGTTGGTCAGTATAACATAATCACTTAATCTCCTGATCTTCTGGCTGCCAACTCTGAGAAATGCCAGATTTTATGGCTTTTCGAACCAGGTTGCAGCGCGGACAGGAGAGACTGTTGCAGAGCAGGGCATACGGATCATCCCGAATAAGTGCTACAGCAGAGCTGATCAGGATTTCTAGCGGTACGGCACTCCACTGAATATCACCGACTTGTGTGCTGCGCACCTCGTCCTGCAGATAATAATCCATTTTTTGGAAACCTTCTGGGCAGCCTGGAAAGTGAGGACAAGCCGCAATACCACTGCTGGTTAATGCCCAGCGAACAAATTGTTTACGTCCTGCCAAGAATTCGGCATAATGCAGACTAAAATTTGCGTTGGCTTTTGCACCGATCAAGGCAACCCACCCGTTTAATTCCATCAATTTTTGGATCGGCGCGTACGGTTCCTGAGGTGAGTGGCTGATCAGCGCGCTATCCAAACCCAAGCCGCAAAAGGACAGGATGGGATGATTTGAACGATAAATGCCCGGATACCGCCGTAGAGCTTCTACCGCTTGTTTCTCGGGTATGTCGCTGGGCAACTGACGCGAAAAAATGACAGCGTTCAAATTGGATTCTCTGCCGCTGCCATATTGAATGTCATTGTCCGGTGGTCCTTGTTGGGGAATTATCATGGTAGCAAAGGTGAAACTAGGCAGCATAACATTATCCACGGTTGCTAGCAGAGCACCCATTAAAGTTTCAATGCCGCCGCGAATTTCGCCCACATCGGGGTAGGCAATGTGAGCTAGAACCGGCGTGCTGCGGTTCAACCCCAATTTGGATAAACCCAGCGTAATGTCGCGATATGAAATCATCGTTTAGATATGAAGCCTACGCAAATTATAAATGTTTATGGCGCAGGTTCAGGCGGACAAAGAGGGATCGTGTCAGTGTTGCTGCGAGCGTTCAAGTCCAAGCCGAAATAGGGAGACGGGTCAAGGGTATTGTCAATCTCCAATTCATTCAGGAAATTCCCTTTACCGTCGTCTTTCACGATGGAGAAATGCAGGTGCACGCCGGTGGGATTGTCGCGTGTGCCGGAATAATTTCCCTGATATCCAAGCAGCGTGCCTTCTTGGATGAAAACTTCGCGGCTGCCAGGCGGGAATTGATCCGATATGTACGAATTGCCTGCCTGATCAGCCAAATGGGTGTAATAGGTCCAGATCTGCCGACCGGGATGCAGCGGATCCGCGGGAATGCGTATAATCAGGCTGGATTTCCAATCATCCAAGCGGGTCAGGTAGCCGCTATGGGCAGCAAAGACTGGCGTGAGGCCGGATTCGGTTCCACCGAAAATATCAATGCCCTGATGAGAATGCCCTATCCTGAAGGAATCGTCCCACAAAAAACCGATCATGCCGTTGGTCGGGATCGAAAACGGAGCCTCACCACAACGATCGCCGGCAGATATAACCCATTCAGGGTGACTCTGAGGATCACGAAGCCACTGCATGACCTTCAAGAAACGCGCCGGGCGGAAAACATTGCGCACAACATAATAACCGATCAGGGCGGTTAAGCCGATCGCAAGCAGGATGAACGCAGTTTTAAAATATTTCATGGCATGCAAAATCTATGCTTGTTCTACAAGTCAGCGATCAACGACCAAGGTCCGGTCCAGGTGATGGTGACATCACATATCTGCCCAAGCAGAACCTGATCGCTTTCGGTAAAAACCAGTTTATTGGTGGGTGTGCGGCCGTACCAGCGATTTTTTGATTTTTGTTCAAACAGCACCGGCACTCTCTTGCCGAGATATGCCTGATTGATCTCGGAGGAAATTCTTTGCTGGCGCGCTTCGATCAGTCGAAAACGGCGCCATTTCTCCTCTTGTGAAACGTCATCAGGCATGGTTCGCTGGGCGAGCGTACCTGGGCGGGGGGAATAACGCGCCACATGGGTCATGTCGGGGTGTATTTTCTCAAGAACAGCCAGCGTGTTTTCGAATTGCTGATCGGTTTCACCAGGAAAACCGACGATCAGGTCAATGGCGATTGAGCAGGCTGGGAAGCGCTGACGAATCTTTTCCACGACTGTCAGATATTGCTCTGCGGTGTAACCGCGGTGCATGTTTTGCAGCACGCTGTTGTCACCGGCTTGAATGGGCAGTTCAAAATGCGGCATGACTTTTGGAAGTTCGGCTACGGCATCAAGCAGTTCATCCGTCATCCAATTGGGGTGGGAGGTCAGAAAGCGCAGGCGCTCTAGATCTTGAATGCCATGCAGAGTGCGCAGCAAACCGCTCAGGGCAGGATAGCCAGATTGGTCTTGACCATAGCGGTCTACGATCTGCCCCAGAAGGGTAATTTCTTTTACTCCCATCGCCACGAGCGACTGGGCATCCGCTAAAATCTCATCAGATGGACGGCTGATCTCACGTCCGCGTCTGAGCGGAATAATGCAATAACTGCAGGCGTGTGAACAGCCGAATACGATTGGGAGGAAAGCGCTGACTTGAGCGCCCTGCTGTGATTTCGGCAGCGTATATGCGCACTCGCTATCCAAAATCCGCCGCATGGATTGGCGCTGGTCTTTCTGTTGTTCTGAAGGAAAACCAGTGATCTTTTCGATCAGAGGGTACGGATCGGAAGGCTGCGAGAATACATCAACATAAGGAAACCTTTTCTGCAGGTCCTCATGATCGCGGATGCCCACCAGGCAGCCCATGAGATTGATGATCAGGTCTGGTTTATTTTGTTTTAATTTTTTCAACGAAGAGAGCCGCCCAATAGCCCGCTCCTCTGCGCTCCGGCGCACCATGCAGGTATTGAGCACGATGACATCCGCCTCTTCCGCTCTGGGGACTGGCAGATAGCCCAATTTTTCCAGCGCAGCAGCTACCCGTTGAGAATCTGCGCTGTTCATCTGACAGCCTTCGGTCCAGACATGATATTTCACTTCGGCGATTATAACCTAATTCGGATAAAAACCATCGTATTTAGACAGCGCAGTATGCTTCTGGTAAAATTGCGCCATGCCTTACCCCGATTACCTTCCCTACCAGCGAAAAAGAAAGAACTGGTTTTGGATTCTCATAGCCGCAAGCACTTTAATATTAGCGGCAATCTTGCTTTACCAAGTGCCTTTCATTCATCGCAGAGTGAGCTGGCGCCTGCATATTGCCTACACTTACTTGCAGTCGGTGATCTCTCCTGCGGGTGAATTGCCAACGCCGGCTGTTAAAATTGCGGATGGGGATGATTTCATTGCACCCAGCCCGAATGTACCCACTGAAACGCCTGCAGCTACCGCCACGATCCAAGCAACCGCAACGCCGATGTATACCCCAACCGCCACTTTGGTGCCGACCCCCATTCCAGCTCAACTGCAGTTAACCCCGCCCGCTTATGATGAAGTGCGCGATAAACAAGACCTAAACAATTGCGGTCCAGCCACGCTGGCTTTGTATCTGCGCTATTACGGCTGGTCGGGCAATCAATATGACATTTCCAAGATCATCAAACCCAAGGATGAAGACGCTAATGTCAACGTGGAAGAACTGGTATATTACGTGCGCAACTACTCCGGTTGGCTGCAGGCGGAATTCCGGGTGGGAGGCGACCTGGATTTGCTGAAAAAACTCATCGCGGCGGGCACGCCGGTCATGATCGAAGAGACATTCATTACCGACCGGCAATACCGGCTGGATGACGACCAATGGGCAGGGCATTACCTGCTGATCACGGGTTATGATGACGCCGTAGGCATGTTTACGGTGCATGATTCCGAACTGGGTCCTAATCAGCGTATTTCGTATGAAGAGCTGGATGAACATTGGCAGTCTTTCAACCGGGTGTATATCCTGGTTTACCCGCCCGAAAAAGAAGACGCACTAAAGAGCGTACTGGGTGAGAATTGGGATGTTGATACCAATCGCCAGAATGCAATGGAAACTGCACAACAAGAAACCCAGGCCGACCCGCAAAACAAGTTTGCCTGGTTCAACCTGGGTTCCAACCTGACCTACTTCGAGCGCTACGATGAAGCAGCGCAGGCTTATGATACTGCCCGAACCCTTGGGTTACCCCAGCGCATGCTGCGTTATCAGTTCGGACCGTTCATCTCTTATTTTCATACCTTCCAGATCGAAGAATTATTGACGCTGACCAAGTATGCCTTGAGCATGACCCGCACCTCAGAAGAAGCCATGCTGTGGCGCGGTTGGGCCTTCTATCGGCAGGGTGACAAAAGCACCGCGCTGAATTATTTCCGGGACGCTCTAAAAATCCGTCCTGACTACAGCGATGCGCTCAGTGCGATTGAGTATGTCACATACAATTGACCGATGAATACCGCCAGCCATCTTCAATGGGAAAAACTGCAAGCAGTTTTCTTTGATATTGACGGCACCTTAAGCGACACAGATGACCTGATGGTGGCTAAACTGTCGGATATGCTGCAGCCTTTGAGTCTGTTGCTCCCAAAAATGAAGATCCAGCGTATTGCCCGCTGGCTGGTGATGGCCTGCGAATCACCCGGAAATTTTTTATACAATCTTGCAGATCGTTTTGATGTGGACAGCCTGGTGATACGCGTATTGAACGAGCGCACCCGCAAGCGAAAGAGACCTAAAAAACAATTCTGGCTCATTGAGGGCGTAGAAAGAATGCTGCCAAGCTTGGCTGAGCGCTTTGCGTTAGGGATCATCAGCGCTCGCGATGAAGAAAGCAGCCTGGCATTCCTGCGCCAATTCAATCTGGGAAAATATTTCAGCATTGTTGTCACCTCACAAACCTGCGCGCGTACCAAACCCTTCCCTGATCCGCTGCTATACGCTGCCAAACAGCTTGGGGTGGATGCCTGCTATTGCTTGATGGTGGGGGATACGACGGTCGATATGCGCGCTGCCCGCCTGGCTGGCATGCAGGCGCTTGGAGTCCTGTGCGGGTTTGGTACGCGTCGTGAATTGCAGCGAGCCGGAGCAGATTTGATCTTGAATTCACCAGCCGAATTGCTGGATTGGATCAAATCATAAGGGAATTGGATCAGATTGGCCAGATCAGCGACTGCCGGTCATCCGGTGTTCGAAAAACCTGCACCGGCAAACCATAGATATCCTCGATCAACTCAGGCTGCAGGACTTGAGCGGCTTTACCCCAGGCTGCCAAACGACCCTGCTTCATGGCTAGGAATGTATCTCCAAAACGCGCCGCCAGATTCAGATCGTGCAGGGCGATCATGATAGTTTTTTTGTGCTGGTCAGCCAGTTTGCGGGCAAGCAACAGGAATTCGATCTGATAGCGCAGGTCCAAATGCGAAGTGGGCTCATCCATTAATAGCACTGGTGTAGCCTGCGACAGGGCACGCGCCAGTATGACGCGCTGGCGCTCACCCGCCGAAAGCTCGGAACAATACTGCCCGGCAAAATGCTGTACATCCGTCAGACGCATGGCATCTTGGGCGATATCCCGATCGGTGTGGGAAGTCAGCCCAAACCAATTGAGATGCGGCGCACGACCCATTAATACCACTTCCTCCACACGAAAAGCCTCAGGGATATAGGTGGACTGCGGCACAACAGCCAGCAGGCGCGCGCGACGGGATTCATCAAGCTTCAATACGTCGTCGCCGTTGATGCGGCATTCTCCCTTAATTTCAGGCAGGCAGGCACTCATGGCGCGTATCAGCGTCGTTTTTCCGCAGCCGTTGGCGCCGATCACTGCCAGGATGCGTCCGGTTGGAAGCTCAAATTGAATATCATGGAGAATAGGCCGTTGGGTGTAACCTGCGCTTTGGATGGCAACTTTCATTAACATGCTTTTATCCGCTCTGTTGTTTGGTTTGCCGCAGAATCAGCAGAAAGAAAGGAGCTCCGCATAAAGCGGTCACGATGCCCACAGGCAGTTCCTGGGGGGCAAGCAGACTGCGCGCAAGCACGTCTGCGCCGATCAGAAAAATTGCTCCGCCCAAGATAGAGAAGGGCATCAGGCGGCGCATGTCCGCTCCCAACAGGCGGCGGGTGATATGGGGAATGATCAAACCGACGAAACCGATGATGCCGGAGAATGCTACCGCCGCGGCTGTCGCCAGGGTCGCAGCCAGGATGATATACACCCGCACGGATGCCGCGCGCACGCCCAATTGCCGCGCCTGCTCATCGCCCAGCTGCAGGAGATTCAATTTGTAAGAGAGCACCAGCATTGCAGCCAACCCGATGATCGTGTAAGGCAGCATTCCTGTTACTGGTTTCCAGCCAGCCAGTGTGCTGCCGCCCAGCAGCCAGACAAAAGCGCGCCTTAATTCACCAGCTGCGTTGACCATCAGGAAAGAACTCAAAGCTGTGGCGAATGAACTGACCGCCACGCCGGCTAAGATAAGGTTGGTGACCGGCAGTGTTTTGCCGACCCTGGCAAGTTGAAAAACCAGCGCCACAGCTAACAAAGCACCGCAGAAAGATGCCAGCGGTACTGCTAAATACCCTAAGCGTGTGCTGGGCCATTGTGCTGCCATCACCGCCACCGCGCCCAAACCTGCTCCCGATGCGGCTCCGATCAAGTAAGGATCCGCCAGAGGGTTGCGGAAGAGACCCTGGTA
>CAYVJI010000021.1:2037-25544 GCA_964451805.1 uncultured Pelolinea sp. | reverse complement strand
ACCAGACCCAATGGCAGCATGTAGTTGCCTTAGGCCATCTGCCTGTCTTTACGGACTAACGAAATAGGGGATTTGCAGGTCTGCCTTTTTTTTATTTGCCGACAATATGCGTGCCGCGGCTGGGCTGGCAGCTAAAAATTGCCGTCTGTCGGCCGAATTGTCTCTGGTAAGCATCGCTTAAGTAATCGATAAAATCCTGTGCGCACTCCTGCCTTACAAGATTGACAGTGCAGCCCCCAAAGCCGGCACCGGTCAATCGCGCGCCATAACAGCCATCCATCTGCAGGGCGGTCTCCACTAAAAAATCCAACTCCACCAGGCTGGCTTCAAACAAATCGCGCAGCGATCTGTGGCTCTCAACCAGTAATCTTCCAAAAGCCGGCGTGTCTTCATTTTCCAAACAAACGCAAGCCTGCTGCACCCTCTCAATTTCATTCACAACATGCAGTGCTCGCCGGAATGTTGTTTCATCCAATCGGTCTGCGTTCTCTCTCAATTGCTGCGGGCTGACATCTCGCAGGGCTCGGATGTTCGGCAGCACTTGCTTTAAGTCAGCCACCGCCTTTTCACATGCCTGCCTGCGCTGGTTGTATGCAGAATTCGCCAATTGGCGCTGGATGCCCGAATCCGCGATCACGATCGCTGTCTTAGGCGGCATGGGCAGCGGACGCCAGATTAAATGGCGCGTGTCAAAGAATAAAGCATGCCGGGCAACGCCATGCGCGCAGGCAAATTGGTCCATCAAGCCGCAATTGACGCCCACGTAATGGTTCTCGGCTCGCTGACAGATTAGCGCTAGCTGCATACGCTCTATCTGCCATCCACCAACCGCCTGCCAAGCCAGCGCGAAGGCCAATTCCAGAGCAGCCGAACTGCTCAAACCCGCCCCCATGGGCAGATTGGAAGTCACCATCGCCTGCAACCCATTCACTTCCAATCCATGCTCGCGCAATGCCCAGGCAACCCCAGCGGCATATACCGCCCAATTCGGAAGGCGCTCACCATTTTCATCCACGCGCTCATCCAGGCTGTCCAGCGAAAAGCGAACGGTTTGCTCAAGATCAAGTGCCTGGATTTTAACCTGTCTTTCAGCCAGCGGTCGGGCAGCCAGATGCACAAAACGGTCAATCGCGGCTGGCAGGACCATGCCCTGGTTGTAATCCACATGTTCCCCCAGCAAATTGACCCGTCCGGGTGATTTAACTTGGATTTCCCAATCCGGCAGAGCCGGAAAATTCGATTTCATCATTCTCTTCAAGGAATTGCTTAATCAAATCCGCTTTCTGTTGGTGGGTTTTGCGCTTCAGCTCTTTCTCTCTCCGCATTGCCGCTGATTGGCTGCTGGCTTTTTCAAGATACACCAAGCGCACCGGCAGGCGCGACCTCGTGTAACGGGCTGCCTGCCCTTTTTCGTGCATTTTCACCCTGCGCTGGATATCTTTGCTCCAGCCGCAATAGAAACTGCCGTCAGCGCACATTAACAAGTAGCAATAAAAGGGCATGCTTTGTGTTGCTTTAGGCTCCCAGTCTGAGAAATCTCTCCAGGGCTTGTTTTTCAGTTGGGATGCTGGTCGCGAATTGATGTTTAGCCGGCGGCTGCAAGCGGTTGGTCATCCACCGGTTTCTCTCTTCCCTATTCTGGGTCAGCCATTCTTCCAATTTTTTCACATCCCCTGCTTGGATGATCACCTGCAACGCTTGGATGTTCAGCAGCATATCATTCAGCAGTCTGATCAGATTCTCTTGATTGTAGAGTAGATACTGTGCAGTTTCATCAGGAATCTCCTCCTCCAGGGGTGTGGTCATTTGTGCCAATGCCCTGCCCGCGATTTGCGCCCCCTCCCGCCAGCTTGGCTGCCCGCTGACAGTTTGCATTGCCAAAGCTGCCGCAAGTTTCGGCAGCAGCAAATTCCCCGCGATCAAGCCATCTACCTCCATGGGGTCAGCAAAAATGGGAGTGCCGCCCAGCAAGATTGCTGTATCGGCTGCCAGGTCCAACACGGCTGCCTCGGTGGTAGGTGAGCTGCTGATGAAAATTTCACTGCCCTTGAAGAGGTCCACCCGCACGGTTCCTTGCCCTTCCATTTCAATAAATGTATCCGGATTCAATGCTGGCAGCAAAGAAACAAAATTCACCTCTTTCCCGATAAATTCCTCCGCCCATAGATGTGCTGAAGCGTGCAAAGCGGAGAGGTTGATGAGAACTGCTCCGGCTGGCAGCGTTCCTTTCATTTCTGCAAGAGTGCGTTTCAGTATTTCGGGCGCTAATGCCAGCAGCACCAGGTCTGTCTGTAAAATGGTATCTTTCAATTGCCTTTCCACCTTGCTGAAAGCCGGATTGCCTTCCGCCGCTTTGCGTTTCTCCGGACGCGCATCCCACGCTCTGCAGCGAATCTCGGAATGCATGGCGGTCAAAGCCATAGTGGCTGAGATCCCCACCCGGTTCAAACCGAGGAGTGCTATGTTCACGGGCATCAGAATCCACCCAACAGCAGGCTTGCCAGCCCCATCACTGCAGGCCGTAGGATCATATCAATCAGGCTGAATCCGATCATCGGAGCTACGAACAACAAGAAGATTAGGATATAAGGTCCATAAGGTCGGATAGATTCCCATTTCATCTGCAGCTCGTATGGCAGGAAGTATAAAAGGATTTCTTCACCATCCAGGGGCGGCAGGGGCAGTAGATTAAAAATCATCAATCCCAGGTTGGTATAAAGGAAAAAAAGGCAAAATTGAAAGGGCGTTGGCAGAATATCAATTTGGGGCAGGCTGGGAACCACCCAGCCGAAACGCAGCGGAATGGCTGCCAGTATGGCGAGCAAAAAATTGGTCAATGGGCCCGATATCGCCACCAGCATCAATGCCGAATCTGAGTGCCGTTGTATTTTTTGCGCGTTGATCGGTACCGGTTTTGCCCAACCGAAACCGGTGAACAACAGCATCAGGCTGCCCATGATGTCCAGATGGTTAAGCGGATTCAGCGTCAGGCGCCCAAATAAACGTGGGGTGTCATCGCCAAATTTAGTCGCCATCCAGGCATGCGCAAACTCGTGAAAGGTGAATGCAATTAATAATGTCAATATCGCGGAAATAAGCTCAGGAATGGATTGGTTCAACATGGCTTAACTATAATCTTAAAATGTCTCAAAGACAACTTGCGATATAATCGTGCCATGCTCCCCGACTTGGAAATGAATGATGTTTTGCGCCTTAAAAAACCGCATCCCTGCGGAGGGTACACCTGGAAGGTGGTCCGTTTGGGTGCAGATATCGGCTTGGAATGCCTCACTTGCGGCAGACGTGTGCTTTTAACCCGCCGAGAACTGAAAAACCGCTTGAAAAAAAATTTTGGGAAAATGACCGCCGATGCTTGATCCCGCAAAAAAACCACATATCCTCTTCTTATTTGCTGATACGGGCGGCGGCCATCGCAGTGCTGCCGAAGCCATCATTGAAGCCTTGGAATTGGAATTTCCTCATCAATTCACCTCTGCAATGGTGGATTTCTTCGCAGATTACACTCCCCCGCCTTTCAATCTAGCTGCGCCGACCTACCCCGCCATGTCTCGTATGAATTATCTTTGGAAGACTCTTTTCGAAACCAGTGACAATCCCGATCGCATGCGCATGGTCTATGCTATGCTCTGGCCTTATATCCGCTTGTATATCTATCGCCTGTGGAGGAAAAACCCGCATGATGTGGTTGTTTCTGTGCATCCCCTGATTAACACACCTTTTCTGCGTGCCATGAAAAAAAGACAAGATCCAACGCCTTTTATCACTGTCGTCACCGACCTGGTTTCAACGCATTGCGCATGGTTCAACCAGCAAGCGGACGTGATTATTGTCCCAACGGAACAAGCCCACCAGCGAGCGCTGAGTGCTGATATTGAACCGCAAAAACTGCATGTGATCGGTCTGCCCGTGGCTGATCGATTTTGCCGTCCACTCTCTGACCGCGCCGCGCTGAGAAAAAAACTGGGTTGGCCTGTAAATAAGGTTGTTATTTTGTTGGTGGGCGGGGGCGAAGGCATGGGCCCGCTGGCGGAGGTATCGAAAAAGATAAATGACGCCAAACTTGACTCTGCCCTGGTCGTGATCACCGGCAGGAATAAAAAATTGAAAGCAAAACTCGAAAAGCTGCCTTGGGATATTCCTGTCTATGTGTATGGATTTGTGAAAGATATGCCAGAATTTATGCGCGCCGCAGACATTCTGGTGAGCAAAGCCGGTCCTGGCACCATCAGCGAGGCGCTTATCGCGGAATTGCCCATCATTCTTTACCATCGCATCGCCGGCCAGGAAGAAGGAAATGTATCTTATGTAATTGATGAAGGTGCCGGCATTTGGGCGCCTGAAACAGACGATATTATCGATGCTTTGCGGGTTTGGATAAATTTTCCCGAAAAAAGATTGCAGGCTGTTGCCAACGCCAGGCGCCTAGCCCGGCCAGATGCAGCCCGCCAGATTGCCCGCCTTATTGCCCAAAAAGCAATGCTATAAACTGGCGTTAAAATTAAGACCATGCCCATTTTGGATGCAAATTCCTTTGAATTCATCAGCCGCAGTCCCGAACAAACGCGGCGGATTGGCATCCGCCTTGGGTCGCTTTTGGACGCTCAGGATGTAATCTGTTTGAGCGGTGATCTGGGATCCGGCAAAACCACGCTGGTGCAGGGCATCGCGCGTGGCTGGGGGAGCCTGGATACAGTAACCAGCCCAACCTTCGTCTTGGCAAACAACTACCGCAAGGCGGGTGGTGAAATGATGAGCCATTTGGATGCCTACCGTATTCAAAATGCTCTTGAAGCGGAAGACTTGGATCTGCCTGCCATGATGGCGGATGGACCTTTCGTGGTTGAATGGGCAGAACGCATTCTGCCCGTCCTGCCAGGTCAGCATTTATGGGTCAATCTGCAATACCTGAATGATGAGCAGCGTGGATTGGTTTTCACTCCGCATGGAGAAAGATACCAGCGTATCCTGGTATCGCTAAAAGATGCGATCATGGGAGGTTTGCTGTGATCTTAGCAATGGATACCTCAACCCAATGGATGGGTCTGGCGCTGGCAGATGAACAACAGGTTCTATATGAAAAAATCTGGAAAACCCGCCGCCGCCATACTGTTGAATTGACTCCCGCCATTCAGCAAGCGTTGGCAGAATGTGGCAGCCTGCCTTCCCAGCTATCCTCCATTGCTGTCGCTCGCGGACCGGGTTCTTTCACAAGTTTGCGCATCGGTTTGGCAGTCGCCAAGGGCCTAGCGCTCTCTTTAAGTGTACCCGTGATAGGCATTCCCACCCTGGATATCACCGCCGCCTGCCAGCCCCAAAATGATCTGCCCATGATCGCGGTATTGAAAGCCGGAAGGGAACGCTTGGCTTGCTGCCGATATGAATGGACTCCTCAGGGCTGGTTTGCTCAGGGAGAGATCTTTTCTGCCAGCGCGCAGCAATTAGAAGAGAGCATTGCTTCACCCACTTTGATCTGCGGAGAAATTGACGCCCAGGATCGGAAAACGCTGGAGAGGAGATGGCGCAATGTGCATGTTGCGGATGCAGTGGATAATATCCGCCGCCCTTCCAGATTGGCGCTTCTGGCAGTTGGCAAATTGGAAGCAAACCAAAGCGATGATGTTGTATCATTAGCCCCGATTTATCTGCATACGCTCAATATGCCTGCCGAATCGGGCTAGGTGCAGAAAACCACTTGGAAAGGATGATCGGTGAATTCAGAAGAAACCCTGCAGGAAATTGCAGAACAAATCAATCAATGCAAGCTGTGCCAGCTTGCCTATTCGCGCAAACATGCTGTGCCTGGCGAGGGACCAGCTAATGCCGAGATCATGTTGATCGGCGAAGGTCCTGGATTTCATGAAAACGAACAAGGCCGGCCGTTTGTCGGTCAGGCAGGCAAATTTCTCGATGAACTCCTGTTGAAAGGTGGATTCAAACGGCAGGATGTCTTCATTACCAATGTGGTGAAATGCCGGCCGCCTGGCAATCGCGATCCCCAACCGGAAGAATTGGCCGCCTGCCAGAATTTCTTGGAAAGGCAAATCGCGGTTCTGCATCCATTGGTGATTATTACTCTGGGCAGGTTTTCCATGGCGCGTTATTTCAATGATGCCAAGATCAGCTTTATTCATGGGCGGGTTTCTTGGAATCAAGATAAACTGATAATCCCCATGTATCATCCAGCTGCAGGGCTGCATCAGCCCGCTCTGCGCCCCACCATCGAAAAGGACTTTTCTCAATTATCCCTTTGGGTCGAAAAAGCCCGCAGCGAAAGACAGCAGCATGCTGTTAATGCGGATTCATCCAGTAAAGATGATGCCACGCAATTGAGTTTTTTCTAAATAAGGAGGAAATATGAGCATGGATCAGCATCAGCAATTAATACAAAAATTCCAAGATAAGTCCGCGCGCGTAGCGGTTTTGGGATTGGGTTATGTCGGTTTGCCCTTGGCTGTTGTGTTTGCAGAAAGCGGTTTCAAAGTCACCGGAATTGACCCAATCGCATCCAAAGTAGAACAGTTGAATCAGGGCAAGAGTTATATCCTGGATATAAGCGATGAGCAAATTCGGGCTTTGGTGCAGTCCGGTCATCTCAGCGCAACCACAGATTTCAGCGTGCTGAAAGAAATTGATGCGGTCAGCATCTGTGTTCCCACACCCTTGCGCAAGACCGGCGACCCTGACCTGTCTTTCATTCTTTCAGTTTCGGATTCTCTGAAAGATTTCGTTCATACCAGCATGGCGATCGTTTTGGAGTCTACCACCTACCCCGGCACTACCCGCGAATTGATCTTGCCAAAATTAGAACAGGGCGGTTTGACGGTTGGGGAAGATTTCTTTTTGGCGTTTTCACCTGAACGTGTTGACCCCGGGCGCACAGATTGGATTACCAAAAACACTCCTAAAGTCATCGGAGGCATCACACCTGCATGTTTGGAAGTATGCCAAGCTTGGTACGGTCAGGCATTGAAAAGCGTTGTTCCCGTCTCCTCCGCCGAAGTAGCGGAGATGGCAAAACTGCTGGAGAACACTTTCCGCATGATTAACATCGGTATGGTCAACGAAATGGCCATCATGTGCGATCGGTTGGGAGTGGATGTATGGGAAGTGATCGAAGCTGCCGCCACCAAACCCTTTGGCTTCATGAAGTTTCTGCCCGGCCCCGGTTTGGGCGGTCACTGCATACCCATCGATCCGCTGTATTTGTCGTGGAAACTAAAAACCGTTAATTATTCTGCCAGGTTCATCGAACTCGCTTCTGAGATCAACACCTCCATGCCGCGCTATACCGTGAGCAAAGTGCAGGATAGCCTCAACTCGCAGCGCAAAGCATTGAATGGTTCGCGGGTATTGGTGCTGGGGGTGGCATATAAAGCAGATATTGATGACTTGCGCGAGTCTCCGGCTCTGGATATTTTACATCTGCTCGCTCAGAAAGGTGCTCTGGTCAGCTATCATGATCCATATATACCTTCCATAACTCATGAGGAAATGCGCATGCAGAGCGTACCCAACCTGGAACAGGAAATTAAATCGGTAGATTGTGTAGTGATCGTGACCAATCACTCGGTTTATAACTACCCAAAAATCTTATCTGACGCACAGCTAATCGTAGATACGCGCAATGCTCTCGCTTTGCATGGAAAACTTCATCCCAAGGTAGTAAGACTCTAATGGCACAATATCTCGTCACCGGAGCCGCGGGTTTCATCGCCTCGAAAGTATGCGAGGTCCTTCTGCAGAATGGCCATTGTGTGGTTGGCGTGGATAACATGGACCCGGTGTATGACCTGCGCTTAAAGAATTGGCGTTTGGATCGCCTGCGCGACAATCCTGCCTTTGTTTTTTATCAGCGCAGCATCTGCAGCCGCCCAGCCCTGCAGGAGATTGCTGCTGCGCATCCAGGTTTGGATGGCGTCATCAACTTGGCTGCCAAAGCCGGCGTGCGGGATTCAGTACTGGATCCCTGGTCCTATTACGAAACCAACCTTACCGGCACATTGAATCTGCTGGAGCTCTGCCGCCAGGAGGGGATTTCGAAATTCATTCTGGCTTCCACCTCAAGTGTGTATGGGGAGAATGCGCCTTATCCCACTCCGGAAACAACCGATTCCAGCTTGCCGCTGCAGCCTTACGCCGCCAGCAAAAAAGCCGCTGAAACGCTCTGCCATAGCTACCATTACCTGTATGGGCTGGATGTGAGTGTGCTGCGCTATTTCACCGTTTACGGCCCTGCAGGCAGGCCGGGCATGTCCATGTTCCGCTTCACGAAATGGATCAGCGCGGGCAATGAAGTAATGGTCTTTGGTGACGGTCATCAAACCCGTGGATTTACCTATCTGGATGATATCGCCAGCGGGACGGTTGCAGCCTTGAAACCTTTAGGATTTGAAATCATCAACTTGGGCGGTCATGAATCTATCAGTATCAATCAATTGATTGCCAAATTTGAAAAGGTGATCGGCAAACCTGCTAAGATCCGTCATTATCCCCAGCATCCGGCGGATATGTCTGCCAGTTGGGCGGATATCCGCAAAGCCAGCCAGCTTTTAGATTGGAACCCTAGAGTCTCCCTGGATAAAGGCATTCCCAAGGTTGTCGAGTGGTATCAACAGGAATTTGACTGGGCTAGTCAGGTAGACACCGAATGAGTTTTTTCTCAAATTGCTGGGACGCGCTGAAAACTGATAAGCTGCTGCAGAAGATTCTTAAGAATTCCGGCTACCTGTTGAGCAGCAACGTGCTCAGCATGGGGCTAAGCGTCGTGCAGAGCATACTGGCAGGGCGTTTGCTGGGTGTCGCAGGTTTCGGAATCATCGGCACCATCACCGCCTTTGCTTCAACGCTTAATCGCCTTTTTTCATTTCGTATGAATGAGCTGGTAGTCAAATACTATGGAGAAGCGGATGCGCGCAGCCAGACACAGCGCGCGGCTGCTCTGGTAAAAGCTGCCGCCCTTGCAGAAACTGGCAGCGCTTTGCTTTCCTTTATCATTCTGGTCATTCTGGCTCCCTTTGCGGCTGAAAAACTGGCAGATAACCCCGCCACTGCGCCGCTCTTCATCCTTTACGGCAGCATGGTTTTGGTGAACTTTGCCACAGAAACGGCTACTGGTGTGCTTCAGGTGCGCAATCAATTCCGCCGCCAAGCCGTCATCAACCTGATCAGCAGCATCCTCACTGCTGGCACGATTGTGTGGGCATTCTTCGCTCAGCGCAGTCTCTTGGAAGTGGTTTGGGCGTACCTGGTTGGCAAGATCATTCTCGGGTTAGGCACGGCTTTTCTGGGGTGGCAGGAATTGAATGCTGACCTGGGCAGAGATTGGTGGCGGACATCTTTCACCCATCTGCCGCCCATTAAAGAATTGGCTGCCTTCGCCATCAGCACCAATATCAGCAGCACCATCATCATGTTGGTCAGAGACAATGAAGCCTTATGGATCGCCTGGTTCCTTTCGCCGGTCGAAGTGGGTTATGCTAAAACCGCCTTGGCGATCATCAACCTGGTGCAAGTGCCCATTACGCCTTTCATCTCCACCACTTATCCTGAAATCAATCAGGCGGTTGTCCAAAGGGACTGGCAGCTCTTGCGCCGTTTATTAAAACGCGTAACCTTGATTTCAGGTGGCTGGACCGGAATAACCTCTCTGGGTTTATTGCTGTTTGGGCCATGGCTGCTGCTCTTTTACGGTCCCGATTTCCAACCAGCCTACATCCCTATGCTGATTTTCCTTTCAGGTTTGGGGTTTGCCAATGTTTTTTTCTGGAATCGTCCGCTGCTCCTGTCTCTTGGTTTGCCTGCTGTGCCCTATCGCATCGGTTTATATTGCGGAATCCTCAAAGTCGTGCTGGCAGTCTGGCTGGTGCCGCGTCTCGGCTTGAACTTCGAAGCTTTCCTGCTCTCAGCCTTCTTCATTGTTTCCATTAGCCTCATCATCCTGCGTGGTTTCAAGGAAGTAAAGAAAATGGAAGCCGTTTCAGCGGAGGTCGCTGCCGCATGAAGATCGCTTGCATCACCACCTCGGTTATCCCTTCAAAAACCGCCAATAGCATCCAAGCCATGAAGGTCTGCCATACCTTGAATGAACTGGCACAGGAAATTCATTTATGGATTCCAAGATACGAACGCAGCGATTGGCAGACGCTTGCAGAAGTGTACGGCTTGCGTTCACCCTTCTCGATCACCTGGCTGCCCTTCCTGCCATTCCTGAAGCAATATGATTTTGCTTGGCAGGCGGTTGGCAACGCCTGCCGTTGGAATGCGGACGTCATTTATACCTGGTCGTTGCAGGCTGCCTTTTTTGCCCTCATTAAGCGCAATACGGTTGTGATGGAATTCCACGATTTTCCCATGGGGAAATTTGGTCCGAGACTGTTTCAAAAATTCATGGACTTGCCCGGGGGAAAAATCGTTTTATGCACCACCCAGGCTTTGGCGCATGGGCTGGAGGAGCGTTATGGCATTGCTTTTTCAGAAGAGAACCTTCAGATCGCGCCGAACGGGGTTGATCTGGAACGCTATGCCAACCTGCCCCTGCCCGCAGATGCCCGCCGGGAGCTTGATTTGAAAAATGGGGTCACCATCGGCTATTCAGGTCATTTCTACAACGGCAGAGGTGTGGACTTGCTCCTGGAGCTGGCCAAAGCGCTGCCGAAGATCAATTTCATCTGGATGGGTGGTCGCACCAGCGACATTGCGCCTTGGCAGCAGAGGTTGAAACAAACCGCCGTCCGCAATGTCACTATCACCGGCTTTATCCCAAACAGCCGCTTGCCGCTTTACCAGGCTGCTTGCGATATTTTGCTCATGCCTTATAGCCGCACAATTGCCGGTTCCAGCGGCGGGAATATCGCCCGCGTGATCAATCCGATGAAAATGTTTGATTACCTGGCCTGCGGACGGGCCATCATTGCCAGTGATCTGCCTGTTTTCCATGAAGTTCTTTCAGAAAAGAATGCGTTGTTCTGCCAGCCCGAAGATCCTCAGGATTGGATCAAGCACACCCAAATGCTGCTGAAGGATGAAGCGCTGCGCATGGGTTTAGCCCGCCAGGCTAAGCAGGATGCTGTCAAATATTCATGGAACCATCGCACGCAAATCACGCTGGACAAACTTCAAAGAATATTACAATAGGCATGTTTATGAAAACACAAATACGTCCATTTTATTTTTTTTGCGGCGTAGTAGGTCTTTTGGGTGGAGCAGCCGTAGCATTTTTAAATCCTGGCCGAAAACCCTTTCTGGGGTTTTTCTCCTCTGCGCTTTTGATTAGCGCCTGCCTGCTCATCCTCGCTTGGCTTTGGCGCAAGCTGGCGGGTAACCGCAGTCTGGCATGGGCAACCTTCTTATCTTTTCTGCTGCGCTTGTTCATTGGGATGCTTCTCTTTCTCACTCTACCCGTCTTTGGTTATGATGAAGATCCCACCAACGCCGGATATCTTTATCTAGATGCCTACCGTCGTGATAGCGATGCGTGGCGGCTGGCGCAATCCGAAGATTCTCTGAGTTCCGCGTTTCAGGCGGAATTCGCTACCGACCAGTATGGCGGTCTGCTTTCTCTCAGCGCGCTTGTTTATCGCCTCATCAGCCCAGACGGCCATCGCCCCCTCCTGATCCTGATTCTGACCGCATTTGGTTATGCGGCAGGATTGCCCTTTTTATGGAAGGCGCTGCTTCCGCGCTGGGGGGAAAAAACCGCCAATTTGACTGCCTGGTTTTATGCCCTTTACCCAGAAAGCGTCATCTTGGGCGCTTCGCAGATGCGCGAACCCATGATCATCGGATTGTCAGCAATAGCCATCTGGGGTGTGATGAATTGGCGCAAAGACCACGTGCGTTCGCTCGTGACAATCATAGCCAGCCTGCTCGGTATCCTTTTCCTGTCATTTAAAGCTGCCGGGGCTTTGCTGGTCGCATTGATTATTTGGTTCTGGTTGGAAAACATCCGACCCACATCCAAGCACACCGGACGGGTTCTGGCTTACGCCTTGTTGGCAGCTTGCTTGCTTGCGGGCATCCTATGGAGTGGGTCTTGGTTATTGGATAGTTCCAAATATGATTTGTATCTCATGGAGAGTTCTTCTGGGCGCATCCAATGGGAGGTTGAATTGATCGGCGAGAAGTACCGCACGCCTTTCATCATCGCCTATGGCTTGGCACAGCCGGTTTTGCCTGCCGCGATCATCTATCCGGGTATTGCCATCAACCGTGCGATTTCAATTTTCCGCGCGCTTGGCTGGTATCTGCTTGTCCCTTTGCTGATCACTGCCCTGCTGCTGCTTTGGAAAGAAGCTAAGCAAGAGAACCGCTCTCATTTGCTTTTCCTGCTCGGCGCCGCGGCTATTTGGTTGTTGGTTTCGTCTGCGCGCGCAGGTGGCGACCAGTGGGATAACCCCCGCTATCGCTCGATTTTTTTGATCTGGATGCTCATTCCCGCCGCCTGGGCATTCATCACAACACTGACAAAACGCTCTCCCTGGTTGTGGCGCCTTCTGTTCTTAGAATTCTTCTACATTGCTTTTTTCATTCAATGGTATCTCAGTCGCTACTATGGTCTATTTAAACGAATGAATTTTTGGCCGATGGTGCGCCTGTTGGCAGGCGTCGGGGGCTTGGTGATTTTCGGTGGCCTGCTCTTCGACTTTCTGCTCAGGAAGTGGAAGAATAGGCGCATAACGGGTGCATGATATAATGCAGGCAGTCAGCATTTTTTGTGTTTTCACTCGAACTGGAGTGACTTTATGACCAATAAAGGTTTGTTCATCAGCGCCGATTTCAGCGCTTTTTTATTAATGCAAGCCAATCCCTGCGGAGTGAATTTATGATGCTTTCGATCATTGTGCCTGTGTACAACGAAGAAGACAGCATTGAATTGTTGTTTGATTCCATTCAAACCGCCACCCGGCAGTTGGCTATGCCCTGGGAATTGATCCTGGTGGATGATGGCAGTCAGGACCATAGTCTCGAAAAGATTAAAACCCTCATTCAGAAGAATCCTGGCAAGTTGAGCGTGGTGGTGTTGCGCCGCAATTTCGGTCAGACTGCCGCCATTGCCGCGGGCATTGATCAAGCCAAGGGAGATGTCATCATCCTGCTGGATGCCGATTTACAGAATGACCCGGCTGATATTCCAAGAATGGTCGCCAAGATCAATGAGGGTTTTGATGTGGTGAGCGGTTGGCGTTATGACCGCCGGGATAAATTTTTCACGCGCACCCTCCCTTCCCACATTGCCAATTGGATCATTTCAAAGGTGACGCGCGTATATCTGCACGATTACGGCTGCACTTTGAAAGCTTACAGGCGTGAAGTGATCACGGGCTTTCGTTTATATGGGGAAATGCACCGTTTCATTCCAGTGTATGCCAATTCGGTCGGCGCCCGCATCACAGAAATCAAAGTTCAGCATCACGCCCGCCGCTATGGCAAAGCCAAGTATGGTCTTGAACGGACGCTGAAAGTGATTCTGGATTTATTGACCGTTAAATTCCTAACCAGTTACGCCAGCAAACCGATTTATGTGTTCGGCGGCATGGGGGCTGGTCTGATCTTTATCAGTGTGGTTTCTTTTGCTTTTTTAGCTGTCCGCCGCCTTTTTGAAGCCAATAAACCCTCTCCGTTTACTTCACCTTTCTTCATTATTGCCACCATGCTGGCTACCATGGGTTTTCAATCCCTGCTGATGGGGTTAATCGCGGAACTCTTAGCCAGAACCTACCATGAATCCCAGAACAAGCCGGTATATATCATCCGCGAAGTGATCCGTGCGCAGTCAAACCGTAAAAAGATGGCTGTTCCCGGCACGAAAAAATGAACATATTGGTCTTGTCGCATGAATACCCTCCCATCGGCGGGGGAGGCGGGCAGGTTGTAGCCGATGTGAGCCGGCAGCTGGCGATTCGTGGGCATTCTCTCCATGTTATCACTACCCACTTTGGCGATCTGCCGGAGTTTGAGAAACAGGGTAATTTGGTCATTGAGCGCATTCCTTCCTTCCGCACCCAATCTTTTCGGGCGGGTTTTCCTGCCATGGCTTGTTTTATTCTGCAAAGCGTACGTTATGGATTGAGAGCGGTTCGCCTTTTTCAACCCGCCCTGATCCACGCCCATTTTGCGGTGCCGGCGGGTTTTGCCGCTCTTTGCCTTTCGCGCCTGACCCACCGCCCTTATTTCATCACCACCCACGGCGGCGATGTGCCCGGCGGCGCCCCCCAAAAAACAGACCGCTGGTTCCGTTTTGTGCTGCCTTTCACTAAAACCATCTGGCGCAATGCCAGCGCAGTGATATCTGTCAGCCAGCAGACGCGCCGTTTTGCTCAAAAACATTACCCGGTCGATATCAAGGTCATTCCCAATGGCATTGACTTGCAAGCCTATCAGCCCGGTACATTTGACCCCAAAAAATCCGCCCGCATCCTGTTCGTCGGGCGTTTTTCACCCGAGAAGAACGCCATCGCTGTCCCGCGTATCCTTTCGAGATTGAAAGATCTCAAGTGGGAATGCGTCATGCTGGGCGACGGTCTTCAAATGGGAGAGGTGAAGCGTGCCATAGCGGATTCTGAAATGACAGAAAGATTTCAACTAAAAGGTTGGGTAACACCTGCTGAAGTGCTGCAGTGTATGCAAGCTAGTGACATCCTGTTGATGCCTTCCCTGTTGGATTCAATGCCTGTAACTGGTCTGCACGCTCTGGCGATGGGGTTGGCATTGGTGGTAAGTGATATCGGCAGCTGTGCGGATTTTATCAACTCTGAAACAAATGGTTTTCTCGTATCACCCGGCGATTTGGATGGCTATGCCGCCGCGTTGCGCAAACTGATTTCAAACAAAAAGATCCTGCGAGCAACTCGCTCAGCCAGCCGCCGGCATGCGCGCAGCTTTGATCTGCGCTCCGCTATTGATTCCTATGAAGAAACGATCGCTCAGGTGACCAAGGGAAAATAAATCGTGCGTATTGCCTATGTATCCCTGCATTGGCCGCGCAGCGCCAACAGCAGCGTCGGTCAGAAGATCAACAGGCAGCTTTCTGCCTGGCAGTCCAGCGGTCATACCGTCCGCTTTTTTTCTCACTTGCATCTGCCTGCGTCTGCAAACGAACTAATACCAGGTGAACGCTTTCCCTATAAACTTGCTGCAGGATTTGTCGGCAGCATTGCTACGGAATTTTCGCGCTGTCATGCGTTAAACAGATTGCTCGCTGCTTTGCGGCAATACCAGCCCGATGTGATCTATCTGCGCTGGGCGATGTATGTCTTCCCATTGCATCGGATTTCTCAAATTGCTCCCATCGCGTTGGAAGTCAACACCAACGATATCCAGGAACATAAATTGTTAGGGATTCTCAAAAGCACTTACAACCTTCTGACGCGTTCTCTGACCATCCGCGCCTGCTCCGGGATTTTTTATCCTGCCTATGAATTAGAGCACTTGCCTGCTTTTAAACGCTTTAATAAGCCTAGCCTGGTCATCAGCAATGGCATTGACCTTAGCGCCGTCCCCGAACTGCCCGCCCCGTGCAACAGCACTCCCCATCTGGTATTCATGGGCACCCCCGGGTATGCGTGGCATGGTGTGGAAAAATTGGTTGGTTTCGCCCGATCCTTCCCGGACCTTGTCGTTGATGTGATCGGGTATGATCACATTCCAGAGGTTGCGGATATCCCTGCCAATCTCAAGCTGCATGGTTATCTCACTGGTGCTGCCTGCGATCGGGTATTGTCCAGCGCAGATGCCGCCATCGGAACTCTTTCTTTGCACAAAGCCGGCATAAATGAAGCATCTCCTTTTAAGATTCGGGATTGCGTCGCGCGTGGTATTCCTTGCGTACTGCCTTATCAGGATACTGACCTGCATGACCTGGATAGCCCTCTGATCCTGTCTATTCCGAATGACCAGAACAACATCGCTGATTACGGTCAGCAGATCCATGATTTCGTCTTTGCGGTTCGCGGCAAGCGCATTCCGCGCAAGATGGTGCATTCAAGAATTGACTTTCTCGCCAAAGAGGAGCAGCGTCTGCTCTTTATGGAATCCCTTCTTATTCAACCCTAATGCATCAGAACGTTGCACAGGGGAATTATGCTATACTGTGAAAAAATGCAGACTGATGGAAAACCAATCTGATCCCTCGGATGAAATCATCTGTTCTAATTGTGGACGTCCCAATCTGCGTGAAGCGGTGAAGTGCTGGTATTGTCAGGCGGAATTAAACCAGCCTGCCGATCGGCAACCTGCCGCTCCTGCAGAACGCGATGCTCCTTCGCATGACATTCCCCGGAAAAATGTCGTAGAAAGCAAGAAACACATCGAACCCGCTGCCGAGGATTTGCCGGAATGGTTGCAGCGCATTCGTGAATTGAAACAGCAGGATCAGGTTTTAGAGGAAGAAAAGGACAAATGGCAGCAGCACGATTTGTTCAAACAGCCGTCCAAGAATGGATCGAAGCCGATCCAGCCCAGCCAGGTTAAGCCGAATAAACCTGTCGGCGGGCAGCGCAGCAAATCGGTCAAGGACGAACAGAAAAAATCCCCGGTAGTCTCGCAGCAAGCGCAGATACTTGATTCACCTCAGACAGACGAACTGAACCTCCCTCCACCAACCGAGCAGAAAAATGAGAATCAGATTGATTCCGAAGAATTGCCGGAGGGTTTTACAAAATTTGATCCAAAAAGCAAGTAGAATTGGCATTCAGATGCTCTCATGAAACGAGGGAAAGATGGAGAATAACCATACCGATGACACTCTAAAAGAGATATTGGAAGAGGATAGTGCCGTTGTTCGCAGGAAAAACAAAAGAAAAAAAGGCTGTTTTGTGCGTTTTCTTCTCATCCTGACCCTGTTATTTGTTTTCTTTTATGGGCTGATTTACGTCGTGCAATTTCTGACCGATTTGGAGGCTGAAGCCCGTGTGCGGGCTATCCTGACCGTCAGCGCCATGCCTGGCAATGAAGCAATCATGTCTGAGCAATCCCAATTGGAAATCACGCAGCCGTCTGCTGAAGAGACGGTTGCGCCCGCCCCAACTGAAACCAGCCTGCCTTCCACCGCAACGCTGGATGCCGACCTGGCGCGCACAGCCACCATTGCCGCCCAGTTGACCAGTGTGGCTGATTTTCAGGAGACCGTCACGCCTTAAAAGGGGATTAATCAAAGGGGTTCATATGTTAGGGGCAATCGCAGGGGATATGATAGGCGCACCTTATGAGTTTTTGGGTTTTAAGCATAGGGAGTTCCCTTTATTTTCAGACCAGTCAACGTTTACTGATGACACGATTTTGACTGTTGCAGTTGCCGATGCGCTTTTGCACAATCGGGATTTCGCCGCCACGCTCAAGGAATATGGCCTCCGTTTTCCTCATGCCAGCTATGGCGGTTCTTTCCATCGTTGGATTTTCTCGCAATCCTCCGAACCCTATAACTCCTGGGGAAACGGTTCAGCCATGCGCACCAGCCCAATCGGCTTTCTCTGTCCGGACATCGCTTCCTTGCTGCAAACTGCACGTTTGTGCGCCCAGGTGACCCACAACCATCCCGAAGGCATTAAAGGCGCTCAGGCAGTCTGTTATGGAATTTTTCTAGCCAGGCATGGACATAGCAAAGAAGAAATCAGAGTGGAGATCGCCAAATGGTTTCGTTACCCATTATCATGTAGCTTGGATGAAATTCGGCCAAATTACCATTTCGATGAAAGCTGCCAGGGCACTGTGCCGCCGGCATTTATCGCCTTCTTTGAGTCCAAGGATTTCGAAAGCGCCGTCAGAAATGCCATTTCTTTGGGAGGGGATGCAGATACGCTGGCGTGCATCAGCGGTTCGCTGGCAGAAGCTTTCTATGGTCTTCCACCCGCAGATATTATTAAAGAAACCCGCCGCCGCCTGCCGCCGGAATTTCTCACTATCATTGACGAGTTCTATCAGGTTCTAGAAGAATCAACTTCTGGCAAACCCAAAGCAGTTTAACCTAGGTTACATCTTGGGCAATTTTCTCGCCATAACCCAGCAGCGCCTGCAGCATCTCGTCCGTGCGCCCTTCTGCGTACACCCTTAGAACTGGTTCCGTGCCAGATGGACGGATCAGCAGCCAGGAGTTGTCTTCCAGAATATATTTCACCCCGTCCCGTGTGGAAACCTCTGCCACCGGCTGACCTCCGATCTGTTTGGGCGCGTTGTTGATCAAAATACCCACCATTTTTTCTTTGGCTACGGGTCGTTTGAGGCGTTGATCGTGCCGTGCATACACCGCCGGGCCGACATCCTGCAGCAGATTCGCCACCAACTCCGATAAGCTGACTCCCGCCTCCGCCACGATTTCCGTCATCAGCAGACCCATCAGGATGCCATCCCCTTCAGGGATATGCCCCAGGAAGGAAATGCCGCCGGATTCTTCCCCGCCGATCAGCACCTCTTCATTCAACATGTGTTCTGCAATGTGGTTGAATCCTACTGGTGTTTCGTGCAAAGTCAATCCGAAACGTTCCGCCAGCAGATCGATCATGCGCGTTGTGGAGACTGTGCGCACCACGGAGCCCTTTAATCCGCGCTTTTGAGCCAGATATTGCAGGGAAAGCGCGATGATTTTATGCGGGTCAACGAACACACCGCGTTCATCCATTGCCCCGATGCGGTCAGCATCGCCATCGGTTGCCAGCCCTAAGCTTCCCTTGCCCATGCAGATCGCCCCCGACAATGCGTTGAGGTACTGCCCGATCGGTTCAGGGTGCACCCCGCCGAAGCCCGGGTTCATTTCATTGCGGATCTCGTGGATTTCGCAGCCGGTTCCTTCCAACAACCCGCGGATCACGCCGCGCCCGGCGCCGTACATAGAATCCACCACGATGTATTGCGGATTTTCCGCGATCACATCGAAATTGATCAGCTTGCGCACGTGCGCGTGGTAGTCTGGGATGGGGTTGAAGCGTGTGATCAGTCCTTTTTCACGCGCAATATCATAATCGATCAGGTTGGGTCCGCGGCCTTGCGATTCGTTATCATTCAGGTACACTTCTACCTTGCGGCACAGTTCGGGCAGGGCTGAGCCGCCGTAGGCGGCTTTGAGTTTCACGCCGTTATACCGTGGGGCGTTATGCGAAGCCGTGATCATGATTCCGCCGATCGCTCTCAAATTTTTGACCGCATAAGAAACGACCGGTGTGGGTGCGTCTGCCTGGCATAAGAAGACCTTGAATCCATTGGCAGCCAGCACGCGCGCTGCTTCGCGCGCGTAACGATCGGAAAGGAAGCGTGTGTCAAAACCTACCACCATCTTTGAGTGGTCGGGGGCTGGATCGATCTTCAATCCATTCAGCCAGCCTTCAGAATTGACAGCATCCGCGATCGCCTGAGTGACCATGCGCAGATTGTGAAAAGTAAAAGTATCAGATATGACTGCTCGCCAGCCATCGGTGCCAAAGTGAATGGGCATATTGTTCTCCTTATTGACCAGAAATGGTAACAAAATAAAACCCTAAGGAAAAACCTTCGGGTTTCAGAATTCTCTCATTACGGAAAAGCTATCCATGCGAGTGAAAACATGAGCGCAATTATAACCCACCGTTCATCATAGTGTAAAATATCCTGCATGTCGATCAAAGCTCTCTTCCGGCGTCCTGCTGCCATCATTCTGATGTTGCTGGTCATTCTTTGCACCCTGCCCGCCTGCGGCTCACGTTCAAACCCCTCTGCTGATCAATCCAGCCCACAGCCCGCCATAGAATTTTCCACACCCACTCCTTTGCCGCCCGACCGGGTTGTATTGGTGCCTGCGGCGGATACCAACCCCGATGTCCTGAAGGAAGCGCAGACCATGCTGTCTGAATTGAGCTCCGCTTCCGCCCTGGAGTTTGAGGTCCGTCAGGAGATCAGTCACGAAACGCTCAGCCCGGATATCAAGGTGCTCGTGTTCCTGTATCACCCTGAAAACCTCGGCAGTTTGGCAGCCGCAGCGCCGAGCACCCAATTCGTGGCGCTTAGCAGCCAGGATTGGAACCCACCCGCCAATGTCACCATCATTCGCACCCGCGAATACGACGCCGCCTTCTTAAGCGGTTATGTTTCTGCGCTGCTGGCGCCCAATTTTCGTGTGGGCGCGCTGCTCAGCGCCGAGCAGCCGCAGGTTGGCCAGGCTTTCCAAAATGGCGTCCTGTACTATTGCGGGCTGTGCGCGTCCGCCCTCATGCCCCTCAACGCTTATCCGCTGGTTTCCGTGCAGTCAGCTGCTAGTCCCGTTGAAACCTGGCAGGCAGCTTTTAATGAACTCAATCTGAGCAAAATTAATGTGCTCTTCCTGACGCCGGAAGCAGCTTCTCCTCAATTGCTCAGCTATCTTTCCGCTCAAGATGTTGCCCTGGTTGGAATGCAGTCCCCTCCGGCAGAAGGCTCTTCGCGCTGGGCAGCTACCATCGGCGCGGATAATCTTACTCCCATTCGTGAGATATGGAGCGATCTCTTGTCTGGCAGCGGCGGACGCATCATCAATGCCGGCATCAAGCTAGGAGATCTTCAACCCATCAATGTGCAGGATGGCTTGGTTTGGTTGAGCCCTGGAAAGCAGATTTTAGTGGAAAAGATCACCCAATTGCTGCGTGAAGATCAGATCTATCCCCTGCCCCTGTAAATTACTTTTTCTGTTCTTCTTCCTGGCTGCCCATGAATTCAGGCATGCTGGCATGCCCGCTTTGTGAAATTCCTTCCCCTTGGAACACTTTGCAGATGGTCATCAAGATGATGCGCAGGTCCAGACCGAACGACCAGTTTTCCACATACCACACATCCAGACGGAATTTGTCCTCCCAAGTCAGTGCATTGCGTCCATTCACCTGCGCCCAGCCTGTCACTCCCGGCAGCACGCTGTGCCGGCGAGCTTGCTCGGGTGTGTAGCGTTCAAGATACTGCGTTAGCAAAGGCCGCGGACCTACCACGCTCATTTCACCTTTGAACACATTAAAAAACTCCGGCAGCTCATCCAGGCTGGTGCGCCGCAAGAATTTCCCCAATCCCGTCATTCTCTCCTCATCAGGCAGGAGCTTTCCATTCGAATCTCTTTTTTCGCGCATGCTGCGGAATTTGTACATGCAGAAGCTTTTCCCACCCATGCCCGGTCTTTCTTGCGTGAAGACTACCGGCCAGCCTTCCATGCATAGGATGATTAGTGCGATTGCCAGAATAAGAGGAAACAACAGCAGCAACATGGTTGTTGAAAACAATATATCAAAAATCCGTTTGCAGGCTGGCACGCGCCGCTGTGGAATTTCCATACCTACGCATTGTACCAAAACAATCCAGGCACCAACCGCGCGTACGTTATAATAAAAAACTGAAGCAAACCGGACTTTCTTATGAAGAACAAGATCACAATTGAGTATTGTCAGCCATGCGGTTTCGAAAAGAGCGCCCAGCAGCTCTCCCTGGAACTGCAGGCGCAGTTTGGCAGCCGCATCGCCTCGCCGGAGCTGAAACCTACTCGTTCGATCGGCGCGTTTGAAGTATACCTGGAGGAAGATCTGGTTTATTCTAAAAAGAACACCGGCCGCTTGCCCCATCCCGGGGAAGTGGAAGGGATATTAATGACGAGGTTATTGAAATAGGATGATGGCAAAAAAAGGACGCGTTTTTTCCGGCGCCCGGCCGACCGGGCGCCAGCACTTGGGCAATTATTTGGGCGCAATTAAGAATTACGTCGCCCTGCAGTCTGAGTACGATTGCATCTACTGCATCGTGGACTTGCACGCCCTGACCACCATGGAAACCACCCAGGATCTCAAGCAGAATACCCTGGAAATGGCTTTGGATTGGCTGGCAGCCGGCATCGATCCACAGCATACCATCGTCTTCGTGCAGTCGCATGTGCCGGAACTAGCCAATCTGCATACCATTCTTTCCATGGTAACCCCCATGGGCAAACTGACCGATCTGCCCACATTTAAGGAAAAAGTGCGCGAGCAGCCTCATAATGTCAACTATGGTCTGCTGGGATACCCGGTGTTGATGGCAGCCGATATTCTGCTTTACAAAGCTAACGCGGTGCCGGTGGGCGTCGATCAGGCGCCCCACCTTGAGTTTACGCGCGAGATCGCGCGTTCCTTTAATTTCCGCTACAACACCAATGTGTTGGTCGAACCGGAGATGAAGGTTACCGAGGTGCCTAAAGTTTTGGGCATTGACGGCGAGAAGAAGATGAGCAAGAGCCTCAACAATCACATTGAGATTGCCGCCACGCCCGAAGAAACGCGCCAGCGGGTGATGATGATGGTCACCGATCCGGCCCGCAAATTGCGCACCGATCCAGGCAATCCGGATGTGTGCAACGTCTTCACCATGCACAAGGTCTTTTCCAGTCAGGAAGAAATCGATATGGTTAACGTGGAATGCCGCCGGGCGGGTATCGGCTGCGTGGATTGCAAGAAGCTCCTGGCAAAAAACATGAACCAGTATTTTGAACCCTTCCGTCAAAAACGCGCCCAGATCAACCAGCGCCCCGATCAGGTGTGGGATATCTTGTCGGATGGCGCCAAAAGAGCTGGCGCCATTGCCCAGAAAACCATGGCGGAAGTGCGCGCCGCCATTGGTCTGCCATAAGGCTCTACGGAGAGGCGGAAATTGCGCGCGCTTGTCCAACGGGTCAGTCAGGCACAGGTCTCCATTTCTGGCAAAACCATCGCCAGCATCGAAACTGGATTGGTGATTCTGCTGGGCATCCAGCTCGGCGACGCGCGCGAACAAGCCGATCAGCTTGTCCGCAAGATCGCCAGCCTGCGTATCTTCAGTGACGATGCTGGCAAGATGAACCTCTCCCTCCTGGATATTCATGGCAGTGCCATCGTAGTATCCCAATTTACCTTGATGGCGGATACGCGCAAGGGTAACCGCCCCTCATTTATCAAGGCTGCCCCGCCTGAAATCGCCAGCCCCTTGGTGGACTATTTCGCTGCAGCCCTGCAGGCAGCCGGCGTTCCCACCCAGTCCGGCGAGTTTGCCGCTCACATGCTGGTTGAGATCCACAACGACGGGCCGGTCACCATTCTCTTGGAAGCCTGACAGCTTTCCCAGAACTCTCCAGCTTGGTTTTTCCTATATTCCCATGGAAAATTAATACGTCCTTAATACAATTCTCGCTAAATTGACCGATAATAAAAAGGAATTGGAGGAAACATGAGAATAACAGATTTGATCGCAGGTTTGGCAATTGTTTTATGGCTGGGAGCAATCGGCACGGTTGTGCTCAGCAGTGTTCAGGCGGCGCGCGGGCAAAAGGTTAAGAACGCCAAAGGGATCATCTTGGCATTCATTATCGCCGCTGTCCTGTTCAGTACCGCCAGCGCCGGGCTGGTCTTTATTGAACCTCAGGAGCGTGGCGTGGTCATTTCCGCATTATCTCCCAAGGGCTACCGCGATCAGGCGCTGCAGCCCGGGCTGCGCTGGATCGTTCCCTTTGTGGAACGGGTAGCCTTCTACCCCATCTCGCGCCAGACCTATACCATGTCCATCGCTGA